>NZ_CP029033.1:922987-1230649 GCF_003073475.1 Actinobaculum sp. 313 | reverse complement strand
TTCGCATCGACGGTATCCGCCCCCGCCTGCTGCAGCTCATAGGCACGCAGTTTGTTAAGAAGGCCGATACCTCGCCCCTCGTGATCCCGCAGATAGATGAGGACGCCTCCCTCTGCGTGAATCTTCGCAAGCGCCGCATGCAGTTGTTCGCCACAGTCGCAGCGATGCGATCCGAGCACATCGCCGGTCACGCATTCAGAATGGAGTCGGACCAGCGGCGCCTCAGTGGTATCCGGCAATGGAGCTATCAGGGAGATATGCTCGGCCCCCTCCAGTGCCCAGGCTTCGGCCGAGAACGCGCCGAAGTCGGTCGGCAGTTCAACCGTTCCCGAATGCTCGGCGGCAGGAAGACCATCGCGCACGGGTTCCATAGCCGGGTCCGTCACGCTGCGAAGCCGAACGCCTGCGTCACGAGGAGCCCCCGCATAATCGGCTTCGTTCGCGTACCCAGTGCTACCGGCCTCACTATTGTTCAGGCCGTGGGATGCTGTGTTCTCGGCGAGGCGCAGGTACTGTTGCAGGCGTTCAATAGTCATAATCTGCAGACCATGTTCGGCCGCGAAACTGCGCAGGGCGTCCAGCCGCATCATGGACCCGTCGTCGTGCACGACTTCCCCGATTGCGGCCGCCAGTGGAAGGCCCGCCAGGCGGCACAGGTCAATGGCAGCCTCGGTGTGCCCGGCCCGTTCAAGCACTCCCCCCGGACGTGCAATAAGTGGGAGCACGTGCCCGGGCCGTTGCAACTGATCGGCTCCCGCGGTCTCATCGGCCAGAACCCGCACCGCCGCACAGCGGTCATGCGCGCTGATACCGGTCGAGGTACCGAATCGGGCGTCGCAGCTGACGGTGTATGCCGTCCGCTTAGGATCTTCGCTGTCGGTTACCATCAGCGGCAGTTGCATCTCCTCGGCACGCTCCCGGGTAATCGGAGCACATATGAGACCCGAGGTGTAGCGAACCAACATACCTACGGTTTCCGGAGTGGCCAATGCCCCCGCAATGATCAGATCACCTTCGTTCTCGCGATTCTCGTCATCGACGACGACTACCGGCCTCCCGGCGGCGAATGCCGCCACTGTCTGGCGAATATCTGCGAAGTCCTGGTCAATGGCCCGTATCCTGTTACCGCAGCGCAATGGCGTAGTGGTAGGTGTGCTCTCAGCCTGTTCGGAATGCGACGCCGTGGCGTTCCTATTGTGCGAATCGGCCCCGGTGAGCCGTTCGGCGCGGGGATTATGCGCGGATACCTTCGCCATTGCTCTCCTTATTGTGTCGGTGATAGATGTAGCACGACGTCGTCGCCGCACTGCTCAGGGGGTGTATCAAGTACGAAACGGCGGGCTGCGGCGAGCGTGGTGATTCCCAGATCGCCGACAGATGGCTTACCGGTTCCGAAGAAAACGGGGGCTTGGTGGACGAGGAGGGAATCAACGAGATCCGCCGCAAGAAAGGCCGTTGTGATAGTCGGGCCACCCTCTACGAGCACATGTTCAATTCCCTGTGCTGCAAGTTGTGCCAGCGCTTCCTGCGGGTTGTGCGTGTGCAGTTGGCACCAGCGCCCGTCCCGCAACGCCGCTGTCGGGGAACCGGGGTATGCCCCATAACCACGCGGAGCGGCTGCGTCTCTCGTTCGACGCCGTGTTCGTTGCGGGCAGACAGGCGGGGATTGTCTGCCGCAACAGTTCCGGTACCTACCAGTATTGCGTCGGCCTGCGCACGCAATTCGTGCCCGGCTCGGCGTGCTTCCGTACCCGTTATCCACTGGCTACTGCCGTCCGCTGCAGCAACGAACCCATCAATCGACTGTGCGATTTTGGCCGTCACAAAGGGGCGGTTCTCCGTAATTGCGCGCAGCCAGCGCCGGTTCAATTGGCGCGCCTCATCTGCGCACAGCCCGCTGGCAACATCGACGCCCGAGCGTCGCAGGTAGTCTGCGCCACCGGAGGCCTGCCGGTGTGGGTCTGCGACCGCGTAGACAACACGGCTGATTCCGGCATCAACCAACGCGCGCGTGCACGGGCCGGTGCGCCCCGTGTGGTTGCAGGGCTCGAGAGTGACAACCGCCGTAGCGCCCTGCAGGTTGTAACCCGCAGTTTGCGCCTGAGTGATTGCTTCAACCTCGGCGTGCGCCGTGCCCGCGCCATGGTGGTACCCGGTAGCAACAATCTGCTGGTCCACAATGATGCTTGCGCCAACGAGAGGATTCGCACCACGCACGCCTTTGCAAGCGGCATCAAGCGCGGCACGCATCGCGGTCACTTCATCGGCCCGCCAAAGGGCACTGCTCACGGTTCATCCTCCCGGTGTCCTCATCGACCCGGGGAAGCGAGAGACACCCGCATGCGCGCCAGTCACCGACTGAACGACATGCTGGGGTGCATGACTCACATCATGTTCCTCCCATCCAGACTTTTACTGTCGGTTCCGGAATTTCACCGGATCAGCCAACCCTTTCGGGCCGGGTCGCGGACTTTCACCGCCGGTACGGAATTTCACCGTCCCCGGGACATGACTCTTTTAGTATGGCAGTGCCTGCACCGTCTGTCGACTACATCCGCTAAGCGGACACGCGAGAGATGCGTAGCGGGACCTACGCGTGCGACCCTTCTCCTGTCGACGTCACCGTCGTCAATAGGAAGGCACTGTCCTCAACCGCCAGCACCGAGTGACGCTCGTGGGTCAGAACCCACAGTTCACCCGTCTTGAACTCTCCCTGTAGCTCGTCACCAATTTCTACTCGCACCTTTCCGGCAAGGACCTGCAACGACGCCGCCGGCGGCGAGTTGTGTGTGCGCAGTCGTGTGCCCGAACGCAGCGCAATGATCGTTTGCCGCAGCACGCCGTCGCGTGCGACAAGTTCCGCACTGCGGCCGTCTTCCGCAGACTGCGCTGCCTCCAGGTGGTCAGTAACCTGCCTCATCAGATCGGCCATATTGTCTCCTCCAGTGATCTACTGCCGTAGGTGAACGTATCCGTTATTATCACGCCTCGCCGCGCCACCATGCCGACGGTTACCGACACGGAAAGCAGCATTGTCAAGGCCAACCGGATGGGACTGCCCGTATCGACATCGATTGGTGTCATCTGCCTTACAAACAACCCCAAGGACCGGTCACAGGTGCCCATAGTATCAAGGTTGAGACCTTGCTACATGTCAGGCGTTTCATGATTATTGTTTGTCAACATGTCCCGTCATGAACGTCGCCACCGAAGCCGAAGGCAACGCGGACGCCTCTCTTGCGTCAGGCCTGTTCCGCGCTTGACGACGTCGGCCTGCCCCATTCAAAAGCGTCAAATGTAGCATACGGAAAAGCCGAAGATCGCCGACATCGCAGCCAGATCGTGGGCGAATTCTTCGCACTCAGCGTAGTAATCGCTCACTGTCAGCTAGTCGGCAGAAGTAACACGCGACAAGCCGGAGAGGAAGGAGTAGATGATGAGTTCCTCATCCACCGGCGCATTGCGGATCACACGTTGCATCAGTAGAGCATCAACAAGAGCAGCGAGATCCGCAGCGCGCTCTTCCACGTCCGCAACATTCAAGCTCTGGAGAAACGGAAGCACCTCGCGGCTGAAGTGTTCGCGCACCGAAGTCCCTCGCAGCAGCGCATCGTAGAGTTCAGGATCGGAGCGACACTCCATGAGTAGTAATATCCTCGCCCGATGATCCTCCGTACGGCGAGCCGAGCGTGCCAGACCAGTGGCTACTCGAGCCGCCACGCTCCGCTCGTCCTCCACATTCCATGCGGCTGTCGCAACCTCCACCGACAGCTCTTCCACCGTTCGCTCCGCCAATCGTTCTACAACCAGTTTGATCAAGTCGCGGCGAGTTCGCGCATAATACGATGTCGATCCATTTGCGAGGCCCAGCTCACGGTCGACGTTCAAATGCGTAAGTGCGCGGGCCCCTCGTGCTGACAGAATATGAATCCCCGCATCCGCAATCTGCCGGCGACGATCACTCATCTCCCGTCCTCTCATGGAATCCGCTCCTATAAGAACCCGCCCGGAATCAGTTCGCAATTTATCTCGACGAGGCACCTCCATAAGTATAGAATCTCCACCAAGGCTCTACGACTATAGAGGTAGGCGGATATGATCGCATGGTTTGACGAGGCGGACGCGGGTAACGCACAACGCGTAGGTGGTAAGGCGTTGCATCTGGCGGAGTGCGCTCGTGCCGGTTTTCCCGTTCCCCGCGGATTCTGCATCACGACGCGCGCCTATCGAGAGACTCTAGGTAGCAGTACCGCGCAGATCCGGGAGGATGCCGCCAAAGGCAGGGCGTCCCTTGCGCGCAACCGCATCCTTGAGAGCGTCATTCCACCAACCGTGCAGACGGCGATTTGCACTGCGTACCGCCTTCTTGGTTCCCCACCGGTTGCTGTGCGTTCCTCTGCGACAGCTGAAGACCTGGCGGAGGCGAGTTTCGCGGGTCAACAAGAGACTTTCTTGGGCGTTATAGGAGAAAGTGCCGTACTCTATGCCGTTCGCAGGTGTTGGACCTCACTGTGGTCGGATCGTGCCGTTGCCTATCGCAAAACGCAGGGAATACCCGATGACGCTCTCGCCCTCGCCGTCGTCGTCCAGACCATGGTTCCCGCCGATACGGCCGGCGTGCTCTTCACCCGGAACCCCGTCACCGGCAGCGAAGACACAATGCTTGTCAACTCGTCATACGGACTGGGCGAATCGGTGGTCACGGGTCTGGTCACACCGGATACCTTCACCCTCGCCCGACGACCACCCGGCGTGCTCACCCGAGAAATAGGCCGCAAGGAAACACGAATTGACGCCTCCCCGGGCAGCCCACCCACCACTCGGACTGTGCCGGAGCAGGACCGAGGCCGACAGAGCATTACGGATAAGCAACTCATGCGCCTGTTGGGTTTAGGCGAGCAAGTCGAGGCCTACTACGGCTGCGGACAGGATATTGAATGGGCCTTTTGCGGGGAGGAACTCTATTTGTTGCAAACGCGGCCCATCACCACCGTCACAGACGCCGTCGTCTCAAGGAACGAACGTGCTGCGGCGCGTTTAAGCAAAGTACTGCGTGACGACATGATTGAACACTACCCCGCACCATTCCCGCTTGACCTGTTCGCTGTGCATCAAATACAGGACGCAATTCAAGAGCTCATGCGAGCAGCCGGGCTGAAAGTCGATTCGGCCGCCGCCCTTATTCGCGGCGAGGGCACCGGGGTTATCCGCATTCGTATGACGGCGCCGCGTCCAACTCTCACCACGCCGGCACGCTTGGCTGTCCTATTTCACCGTGGAATGTCGCACGACCCTGCACGCTGGACCCACGAGGAATCAAGACTGCGCTCGCGCCTTGATGCGATGCTCCAACGAGTCACGCGCCTGCGCGAGATGAGCGACCGCGAGGTCATGGACCTGGTTCACCTTTCCTTGGCGGAGTGCTCACGCCTGACTGCCAGTCGATTCCTCAACTACAACGCTCCTTTGGTGGTCAACCGGACGATCTGCTCGCTCCTAATCCGATTGGTACATGCGAACCCGCAGGTTACACCGGAGGAGCTCCTCATCGGCGTTCCGTACAAAACGGCGGCGATGACCGCGCAAATCAGCCTCTTGGCGCAGCAAGCACGCGAATTTGGTCTCACAGCCCTTCTGACAGGCACACCTTCCGACCGGCTACCGGCTGTGCTGAGCGGTAGTAAACGAGGTCGACAGTTCCAAGAACTTGTCGATGAGTTCCTCGCTTCCTACGGCGCTCGCTGCACTCGTCTCTATCTGCCA
This sequence comes from Actinobaculum sp. 313, assembly GCF_003073475.1. GTDB lineage: Bacteria > Actinomycetota > Actinomycetes > Actinomycetales > Actinomycetaceae > Asp313. The sequence continues at coordinate 1,224,886 of NZ_CP029033.1, read as the reverse complement.
TTCTCAAATAGATCCTGGCGGGAGGATCCTGGTTCCTTCTACACGCTGCTGGCAACGACACTGCGGGGCAACCCGGTCCAAATTCCACAGAACACACCCGTATTGTCCACACTGCCACGTACCCGCGGCGAGAACACCACCCGATTCATCAACGCCCGGCTTCCACGGCCGCTGCGTTTCCTCTGGAAGAGGAATGCGCAGCGATTCCAAGCACGCCACATTGCCCGCGAAGGAACAGCCTACATGCTCGAAGAGTTCTTCTGCGTCGCCCGGGCGGGTATGGATGAGATCAGCCGCCGCCTCGTTGATCGCGGACAACTCGACAATCCTGCAAACATCCGGTTCCTGTACATGGAGGAGGTGCAGCAGGCACTCGACGACGCTGATAAGCAGCTCTCTTCACTCGCCGCGAGGCGTCAGCGAGTGCGCCCCACCGCACAGTCCGTGTGGCTGGATCGCGGCGACCCCGAAGTTGGCAGCACACTAGACGAGTTGCACACTCTACGTGGCCAACCATCCAGTTCCGGACGCGCCTGCGGCCCGGCGCGAATCATCCACTCGCCGGACGAAGCTGCGCGGCTCCAGCCCGGGGATATCCTCGTGTGCCCCTACACCGACCCAACGTGGACGCCGCTATTCGCCGTCGCGGCGGCCGTCGTCGCTGATTCCGGTGGTCCGCTTTCTCATGCGGCGATTGTTGCCCGCGAGTACGGGATTCCCGCCGTACTCGGAACCGGCAACGCCACTTCTCTGCCCGACGGTGTGGAGCTGCTCGTGGATGGCACTGCCGGGACCGTCACGATAACAGATCCGGCAGCCCCTTCATCTCACAGTCCCTCCTGAGACGAGCGAGAGCTGCGGGCTTTCGCTCTTTCCGTGGGCAAATGACGAAGCTACAGCGAGGCGCGGGCACGTGACCGCCCGATTGCGAGGGCGACGGCGAAGATAGCAACAGCAAACAGTGCACATACGCCACATTGGCCGACATAGCCGAGTATCGTTCCCGTGCTCGCCGCACCAGATTGGGATGCCCCCATAATCGCCTCGTTGGCCCAGTAGCCCGGGTGAAACGCGCCAGGGTGGTCAGACCGTCTGGCATGAGCTCCAGCGGTATCCACGCTCCCCCAGGAAGCACATCGTCATACCGCCAATATTGGCGACCGCGTTGGCGGCATTATCTCCTCCGCCGAGTTGGCCAACCAGGAAGCCGATGGCAATGCCATTGAGCATCACGGCGAACAGCGCCAGACCCAAAACCCCAATTGAGGGCGCTGATGTTGCGAGAGAATCAAGTCCAAAAAAGACCAGTCCCAGAGCCGAGATCCATAGCCAGCCGAGGAAGCCCACCATCAGACACGCCCACATAACGCTGACGTTACGCGAGGTACCACTCAGCGGCGCTGCGGAGAGGCGTGAACGGACAGGACGTCGGTTCAATGCGATCAACAGAATGGTGATGGCGACCACGCTAAAAGCAACCATCGGGTACATGGAGAACTCGGCGAACACGCGCAGGCCGTTCGGAAGCGGTGGATCATCCGCCGTCACAAGCTCTACATCGGCGCTTTGTGCTATCGCCTCATCGGCCAGCGCAATCGCCTGCTCGGGACTGCTGCCCGCCAGCGAGAGATAGTTGTAGACCTGCGCCAGGTAGCCATTAACGCGAGTATCAAGAAGCGAACCTGCGGCGGAGCGGTAGTTGACGACCGTATCGAGGAGAGGAACCTCCGTTTGTTCACTCGCGGCGGCGCGAAGGCTATCGCCATATCCCGCGGGGATAATCACGATGTACGAAATATAGTCTTGTGCCGTCGCATCTTGAATGGAGCGAGGGGTGTCCTCAAGATCCGTTACCTCCCCCATCGATTCAACATATGCGGTGAGCCCGCGCGAAATTGCCGAATTGTCTCTGTCAATCACGGCAACCGTGTATTGCTGCGTGTCGACAACTTCCTTTTCGAGGTTCTCTCCACCCTGCACTTTTCCCATGAACAGGCCGAAGGAGCTCAACAGTACGAGGTAGATGAGAATGTATAAGCGGTGAGCCGCAGCAACCTTCATTGATGTTCTAAAGACGTTCATAGCTCATCCTCCTCATGCGGATCAATGCGATAACAAAGAAGACACCCGCCATGGCACAGATAACCATGCAACTGCGCACGAAGGGCTCCATCTCGTCGTAATAGAGCAGAGACAAGAAGCTGCGCGTCGACTGCCACAGCGGGTTCATTTGCGCCACCAGTGGTGCACCTTGCTCAACCATATTGGCCAGACGCTGGGAAGCATCTCCGTACAAGCCCGTGAACAACGACAGCAGGCAGCTTATAGCGGAGACGATCCCTGGGTCGCATTGCCGAATCGTTCCAAGTACTGATCCACCCGCGCACGTCATAAGACTCGACAGTGCGATGGCAAGGACTAGCCAACCCGCCCGAGAGCCGAATTGCACTCCTGCGACGAACTTCAGGAACATGAACACCACGATCATGCACCCGAACATGCAGATCCAGGCACCGGCGATGGTGCCAAGCAGCACCTTCCAGCGTGGAATGCCCGCCAGGGTCCGCCGCGCTCCGACGGCCGAGGAACGGCCAGCAACGTTTCGCACGGCTTCGAGGGCCATCAGAGCCCCCATTCCGCAGGTGAAAGCCAGCAGAGCGTAGTAGTACCGAGTTGCCGGTTTGACCACCGTCTTTGTCACCTGGGTGCGCTCGGTAAAGACTCGCGTAACTTCCGCTGTAGCAAGCTGTTGTGGGTCGAGCCCCTGCGCAGCGAGCGCCGCATATTCGGCTTGTTTTTGAACATACGAGTCGAGAACCGCGCGCAGCACAAGGGCGGAACTCGTGCCGTTCCCTCTCGTCGTGAGATGTAGAACTGGAACTCTGGAATCCACGGCGATGTAGCCGAGGATGTCGTCGTCCTTCGCCGCCTTCTCAGCCTCCTCTGCAGACTCGTGGAATGACACCGTAATGAGTTGGTTATCCCCGGTGGCGAGGGCTGTGACCATCTCGTCCAGACCGGGTGCCTGCTCGAAGTCCTCGTCGTGCACGATGCCGATGGCGATTGGTTCTGCCCGATACACCTGATCCAGATTCGAGAACATGCCCATGAAGATCAACGACAGCGAAATGGGCAAGCCCATGGTCCATAGCAAGGTGATCTTCGAACGCAGAAGATTCAGTATTTGATATGCACAAGTCGCCCACATATCAGGCCGCCTCGTCGCGTAGCTCTCGCCCGGTCAGTTCCAGGAAAACATCATTGAGGGTGGGCGGCTCGGAAGTGATACGCCCATAGGCGATACCCTCCGCGCTCAACACTCCCAGCACATCGGCCAGGTTATGCGTGCCGTTTGTACACTCGATCAGCAGCTCCGGCGCCTCCCATGCAACCGTGCGCACATGTTGGATGCGACGCACCGCATCGAGGGTGGGTTGGCGCGGATTCTCCGGCTGAAGAACTTCGACGCGTATCCGCTCCCCGACGCCGATCATGGCTTTCAGTTCGTTATTGGTGCCACTCGCAATCTCTCGCCCGCTATCCATGATCATGATGCGCGTGCAAAGCTGTTCGACTTCCTCCATGTAATGGCTCGTATAAATGACGGTCACGCCCTGCGCATTGAGGTTCTTGATCCCATCGAGGATGGCGTTGCGACTCTGCGGGTCTACGGCAACCGTCGGCTCATCCAACACGATAAGGTCCGGCCGATGGGCAATGCCGCAGGCGATATTGAGCCGCCGCAGCAGACCCCCAGAGAGCTTCTTCGGCCGGAACCTCGCGAACTTCCCCAGACCGACGAAGTCCATGGCCTCGCCCACGAGGCGTTGCCTTTTCTTCCGGTCGGGTACGTACAGAGCGCAAAAGGCGTCAATGTTCTCTCGTACGGTCAATTCCTCTAGAACAGCTACTTCCTGCGGCACAACGCCGATGCGCCGTTTCAGATCGTAGGAGGTAGCGCGGATGGGACGCCCGAACACTTCAATCTCGCCGCGATCATATTTCAGCAGCTGCAGGATGCAGTTAATAGTGGTCGTCTTACCTGAGCCGTTGGGGCCCAAGAGCCCGAAGATCTCACCGTGCGCGATTCCCAATGACAGGCCATCAACCGCTAACAGTTCGCCGTAGCGCTTCACCAACCCGTTAACGCTCACCGCTTGGGCGCTATCCGTCTGATCGGTCATGTCGGTCATGCCGCTTCCTTTCCTTTCTGCCGTCTCGATCATTGCAGGGAAGATATGTTAAGGAGGAGTGAAACCTGTCATCGGATTTGCTTGCAGCCATGAGTTTTGTCAGGGGTTGTATGTAGCCTTCGTATAATCTCCTCATGGGACCATTGGCAGATAAGACGGCGATCTTCGTCGGATGTATCGTCCTTCTACTGCTTTCCGGGCAGCCATATGCGCAGCAGATCTGCTGGCTGCTTAGCGCACTTGCGCTCAGTGGTTTCAGTTCTTCTTTTGCAGGCACCCGTATCGCCACCATCTGCGCACTCGCATACCTTGCCGCCAGCTGTTTCTCACCACTCTCCCTTCCCGGAATGGCGCTTGTCCTCTACGATCTCACCCGCACCGCCGTGCTCTCACGCCAGGCGTATAGATGGCTGCCCGCGCTGGTCCCGTATCCCCTTGTCCTCGTACACCGCCCGGTCGAGCCCGCCGTCTACGTCGTCGTGTATGTATTGGCGGCGACTCTCGCCGTACGCTCGGCGCAAGTCGACGTCATTCGCGCGCGTCTATTCGCCACGCGCGATGACCTACAAGAAAGACTGCGCGAGCTACAGGATTCCAATGCGCGGCTTGTGGAGTCCCAGGATTACGAGGCTCGCGCGGCCACGCTTGCTGAGCGCACGCGGATTGCCCGCGATATCCATGACAATGTGGGCCATCTGCTCACGCAGCTGATTTTCCGTGTCAAGGCACTGCAGATCGTGCACAAGGACGACGGCGCGATAGTGGGCGAGCTTGACGACGTCGGCTCTACGCTCGACGAGGCGCTCGGCTCCATGCGTCGCAGCGTGCACACGTTGGCAGATGAGGGTGTTGATCTCCCCGTCACTTTGAATCTGCTCGGCCAGCGCTGCGGGATCGACGACGTCGTCGTGGATTGCACACTGAACGAATCCCCGCCTCCTACCGTCGCTCAGTCACTTATCGCCGTGGCCCGCGAAGCTCTGACAAACGCAGTACGCCACGGCCACGCTCGCTCGGTCCAGATCAAGCTCACCGACTACCCTGCTTTCTGGCAATTGGTCGTCGAAAACGATGGTACGGTCGGCGAAAAGGATCGACTCGACCATAGCGAGGGTATGGGCGTGCGCTCCATGCGGGAGCGGGTAGAGTCGCTGGGAGGTGTGCTGCGGATCAAGACCGCACCGGTCACAGTATTCGCTACTATCCCCAAGCAAAAGAGGAAGAGGCCATATGACTAGTCCTCGGCTCGGTTCGGAACATGAGCGCCTCCTCAAAAAGCTCGTCCTGGCGACCTTTCGCCGCACGGCTGTTCCCGGCGGCGTCGTGCAGCTTGTTGGACCAGATGGCCCCAAACTCACCGTCGAATACGGCGGGCTCGGCGCAAACGATCCGGTAATACTCGGTTCCACAAGTAAGTCGCTAACGGCCGCGCTCCTGCTACAACTCGCCGAGGAAGGCACGATTGACCTCAACACACCGATCACGCAATATCTGCCGCAGGCAGGAGTACCGCAGGATGTAACCGTCGTCGACCTCGCCCATCATTGCAGTGGACTTGCCACCGACGCCACCCCGGGGCACATGCGGCTGGCGCGAGGCCGCGCTTTTCGCTACGCGAATCAGAACTACAATCTGCTCGGGCAGGTGATTGAGGCAACCCTGGGCGTTTCCTTCTCCGGCGCCCTGCAGCAACGTATTCTCACACCGCTCGCCATGGCCGACAGCACAGTTGAAAACCGGTGCCCAGAGACGGCACACCCAGCAATGTCACCCCGCTCAGAAGCCGACTGCGGGCCCAAGCGTGCAGATTCATGCGGCATATCCACCCCGGCGCCGTCCGCGCGTCAGCGGAGTGCGGAGAGAGGTGTTTCGGCAACAAAGGCAAGCCGGGCCCACCGTTCCTTCCTGCCGTCACCCCGCGAACCAGTGGGGCATGTGAGCATATTCGGCTTTCCTTTGCCGGTACGAGACTTTCCTGCCGGGGCGCACTCCTGGATTCAAGCTCCTTCCGGCGCCACATACGCCTCCGCCGCCGATGCGGGCCGCTTTCTTTCCATGCTGCTAAACGGCGGCGCCGCGAACGGGCAGCGGTTCCTATCCCCAACGGCTCTGCATCGCATGCTTCACGACGTTGTACCGGCAGATGGCAGCCCGGCGGTTACAGGCGTGCTCGGGGAAAGCGGTGAGTACGGCTTCGGCTGGATTCGCAAACGCTTTCGCGATCAGTGGGTTCATCTGCATGTTGGGAAAGTGCCCGGTTCAACGACGGTATTCGTGTTATTGCCTGCCTTGCAGCTCGGTTTCGCACTCCTGGTCAACATCGGCGATTTCCTCGTCCGTCAACCCCTGGTGGAACGTCTCGCTGACAACATCGTCCGCGTCCTCGTCGGTGCGCCGCCTCTTCCCATCCCCAACCAGTGGTCGCGGCAGGTACTGCTCAACGCTACCTATATCGCATTGGTCGGTGGTGCTGCGGCGGGTGCACGTGCCCTACCGAAACGCACAGCTGCAAAGCTGACTTACCACGCCCTTCTACCCGCATCACTTGCAGCGGGCGTGCGCAAGCTTTCCGCCACACCGTGGCCGTGGCTCTTGCGCTTCGTACCCGAGGCCGCCGCGGTGCTCGGTGCCGGTGCCGCAGCCAGTGGCATCAGCGGTATACTCGCGCTTATACCCGGCAGTAGCAGTGCTTTGAAGTCTGGCGCTAGTTCGAAACTGGGAACTGATTCGTGCCGCTACACGGCCTCGAGGACCGGAACTCATCCGAGCCACAACACCAGCGGAGAGGGAACACCATGAGAATACTCATCGTTGACGATGATCCTATTGTTGCCGACTCACTGAGCACGATCCTCTCGGCGCAAGAGGATATCGACGTCGTTGCCCAAGGGGCCAATGGCCCGGAGTCGGTCACGCTCTACGCGCAAAACAAGCCCGACGTGCTGCTCATGGACATCCAAATGCCCGGTGGCGATGGCCTCGAAGCGGCGGAGCAGATTCTGGCCATAGACCCGCAGGCACGCATTGTTTTTCTTACAACTTTCGCTGACGACGAATACATCGTCCGCGCACTGCATATGGGTGCGCGCGGCTACCTCATTAAACAAGACATCGCACGAATCGCACCCGCCTTACGCTCCGTGATGGCCGGAATGCGTGTTCTGGAAGGACAGGTGCTGGAGAGTTCGGCGCTGCGTGTGAAGTTACCGGGAAGCTCGGCTCGCGCCTCGGAGTTCGATTGCCTCACTGATCGTGAGTACGAGGTAGTAGAAGCTGTGAGCGAGGGCTTAGATAATGCCGAGATTGCCCAGGCGCTTTTCATGAGCGAGGGAACGGTGCGCAACCATATCAGTTCCATACTTGCCAAGCTGGGGTTGCGGAACAGAACGCAGATCGCCGTGCTCTATTATCGCTCGGGCCAGCAGGTTTGATTACCGCTGGGCCAGGAGGCTTGATTGCCGCCGGGCCAGGAGGCTTGATTGCCGCCGGGTCCGACAGGCTTGACTACCGCTCGTGCCACCAGGTTTAACCGGAAGAGCCGCTTAACCGGTCGGCTGCCGGAGCGGAGGCAACAAACGCCACCCGGTGCCGTAAGGCATACGACCTTCCCAAGGTCGGTCATACACGGGCGGTGGGATTCGCGCCCGCACGGGGAGACTCGGACCCACACGGGGAGACTTGTCCCTACACGGGCGATTCGTGCCCACACGCCGAGATTCGTGTCGCCACGGAGGTACATGTCCACAAATGCGCGGCCTCACATGGTGTGAGACACAAAAGCGGCGGGCTTCCGGTGCGTGTCCGCCAGCGTGCGGACTCGCGCTGTGAATAAGGGCAGGTACGGGCCGTGGATACTTCATGTTTCAAGTGCGCAGACTCACGGGCACCGGCAGGCCAGCGGTATCACAAGCACGCCATCAGGCCGACGATAGGCGGTAACACCTGCAGTGATGATACCCAGGAACGACGGCTCTCCCATGCGGCGAGTATCCACGCGTTCGCGCAGACGTCGCAAACGCTTGGCTGCATCGTCCAGTTCACGCGAGCCGATTTTCACTTCGAGCGGCGCCCAGCGCCCATCAGCCAGCACGACAACGGCATCGGCTTCCAATCCGGTCTTGTCACGGTAGTGGAAAAGCGCACCATCGAGGAACTCTGCGTAAATCCGCAAATCCCGCACAACCAGTGACTCGAATTGGAGTCCGAAAGCTTCAAAATCTGCCATGAGATGGACGGGGCCCAACGCATCACGGAAGTGCCGATGGATGGATCAACAAAATGCCGAGTCGGACTTGTTCTAATCGCCGTGCGGGAACGCAACGCCGAATTCCAAGTGGCCAGGTCCTCGATAACGTAAGCACGAGTTAGTGCATCAAGATAGTCGCGCACCGTGTTCGGCGCGATAGAAGCATCGTCGGCGGCCATGTCCGCCGCAATTGTTGCCTGTGCAGCCTGGGTGGATATATGCCGTGCGTATGACCGCACTAATGCGCGCATACGCGTTGAATTACGACGTGCACCATCCATGCGTGCAACATCAGAGCGAATAGGCCCCTCAACGTACGTTTGCGCTAACCGACCCACTGGCACCGTATCGCCAGCCGTAACTGCGGCAGGCCAGCCTCCACGGCACAAAACCCGCGCGATTCCTTCCACAACAAGCAGCGAAACTCCACCGATCTCGGTGTCGCCATCGAAAACCGCTTCCAGGGAAACACTGCCGCTGGATTCCATTGATTCAAAGAGACTCATCGTTCGCATGGTGAGGGCTGCGATTCGTCCTACACCGGAATGTGCGCTCGTAACCGTGGGGGTTGACGAACCGGTCAGAACAAACTGTCCCGGTTCTCCCCTGCGATCAACAGCAAACCGAATCGCGTCCCACAGTTGCGGCGCCATCTGCCATTCGTCGATAAGGCGCGGAGTTGCGCCCTCTAGCAACGCGGAAGGCTTAGCATCGGCAAGCGCCAGATATGACTAGCTACGATCGGGATCCTGAAGGTAAATGGCGCTTGCCGCGACTTGCGAGCAGGTCGCCGTCTTTCCACACCATTTGGGCCCCCTGACCTGAACAGCTCCGCTGTGTGCAAGAAGAGCCGCTAATGCGTCATCTGGGACGCGACTCATGTAGCGCGTAGTCACCGTCCCTCCTCCAGTCACATACAACTGGTAACTCAAGGAAAAGCGTACCTCATTGGGTGAGTTGGACTGTTTTCATTGCGTGAGTTGGACGATTTTCATTGCGTGAGTTGGACCGTTTCCACTGTGCGAGTTGGACTGTTGTGGGGGCCGACGCCGAGACGCCGACCGTCACACTGTCGACATCGTCGTGTCAGTTGGACTGTTGTGGGGGCCGACGCCGAAACGCCGCCCCCGCATCACTACTGTTTCCAGCGGCGCAAATGCGGTAGTACCGCCGTCATATATGAGATGGCTTCGTCGTTTGTGATTCCAGTACTTTCGGCCATATAAGGCGCGCTGAACTCAATCAGCCCATCCATGGTCTCTTCACCGACGAAAGTGCCGTCCTGGTAGCACCAGGCGCAGTAATCCTGCGAGAGGGTTCCATCGGCTTCGGCACCATGCTGCTCCGGCTTCGGGATGGGCATGCCACAGCTCTGGCAGTTTGGCGCTGGCGGAAGCCCAAGAAGCGTCGTAACCGGCACGTCCAACGCTCTTGCCAATAATTTACACATATCGACACCCGGCGTGGTCGCACCGGTCTCCCATCGCGATACCGCCTGCCGCGTCACCATGACCTCATCGGCCAGATCGCTCTGGGTCATCCCGCGGACAGTCCGCGCCTTCGCAATCGCTTCTCCAATAGACATTTCAACCTCCTTGTCAGCCGCTCCTTCGGGCGGACCTGGTATAGCCAGAGCACAGTTACCGCCGCGCCGTCAAGCAACCGTCTGTTGCTTCTGCCAGCGATGAGACGGAAATCTGTTGCTTCTGCCAGCGACACGACCGAAACACGAGTGCCTTCACGGTCGCGGGCGAGTGCCTTCAAGTCCCCACCTGAAAGCCCAGCTAGCGCATCCTCGAGTTCGCTGACTTCGGTCCAGGCCCCAGCTGACAGTGCCCGCCGTAAGTCCGCGCGCCGGCTAGCAGACCTCCGCGATACACCGCTTTGTGTCATTTCTGCACTGGCTATTGGGCTCCATCGCTTGCCAACGCGATGCCCTGCCCGCAAACGCTTCTCACATGAGAGGTTATGCCCGTAGATGATTCAGCTGTCTGTGCGAAGCTCCGACGGCACTTCTCTCCTCGTCGACGTTGTGCCGCTCCACGGATGCCAAATGCTCCGCCCCACCAGTGCCCAGGACGACTGGGCGCCCATAGCTGCGGCGGCCAGGAGCCTCGGCGGGTTCGGATTCCACGAACTCCACCCCTACCACAGCACCCGGGACTAACCCCAACAACACAAAATGACCTATAACCCAAACCTTGACAGGGAGGAAACGACAAGCCATATAATATTCTTCAGAGGCACGTCATGCATTTGGCGTGCCTCTTTTCTTACAACGAAGTTCGAAAGGGAGAACGGAACCATGAGAAGAGGACTAACACTTCTCGGATCGCTTCTGGCGGCCTCACTCGCTCTTGGTTCGGCGGCCGCCGCCACCCCGTCCGAGAAGACAACCGGCATGCGAGGTACCACAACAGTAGTCGCGCAAGTCCAGGATCAAGAGTCAGACCTAGATGAGATCTTCAGGAAGAGCGAGACCGTGCCAGCCGATGGCGTTATGCACGAGACAAACGGGATCCGATGGAAAGTCGTCTCTGATGATCAAACTGGAGGTACCGCTTCCCCGCAGTTCCATGTGGGCGTTGGACGCTACTTATACATTTACCTGACACCAAGAGACTGGAACTTCGGAAGTAGCGTCGGATGGGGCGGAGCCGCAGGTGGTCTGTGTACGCTTGCTGGCGGTGGCGTGATCGGTGGCGTCGCCTGCTCGGCACTTGGATCTGCCCTTGGCTGGTATCTAGCTGACAAGACAGGCCCGAAGGGAAGACAATGTGCCGAGATTAAAATGCGAGCATGGGCTCAGCCGTTTGGCTATAAGGTCATAAACAAGAGCTGCTCGGCACTGTGATCACCATGAGTTGGACATCATATTCCCCCGATACCAGCTGGTTGACAAAACTCGGAGTCGCGCTTCTGGCAGCTGGGGTGACCTTACTGATACTTGTTGCTACAACGGGCAGAGGATCGTGGGAGGCTGGCGCAGTGCTCGCAGTTGTCGGGCTGTGCTCACTCTTTGCTGGCCTCTACCGTCAACGGCGCCGTCGCCAAGACGGTGAATACAGCACCGCCCCTAGCGTGGGCAAAGTCGATGTTCGTGGATTGAGGGTGCCACATCAATTTTGGACGACCTTTGCCCTTGTCCTTCCCTTCGACTGCCGGTGGCGTGTCAAAATCCCGTCCAAACGAGCATCACGCAGCAGAGCCAAGCCACAAGATCCGCGAAATTCCGCCACTCCTTCAATGGAGACATTCAAGTCTTCCGTCGTTTGGACGGGATTTTGACATCCGCCCTTCATTCCCCACTACCAAACTCCCGCATAGCGGACGCGCACCGGCAACTCACACCATAGACGCGCTACGCAGACTCCCACATAGCGGACGCGCACCGATCTCCCCATGCGCGTGGCACCCACAGTTCAGCCACGCGGGGTGGGCTGGCAATGGTCAGCGATCTCCTCCGGTTGGACCAGGTCCAACTGTGCACACAAGAGACGCTGCCATCCCGACCGCCACCTTGCAGGGCACGGGACCGCGCTGTGCCCAGGTGCCGCCATGTTCATACGGATTAGACGGCGGTCCCCGCGCCCTCATCGGCGTGGGGACCGGTGAGAGACCACTAGATAAAGAAATTGCGAGGCTTCCCCATCCGCCGGGCATGCGGACCGAGTTCGTCGCGGTCAGCACAAATGCAGCGCGAAGAACTCAGCGATCTGATCCCATGGGATGGCGTTCTTCCCACCGCCGTCGTACAGATCGGTATGGGAGGCGCCAGGGATAGGAACGAACACCTTGTTGTCCCCTGGAGCCGAGCGAAGGCATCCTTGCCCATATAGAACGAGTGCGCCTCTTCCCCATGCACAATCATCACAGCGTTCTCGATTTCCTCAATGTAGCCCAACAGCGTGGCATTCATTAGCGACGACCCGCCAATAACAGTCCACCCGTCATTCGAGTTCAGCGAGCGCGGGTGGTAGCCGCGCGGCGTCTTGTAATAGTCGTAATAGTCCTTGACGAACTGCGGCGCATCGTCGGGAAGCGGGTCCACCACGCCACCCGCCATGGCGTAGGTGCCAACCCGGTAGCTGGCAGTGCGCTGGGCCGCCACGGATGCGCGCATCTGATTGCGGGCCTCAGCGGAGTCCGCCGAGTCGAAGTAGCCATTGGCCGCCACCCGACTCAGGTCATACATAGTGGAGACGACCGTCGCCTTAATGCGTGGATCTGCCGCAGCGGCGGCCAACGCCATTCCTCCCCAACCGCAAATGCCAATGATGCCGATATTGTCCGCATCGACGTCGTCGCGCACGGAAAGGTAATCGACGGCGGCCTGGAAATCCTCGATATTAATATCCGGCGAATTCATGTAGCGCGGCGTGCCGCCGGACTCACCCGTGAAACTGGGATCGAAGGCGATGGCCAAGAAGCCGTACTCGGCCATCTTTTGGGCGTATAAGCCGCTGGACTGCTCCTTGACCGCACCGAACGGGCCGGACACCGCCAACGCTGGCCGTGGCCCCGATACCCCTTTCGGCGTGTAGAGGTCGGCCGCCAGAGTGATACCGAATCGATTGTGGAAAGTAACCCTTTCGTGGCCGACCTCCACCGAGGCCGGAAAGACCTTGTCCCACTCGTTGGTCAACTCAAGAGATTCGTTCGTCATGTCCTCTCCTTTCCAGAGGATGCGCGCGACACCTAGGCGGTTGATCGCTCGCGCGGATTCCTGCTATTGAAACTATCCACTCCGCCGATATTCCACCAATGCCTAACGTGCATGTCAGTTATTCTTGATGTGCATATCATCGAGTTTGTCTAACTCTGCGGAGCGATGGGAGACGAATATCACATGAAGATACGGACCTTGCGCTATTTCGCGGCCGTCGCACACGACAGCAACATGACCCGTGCCGCTGAAATACTGGGTGTCTCACAGCCAACGCTCTCCAAACAACTCAAAGCCCTCGAACGAGAGCTCGGGCAGAAACTGTTCATCCGGCACTCCTTCAGCATCGAACTTACCGACGAAGGACGGCTACTACGCGACCGCGCCGACGACCTTATACGCCTAGCCGATCGAATCGAAACTGAATTCGCCGCCTTACGGGACATCACCGGCGGAGACCTTCATCTCGGTCTCGCTGAGTCCTTCCAGATTCGCCTTATTGCCGGTGCGATCCGTCGGCTCAAGGCAAACCACCCCGGACTTCGCTACCACATCACCAGCGGAGACACCGAGCAGGTCACTGAGAAACTGGATCGCGGTGTGCTGGACTTCGCCGCTCTGGTGGAAGAACCCGACGCCACAAGATATGACGTGCTGCGGCTGCCGGCTGCCGACTTGTGGGGTGTTGTTATGCGCCGGGACGACCCACTCGCTCGCTCGAGCGCGCTCACTATCGATGACCTCGCAGGGCTCCCCTGTTCTGTTCCGAGCAGTCCTGGGCCAGCGATATACCGCGCTGGGCGGGAAAGCGCATGAAGGAACTCCACCTCGAAGGAACATTTCGCCTCGCCTATAACGGATCGGTTTTCGCGCGTGAGGGCCTCGGCTATTTGCTCACGTTTGATCGGCTTGTCGATACCGGCCCCACTAGTGATCTAGTCTTCCGCCCCCTATCGCCCACGTTGACGTCACCCGTGTACCTCATCTGGCGAAAAGGGCAGGTCTTCTCCCCATTGCCGAACGTTTTCTGGAGCAGGTGCGCAGCACGATGAGGACGGAAGAAGTGTATGGGGACGATTCCACGCGCACAGCGCACCCAGCGGAAAGGTAGAAATGCCATGCGGAGGTCGCATCGTCGGCATCTCGATGAGCGATGTAGTGCGTAGCGAAGGTAGCAGTAACATGCGGAAAGTCGCATCGTTGCCCCATGGACCGCATCCGCACTCTCAGGCCGCATCCGCCGGGCCGCATCCGCACTCTCAAGCGCCCTCCACCACTAATCGCAGCGCGCCCTCCGTTTCCGGCTTGATCCTCCACGTGATCGACGTCGTCGCCGAAATCAACGGTGCATCGTGGTAGAGGAAACGTCCGTGCTCCGGCACGCTATTCTCAGACGGTGAACGCACCACACTTCCATCGGTTCGCGGGCCCAGCAAAGCCTTCACTAACGTCGTCTTACCGCTACCGTTATCTCCCACCAGCGCAATATGCTCACGATGACCGATATGTAGCGGGGGTGTGCGCAGGATTTTCGATTCACCCAGTGCTAGATCCTGTTGCGGCAACTCGAGCGCGACAGGCCGCCTGCTAGGGCGGGAGTCGACCCACACCTCAGCGTCGTAGTGCTTTTCTAAGCGGATCCCTTCCACCTCCGTATTGGCCCGCTCAAGCCGCGCCTCCATTCTTGCCGAAAGCCGTCCTGCCACCCCGTCTTTCCCGCTCACTATGGTCTGACGCAGCCGAAAGCGAGCGTCGTTATCACGGGTGGCGATATTGCGCCCACTACGCCGCGAAGCGGTACGCGACGCCTCCTCACGCCGTCGCTGCGCTTCCCGGGCGATGCGTTTCTGCTCACGTCTTGCCGTGTCCCGCTGCCGCAGCAGGGTTAGGGCCTCCAACTCCGCTTGCGCGGTGGCATCCGAGTACCCGCCGGGCCGCAACACGGCTCCTCCCGATCCCATCAACAGACATTGCGAACACAGGGCATCAAGCAATTCCCTGTCGTGTGAAATGAGGATCCCGATACCGCCGAAACTCCCGAACACACGGCCGATGGCCGCACGCGCAGAAGCATCAACATGATTTGTCGGTTCGTCGAGCACCAATACATCCGGCGCGCTCCACAGAGCGCATGCTATCTGTGTCATCTTCCGCTGACCGCCGGACAAGGTCTCATATCGCCACGCCCAGTCGTCCTCGATCTCGAGTTCCCGCCGAATACGAAGTGTGCGCGCATCGTACGCATAAGCGAAGTCTTCCAAGAGTTTAGGCAGCTCCGTCGCATCCTGCGCACAGTAGTATGCCAACAAGTCCGGTACGACGACGCCGACGTCGGCCTCAAGCTCCCGGCAGGCAATACGCGCGAGCGTTGTCTTACCACAGCCATTGTCACCGATTATTCCGGTCCATCCTTGCGGAAAGCTCACAGTAATCCCGGCGAGGATCGGTGTACTCGCGCCAGGGTAGGTAAATTCAAGTTCGGAAAGGTTGAGCTGCATTGCGCCTCCTTGTACTCGGAGGCCACGCGGTGCGGCAATCCCGCATCACTGCCGCATATGCCGGACGACGGCGGAGACACGCAACTGTGTCATGAAGTTGTGCGGACATGAGCGATGCGGCACCCGGGGCATGGCCTCGTGCGGTTGTTTCGCGTGGGTGCTTGTGAGGCATCGCTAGTCTGTCATGCACCTGATCCTTTCGCTCGCCGACGCTTGCCAAAGGCGCTCGGCTATACCTGGAGTTCACCCTACGCGAGTTCTTGCACCACCACAACACCATTACCTGGGCGCAACGGCACTGCTGGCACCTATCGGCACGGTAACGGGGATCGCGGCCCTCGGAACGCGGCAGGTCCGACGATGCCAAAATGCCAACAATGCCAAAACGCCGCGGACACTAGCGGCGCCACCCATCACCATAGTGCGGTCTGCACTTCACCGCCATTGGCGGTAAACTTTGACGGTGATCGAGATCTCTCGAAGGGGCAACCATGGGCTATTCACAGCCATTCATACATACCGCACAGATCGACAGCCTATGCATGGACATCGCCGAGTTGATTGGAAGATTGGGCCCAGACCCCCGTTTGAGCACCAACCCTCATCTTCGCCGCGAGACGCGAATCCAAACAATTCACTCTTCGCTCCTCATTGAAGGGAACTCGCTGTCGCACCAAGACGTCACCGCAATCATCAACGGTGAGCGGGTACTCGGACCGCCATCGGATATTCGTGAGGTTGAGAACGCCAACCGTGCTTACACACACATGAGTTCTTTTGACCCTTACTCCCCGGCGGACCTCCTACAGGCACACGCCATACTCATGGACGGACTGATTCCCGATGCCGGGCAGTTCCGGGCTGGTAACGCGGGAGTCTTCAAAGACGGCAAGCTGATCCATCCCGGCACCCCAGCAAAATACGTGCCGGATACCATACGGAACCTGTTCTCCTGGCTGAGTTCGACAGACCTTCACCCACTTCTCGCCTCGTGCCTTTTCCATTACGAGTTTGAGTCTATTCATCCGTTCACCGACGGTAACGGGCGCACTGGGCGCCTTTGGCATACGCTGCTACTGTCACACTGGCGGGCTCCGCTTGCATGGCTGCCGGTCGAAACCGTTATCCATGCACGCCAAGAGGAGTACTACCGGACCATTGCCACATCAAATCAAGCGGGGTCTTGCGAGAGTTTTGTCGTCTTCGCGCTCGAGGCGATCCGCGACGCACTACTCCCCTACATTGAGCCACACCCACTGCAGAATCGACGGCAGCGAATACTCGGGCTGCTCCGCGATGACCCGCACCTGACCGTACGTGCCTTGGCGGTACAACTCGGTTGTTCGCAGCGGACGGCCGAGCGACTCATAGCTGAGCTGCGAGCCGCCGGCCAATTAAGTCGGGAGGGAAGCGCACGATCTGGCTGGTGGCGCGTCCGCCGACCAGATGGCTAATCCCGGTCCCCGCAGCTTTGGAATTGCCCGGCGGCGGGAGGCGCTGACACGAGCCCACCCCATTGACAGGCAACCCGATCCTGCGGTCAAAGGGCAACCGCCTCCTTCACAGGCTCTCCTTGACGCCGCGCAATGAGTTACCGTTATCCGGTCCATCGTCGGCTGGTCAAGCCTGTATTTGACGAGGGGAAGCAACGCGAGAAGCAGAATTGCTGCCGGTGCCACGTCGATGATGGCACCGATCACCGTTACAGCTGCCCGGCGCTCCAAACAACCTGATTGTGGCCGTTCTTGACTGTCTTGGCGTCAACTACCACCACGCAACCTTGGCGGAGACGGCCGCTCTTTTCGGCTACTCACCTTCCGATCTCAGCCGACTCATTTAGAACAGCACCGGCAAGACCTTCAGCGCGATAATCACCAACTTCCACATGGAGCGAACCGTGACCCTACTCAAAACACGAGAAGGCAACCTCTCCACCATGGCGCAGGAACGCACTCGGAGCTTAATCAGGCATGAATTCGCTGGCACCAGGTTCCCTCTTCGGTCGGCTATGGATCCACTCCGGGTTATTCACGCACTCCCGTGAAGAACTCGGACCACGCCAAAACACACGGAGCAAATCCATAGTCGCCAAATGGACCCACCACCCACATCCGGCCCCCGCTCGATGGCCGAGCGTGCCAGCCCGCAACTATCTTCCCCGGTCAGTACCCGGCGCATTGACTCGCGCGCGGCACCCCGCCCCGGAGCGGAGGCCCCACAGCGCACGCGTCTTCACCATCGACCCGCTTCACCGCCGACCCGCGTCACCTTCTAACAGCGGCTCCAGGAAGCGGTTTGTCTCCCGGACGGGCAAGCGGCCCGACCAGTTCATGCGGTACGTATAGCTCCTCCAGATAGGCGACGTCGTCGTCGGACAGTTTGAGATCCAACGCTCGCACAGCATCGTCAACCCTGCTCGGGCGCGAGCACCCGACGATGGGAGCGGCAACGCCTTTGCCCCAGTGCCAGGCCAAAGCTACATCGGACATGGCGACGCCGTACCGTTCGGAAACTTCTGCCACCCGCCCAACAATCGGAATACCCGTCTCCCGATCGCGATCATACTTCCTACGCATGGTGCCGTCCGTGGTTGACCGAAGCGAATCAGAATCCCATGTCGGTCGCGTCAAATGCCCCGAAGCGAGGGACTGTACGGGGTGAGCGACATACCATATTGCTGGCACACAGGGATCATTTCTCGTTCGTCCTCCCGGTACAGCAAGTTATAATGATTCTGCATGCTGGCGAACTTCGTCCAGCCGTTTTCATGCGCCACCACCTGCATATTGTGGAGCTGATAGGCGTACATGGCCGACGCTCCGAGCGCACGAACCCTGCCTGCCTGGACCAACGAGTCGAGGGTCTCCATCGTCTCCTCGATCGGAGTGCCATAGTCGAAGCGATGGATGATGTACAGATCGAGGTAATCGGTGCCCAAGCGGGCCAGTGTTCCATCGATCTCTCGGGTAATCGCGGCACGGGAGAGGTTCCCCTCGTTGAAATACACCTTCGAGGCAAGTACTACGTCCTCGCGTTTTACCCCGAGCTTCTTAAGTGATTCTCCTATGAACTCCTCACTGGTACCGTGGGCGTACACATTGGCCGTGTCGATGAAGTTGATGCCGAGTTCCAACGCGCGGGCGATCACCGCCTGCGTCGTCGGCTGGTCGATGACCCACTGGTGGAAGTCCTCGAAGACTCGCCCGAAGCTCATCCCACCGATGCAGAGTTTCGAGATGGTGATATCCGTCGTTCCTAGTTTGGTGTATTGCATGTCTACGTCTTCCGTTCCTTATCGTCTGGACGGCTACCGGAGGTGTGCCAGCGCCTCCGCACATCCGCAGATACAAACACTCCGGCCAAGAGGTAGCACATAGCCCTAGCGGAATCTGCCCACATCTGCGGATACGAGTCTCGCCGTCGTCGTTCCTTCATCCGTGAGAAAGAAACGATCCATGGCAGCGCCAGCGTCCAACAAGTTCTAGTGTGCCAGTGTCAGGCCGTCTCAACCAGACCCCGCTCGGTCATCGCGGCAAACGATGCCGTATCGGAACCTGAGAACGACGCCGCACCAGAACATGAACACGGCACCACACCAGAACATGAAGCTGTATCATTTGCTAGCACAGGAAGTTGCTAGGGATACCCGATTCTCCGTTGCCGTCCACGGACTGATGCTGATTTCGCAAGCATCCGCGGCAGATAGCCCATAACCTCCGCCCGCATTGCTACTAGCGCGGAAGTCAACGCTAGCTATGTGCGCAAGGTAATGGCAGGTCTGGTCCAATCCGGCATCGTTACCTCACGCAGCGGTTCGCCGGGATACGAGATGGCTATGGCACCCCGTGATGCCACGCTGCTGGCAATTCATGACGCCGCCTGCGGCGAACCCCTTCGCGTGATGGATCTACACCGCAATCCCAACGATGACTGCATTGTGGGGCGGCACATCACGCCGGTACTTTCCGAAGTCATGGCACATGCCGAAGACGCCCTCCGATGCGCCTTGGCGTCGCAGTCGCTTCACGACTGCATCGGCAGCATGCGCGCGCGATTACATCCAGACGAAATAGCTCAACTAGAGCCGGGAGGAAACGAATGAAGGCGGCTGTTCTGATCCACTATGGAAAGGCGCCCTACGCCGTTCAGGTGGACGATGTCCGCGAACCGAAAGTCGCACCGAGAGATGCCCTGGTGCGCGTGCGTGCCGCGGGTGTCAATCCTGTTGACACGATGATCGCACGCAAGGAGGTTCAGCTCCTCGCCAGATACCGAACTCCGCTCATCTTGGGTAACGAGCTGGCCGGCGAGGTGGAAGCGGTCGGGGCGGAGGTGACCCGCGTGCAGGTCGGCCAACGCGTCATGTGCCGAATGCCGGTTAATCGTATCGGAGCGTTCGCGCAGTACGCAGCGGTAGACGAAAACGCGCTGGCACCGATCCCCGATGATTACAACTTCCAAGAGGCCGCTTCCCTATCACTGACCGCGTTAACAGCAGCGCAGGCTTTGGACCTCTTGCATGGAGCACGCCCTGGCAACACGGTGTTTATCTCCGGCGGCACCGGTAGCCTGGGCGCAACGATTATTCCGCTGGCTGCAGATCGCGGGTTACGCGTTATCACATCGGGTAATGCTCGGCACGAACCACGTATTCTCGCCTTAGGCGCGGAACAGTTCATCGACTATCGCACTCAGGACTACACGCAAGTGCTCCGAGATGTCGACTTCGTTATCGATGGTCTCGGCGGCAAAGAAGTCAAACGCCAACTGGGAATCATGCGCGAGGGTGGAACCCTGGTGTCGCTGCGAGGCGGTCCTAACCGTGAGTTCGCACGCCGGGAAGCGTACGGGCACCTCAAGCGGGCTCTGTTCACTGTGGCAGGAATGTGCTTCGACCGGGCAGCCGCAGCCCGAAAGCAGCGATACCGATTCGTCTACGTACATTCCGACGGCGAACAGTTGGAACAGGCGGTCAAGGTTCTTGCCGGTCGCGGTGTCAAAGCCCATATAGGTGACGTTCTGCCACTGGAAGAAGCTGCGGAGGCCCTGACTCGTGTAGACGCCGGCGGCGCTGCGGGTAAGCTCGTCTTGGTCCCTTGATACTCGACGCACAACTCGCCGCCCGGCAAATGACTAGACTCGGTGTTGCCCCGGTGATGAATGGTGCGCATGTGCCCGACAGCATGCGACCGCTTGCTCACCACATCACCGGGGGAAACAATGTCAACACAAGTAGACGGGTACGATAGGTGAACCAATACGAGATCGACCATCTCGCGGTAGTCCGAGTCAATGCCCCCGAATCGATGGTCCTTCTGAAGTCCGACGGATCCTTCCCTCTCTCCCACCCGGGCAGGCTCGCTTTGTACGGCGCGGGGGCGCGTCGCACTGTCAAAGGCGGCAGCGGTTCGGGCGACGTCAATTCTCGCCACGTTGTCACCATTGAAGAAGGGCTGGAGAATGCCGGTTTCGTGCTGACAACCAAGCCGTGGCTCGATGCCTACGACGACGTCGCCGCCGCGCATCACCGCCGCTTCGTCGCAGATTTGAAGAGGCGTGCCGCGCAGGCCGGTATTCCGGCACCGGAGTTCGGCATGGGCGCCGTCGAAGCCGCGCCGGAGTATGATCTGCCGCTTGCAGGCACGGGCGACGCCGCGGTGTACGTGGTCTCCCGCGAGTCGGGTGAGGGCAACGACCGGGTGGCGCAGCGCGGCGACGTACTCCTCACGCATTCCGAAATCAGGGATATTCAGGTTCTTGCCGCCCAGTTTGAGAGGTTCCTACTGGTTCTGAATGTGGGAGGCGTCGTCGACCTCAGCCCGGTGAGCCACGTACCCAATATCCTCCTTCTCTCACAGCTTGGTGCCAGTATTGGTGATGCTTTTGCCGACGTCCTGCTCGGCAGGAGCTATCCCTCCGGAAAACTCTCAACCACCTGGACTGCGTGGGAAGATTACCCCTCCATCGGCAACTTCGGCGATCCAGACGACACGTACTACCGCGAAGGCATCTACGTCGGATATCGCTACTTCGACTCGGTTGGTGTCGCACCGCTTTTCCCCTTCGGTTTCGGACTCGGATACACCACCTTCGACGTCGAGGTGCGCGCAGTATCTTCGGACCACTCGCTGGTCAGCGTGCAGGCGGCCGTTACCAATACGGGCGAACACGCGGGCAAGGAAGTTGTACAAGTGTACGTCAGCGCACCCAACGGCAGGCTCGACCAGCCGCACCAAGTCTTGGCAGGCTTTGCAAAAACCGATGAGATATCGGCCGGCAGCACCGAGCGGGTCACCGTCACCTTCGACCTCGCCGACCTCGCATCTTACGATGCGGCGGCAGTGGCCATGGTTCTCGAAGCCGGTGAATATGTGATTCGCGTCGGCACGTCTAGCCGCGACACGGAGGTGTGCGCCGTCGTCGAGCTCTCCGAAACCGCTACGGTTCGCAGGGTACATCAGGTACTGGCCGATCCCGGATTCACAGATTTCACGTCACCGCAATACGCGGCACCGCGCCCCGCATACAACCAGGTACCGCGAGTACTTGTCACGGCCGCCGATCTCCGCCGCGCGGACGCTTGCGAGCCCGTAGACCTTGCCGATGCGCTCGACCACGTCAGCGGGTTATCCGACGATGAGCTCTGTCATCTGGTTCTTGGTGACTACGGCGACTCTGCCATGAAGCAATCCGTCATCGGGCAGGCCTCACAAACCCTTATCGGCGCGGCCGGACAGACAACGACCGCGATCCCTGGTCTCCCCTCGCTTATTCTTGCCGACGGACCCGCCGGACTGCGCTTGGCACCGGAAGTGGGTGAAGATGCGGATGGTCGCTTTGCTCTGCGCCCCGCGCTCGGCGGCCTGTATGCCGAGTTACGGGAAGATGATGCACCAGCACAGGCGGGCGAGACCGCACCCCGGCGGCCGCAGCGGTCCTACGAGCAGTACACCACCGCTCTTCCCATCGGTACGGCCATCGCGCAAACCTGGAACCTGACACTGGCCGAGAAACTCGGCGACATTGTAGGCGCGGAAATGGAACACTTCGGTGTACACCTCTGGTTGGCTCCGGCAGTGAATCTGCACCGTTCAATCTTGTGCGGTCGTAACTTCGAGTACTTCTCCGAGGATCCACTGCTATCTGGCCAGGTGGCCGCTGCAATAGCGCGCGGCGTGCAGGCCCATCCAGGGCGCGGAGTAACCATCAAGCACTTCGCTTGCAACAATCAAGAAGCCAACCGCCTACACTCGTGCAGCCATGTGTCGGAGCGTGCTGCGCGCGAACTCTACCTGCGAAGTTTTGAGATTACGATCCGTACAGACCAGCCGCATGGCCTGATGACCTCCTACAACCTCATCAATGGAGTTCATACCTCCGAGTCTTCCGCCTTGCTGGAAACACTTCTCCGCCAGGAGTGGGGCTACAAGGGCCTTGTTATGACCGACTGGGTTATCGACTCTATGGCGCGCACAGATCAGAGGTATCCGCGCGCAATCGCCGCGGCCACCATAAAGGCCGGTAACGAGTTGTTTATGCCCGGCTGCGAGAATGACCGGCAGAACTTGCTGGCAGCTCTTCACACTGGCAATGCTGCGCCCGGCGGCAAAGCTCACAGTGGTGAGGAACAGCGGGGCAAGGAGCAGAGAGTATCTCTCACCCGCGAGGAACTAGAGAAGCAAGCCGCACGCATAGTACGAATAGTTCGCAGGCTAAGGTAGAGGTATGAGTGGTGGATTGCCCAATAGTCAATACACACCGCTCCGGGCAACCCGGGCCGTGAATCCAGCCAATCCGGAGCCGTCAATCGTCTAGCATCATCACCGCACGTTTTGTAAGAACATGTCAGTATCCACAACCAGGTCGCCTCTGCCGACCATCGCGCTCCTCGTGCTCGCGGGCTTCGTCTGCATCTTCAACGAAGCCGAGATGAACATCGCCCTTATCGCCATCTCAAAAATCTATGGCATCGAGGTTACAAGCGCCCAGTGGTTGACCACCGGGTACATGCTTATTACCGGTACCTTCATGCCGTTGTCTGCCTTCGCGATGGGCCGCTTCGGATCTCGCAAAACCGTACTCGGCGCGCTCACCGTGCTGCTCTTCGGCCTTCTTGTCTCCGCTTTTGCTCCGAACTTCGGCATACTGCTGGCAGGACGGCTGATTCAGGCCCTTGGCTGCTCCTTCTTCACTCCGGTGATGATGGCAGTGATTATCACCTTGGCACCGAAGAACAGGCTCGGCACCTACAACGGCGTCATGATGTTCGTACTTATGGCAGCACCGGCGCTCTCCCCCACTTTTGCGGGAGTCATCCTCACCTCTTTCGGCCTGCCATGGCTGTTCTACGTCATTATTCCGATACTCATCCTTCTTATCATCGCCCTGAGCATTTTCCTACCAGACACAATCGAAGCACGGCAGACCACTCTCGACATGCGCTCCGTCATCTTCTCCATACTCGGCTTCGGCGGTGTGGTATACGCGGTTGGCAATGCCGCCTCCGCGGGCTTTACCGCGCCGACCACATTAGTGCCGGCAGGCGTCGGCGTTATAGCACTTATCGTGTACTCGCGGCGCCAACTCCGCTTAGAGCGCCCACTGCTCAACGTGCGAATCTTCGCGAACCGTCAGTACCGCGCCTCCATCGTCTTGGTCGGCGTCTTGCAGACAATACTATTTGGTACCATCCTTGTCGCACCGCTCTTCCTGCAGGACACGTGGGGCATGAGCGCTTCCCAGGCGGGGCTGCTCATCCTTCCCAGCGGTGTCGCAACTGCTATCGCCAACCTCATGGCGGGAATTGCCTATGATCGCTTCGGTACGCGCATTGTTCCCTACGGCCTAGCCGTCTGCACCGTCGGCTATCTGGGCGTGGCCGCAACAATGTACTGGGATCTCGGCAAGGCCTCCTTCGCCATATTCTGCGTCGTGTATGCCCTGGGTCTCCCGTTCGCGATGACCGCGCTGACATCCAACTCCTTGAAGAGCCTGGAGCCTGAGCAATACCCGGACGGTTCATCCCTAAACAACACCATCCAGCAAATCACCGGCTCTGCGGGTACCGCACTGTTCACAATCATCGCTTACCGCTCATTCACTCTGCCGGGAAATACCTACGCGAGCCGTTTGAGCAATGGGGCGGAAGTGAGTTTCCTCGTGGCGGCTCTGGCTATGCTCATCCTATTTGACACCTATCTGCTGCTCCGTCCCGTGCTCACGCGTCGGCGGCCAGACGAACAGGTGCGCAGTGTCCTGGAGAGCTGACCTCGGTTTTGTGCGTTAGACTCACGTTAATCTGAGCCGCATTAGAAGGCTTTCCTCTCGCGCGGGACCAGCAGCCAGTGTCGGGCCCGGCGTGCTTGGGTACGGCGGCCGCACCGTGGGGCAGCGCTCGAACCTCGGGGTCTGCCGGGGCCGTACGGCGTAGCGGCGCTTCACGTCCGGACGGCGTACCTGCGCCTCAGGCAGCGTCGTCGCCCCAGATTTCCGCGATCATCGGGAACGTGCTCCAGGCTTTCGGCCAGCCACAGCAAAAGGCCAACTGCGTCACGATCTCAACGGCTTCCTCCCTGGTGATCCCATGCGCCTTTCCAAGCTCAAGATGCGCGCGCAGTTGTGGATACAGGCCGACCGAAAACAGTGCGGCAATCGTGATCATGGAACGATCACGGGCGCTGAGCTCGTCCTCACGTGCCCATACCTGCGCGAAAAGAACGTCGTCGTTAAGGGCCGCAAATTGCGGGGCCAAGGTTCCTAAATTATCGCGGCCGACTGTTTGCTTCTTTGCCGTCTGTCATTCTCCTATCAATGCAAAACTCAACGAGCCGCTGTCATGCGGTGTCAACTGTGTGCGTGCCGCGCTCAGCTGTGGGCGTGCCACGCTCAGCTATGGGCATGCCGCGCTCAATTGCGGAGGTGCCACTGTCAGACGGAGGACACACCACCTGTATCACCCGACACGCGCACATGTACTGTCAGTACAGACTACCGCCGCCCAGCTGCTGCTTCTTGACGAGATCGCCGAGCAGCCATTGCACGACCTTCGGATCGTAGTGGTCGAAGGTGCGCGGGAATGTGCCATCGTCGAGCGTCTGGAAAGCGGCGAGGTCCTCATCGGTCAGCTCGAAGTCGAACACGTTGAAATTCTCCTCCATACGGTCGCGATGCGTTGACTTCGGGATGACGACGACGCCCTTCTGTATCAGCGCGCGCAGGGTTACCTGGCCCGGCTTCTTTCCGTACTTGGCGCCAATCTCAGCCAGCACCGGATTAGTGAAGATGTTGTTCTGGCCCTCGGCAAAGGGCGCCCATGCCTCGTGCTGAACCCCAAGGTTCGCCATCACTTCATGAGCAGCGTCCTCCTGCCGGAACGGGTGGGTTTCGATCTGATTGACGGCTGGCAGAACCTCTGCCAGAGTCGCGACATCAATCAACCGCTCGGGATAGAAGTTGGAAAGCCCGATTGCGCGCAGTTTGCCCGCTTTGTATGCATCCTCCATCGCGCGATACGCACCGGGATAGTCACCCATCGCCTGGTGGAGCAGCATCAGATCGATATGATCAGTGCCGAGTTTCTTCAACGATTCATCAATCGAAGCGGCGGCACGTTCATAGTTCATATTGGACACCCAGATCTTGGATGTAATGAACACTTCGTCCCGTGCAAGACCACTCTTTGCGAAAGCGGCACCGACTCCCTCTTCATTGGCGTAGGCCTGAGCCGTGTCGATAAGCCGATAACCGACTTCCAGTGCCTCGGTCACGCACCGCTCGGTCTCATCGGGCGGGGTCTGAAAGACTCCGTAGCCGAGCATGGGCATTTCAACGCCATTATTCAGTGTTGTGTACAGCATTGCTCTTCTTTCATGCGCCTGCAGGTGTCGCCACCTGCATAGTTTGTGGATCGCGCGGCCGCGGGTGTCTGCGTGGTTCTCCACGGCCGAGAGCACCTTTCGTACCCCGCGCTCTTGCCGCGAAAGCGCCATACAGCACAGCCGCCAGAACCGCGACCTTGTTCCGATGTGCTTAGTCCTGCATGGCGTCATAGTCATTGACTGTTTTGGTGAAATCTGGCGCGTCTTCCGGAATGACGTAGTACGGCTTTTGAGGGAGCTCTGCAATCTCGGCCATCTCGGCATCCGCCAATTCGAAATCGAACAGGTCAATGTTCTCCGCCATGTGTGCAAGATTGAGCGTCTTCGGAAAAATCACGTTGCCTTGCTGAAGGTGCCAACGCAAGATGGTCTGCGCCGGCGTCTTTCCGTACTTCTCCCCCAGACGCGCAAACACGGGTTCAGCCAATAAAGTGGCATCGCCATGCCCGAGCGGGTACCACGCCTCGAACACAACACCCTTATCCGCCAAGAGCTGCTTCATCGCATGCTGGTTCCAGTAGGGATGCATCTCAACCTGCACTACCGCCGGCACAATGTTCGCAATGTCCATAATCTCCTGCAGCTTGCGCTGTGGGAAGTTCGATAGGCCGATGGAGCGAACCTTCCCAGCCTCAACCGCCTCTTCCATGGCCTTCCACGCCTGCGTGTACTCGCTCGCCATAGGGCTGATGCAGCAGCAGAAGATCAATGTAGTCCATATCCAGACGCCGCAGCGTGGCATCAATATCCGCCCGGCACTGCTCAAGTGGGTAGCTCTGCGGGAAGAGTTTGGTGGTGATGAACAGCTCTTCGCGCGGGATTCCGCTGGCGCGAACGGCGCGGCCAACCGCCTTCTCATTGAAATAGGCATTCGCTGTGTCGATATGCCGGTACCCCACAGCAAAAGCCTCTGGCAGATGCGCCTCGACCTCGGCGGGCGTCATCAGAAATACGCCGTAACCGACAGCCGGGATACGCCGTCCGTCGTTCATGGTGAACTCGAGCATGTTGCCCTCCTCCTCATCTTCGGTGCCCCGCTGGCGCCTGCCCTCGGGCACCGTGTTCTGTTGCGTCTTGAGCCATGGATCGCTTGCCGGTGTATCCACGCCCATCGGCGCGCCTGCACGCCTTTTACGTTCGTTACACATAAGTCTCGCAGGTCAAATCCTTTATTTACAATGCATGTTAGACATCTGCTTATGCACAATCCACATAAGGACTGGGCGATGAACTTCGAACAATTGCGTCAGTTGGAGGCGGTGGCGGAATTCGGCACGGTGAGCGCCGCTGCGGACGAATTGATCATGTCCCAGAGCGCCCTCAGCCGTTCACTAGCACGGCTGGAGAAGGACCTCGGCATAGCTCTCTTTGACAGGCACGGGCGCAGCATCTCTCTGAACAGGGCCGGTGCCACCGCACTCGAATACGTCCACTCGATCCTGCGGGAGGAGCGTCTCATGCGCGCCGCGCTCAACGAGCTGGCGAATCGCGCCCAGACCCTGACGGTCGGAACGGTCGCCCCGGCGCCTCTGTGGCGTCTCACCGCTCTTGCTGTGGAGCGCTTCCCCGGTCTGCTTCTCTCTTCCCAGACCATCGGCCAAAGTGATGTGGAGCGGCGCCTTATCAGCGCCGAGATTGATCTGGCGATCTCCTTACAACCGTTGCATTATCCGGCCATCAACTCAGTCCCGCTCATGAGCGAACAACTATCGGTTCTCGTACCTGAGAGCCACCGCCTCGCCGCGCAGAAAACACTGACCCGCGACGACCTAGATGGTGAGACCTTCCTGCTGTATGCGGGGGTCGGATGCTGGCTGGAGCGGGTGCAGATGGCCCTGCCACATTCGACGCTGATCCTGCAAGAGGACTTCTCAGTGTTCCAGCAACTTGTTCCCACCTCCGGGTTGTTGAGTTTTACCACCGACGCCGTCTTCCTCACCGATACGACCTCGGGCGTGGTGCTGCCCCTGCCCGACGAGATTTCCCGTGCAACGTACCATCTGCTCGTCCGTGGAGACGGCCCGCGCGAAGCCGTCCGGCTCTTCGAGTGGGTAGCAGCCCAATCCGAATCCCGGCACAATTGAGCAAAAACGTCACCGTGTTGGGTAAAGACCATCACCGCGTCAGATGCGATCATTGCAGCGTTGGGATGCAAGCGTTGCCGCCGAGCCAAGCCTTTTGGCGAGCGTGCCAAATGCTTCGCCCGAGCGTGCCATATGCTTCTTCTCAGCATGCCATATGCCTCTCGTGAATGTGACGGAGGAAACAGCGAGGCTTCGGCGGCCCATATGGGCGGTGGTCTCCCCTTCCAGAGACGGTCATTCCTACCCACACGTGCCTCGGCCCCTTCCGCCAGGGTCGGCAAACCAGTCAGAAGTCTTGATGTCCCGCATCTTCATCACCGGTTCGACCCAGGAGCTCGGGCGAAATGCCGCCGCTGAGCTACTCGACGCCGACCATGACGTCGTCGTTCATGCACGCACTGCGAAACGTGCGCGGAGTCTCACCGATCTTATGGATCGTGGTGCCGACGTCGTCGGCGGCGATCTTGCCGAACTCGAGGAAGTCACCAGACTTGCCGATGACGTGAACAGGCTCGGTCAGATGGACGCAGTCATCCACAATGCCGGAATCATCGATGGCCGTGCGCTCCTTCCGGCAAATGTCGTCGCCCCGTATGTTCTGACGGCACTCATTGATAGGCCGGAACGCCTTGTTTACCTCAGTAGCGGGATGCACACCGGCGGCCGCGCCGATCTCAGCGGGATCGACTGGTCCGACACCCGCGCAACCCGCACGTACTCCGATACGAAACTCCTGGTCACGGCGTTGGCCTTTTATGTGGCGCGGATGCGGCCCGAGGTTCTTGCCAATACCGTACGGCCCGGCTGGGTCCCCACTCGAATGGGCAGCCAGGATGCGACCGACGACCTTCGCCTGGGGCACGTCACGCAGGTATGGCTCGCCACCAGCGACATGCCCTCCGCTCAGGTCACCGGTGAGCATTGGTTCCATCAGGAAATTCTTGAACCGCATCCCGCTACACGCGATACGGCGTTCCAGGAGCAGTTGGTCGATGCCCTCGCCACATATAGCGGAGTGCCATTGGGGTAGTCCCCCGGCGCGCATGCCGCATTAGATATGATCGTCCGGTGAACGCGATATCCTCCCACGATCAGGGCCCTGCCAAGCAGAAGAGCCACCGAGCCGAGCAGAGGAGCCACGGGGACGGGGTCGCCAGCGGCTCTCCTGAAGGGAACGACAGCTTGACCGAGCGCACCAATGCCCCTTGCGAGGGGCACGGTGGTTCAAACGAGAGCACGAAGATGACTGCCGCCCCACTCCACGATGCCATCACCGTCACCGGCGCACGCGAAAACAACCTCCGCAACATCGGCCTCACGCTTCCAAAACGCCGCCTCACCGTGTTCACCGGCGTGTCGGGATCGGGTAAGTCTTCACTGGTGTTCGCGACTATTGCGGCGGAGTCACGCAGGCTCATCAATGAGACCTATTCGAGTTTCGTTCAGAACTTCATGCCGTCATCCGCTCGACCCGACGTCGACCGGTTGGAAGGTCTGACACCTGCCATCATCGTCTCGCAAGACCGCCTCCCCGCGAATACCCGCTCCACGCTCGGCACCGCCAGCGACATCAACAGCTCACTGCGCCTCCTCTACTCGCGCCTGTCCACACCGCACGTTGGCCCACCGCAGGCCTTCGCCTTTAACGTCCCCTCAGTAAGCGGTGGAGGTGCCATCAAAACAGAGAAGAACGGGCGCACCGTCACCGAACACAGGCATTTCTCAGTTCAAGGCGGTATGTGCCCGCGCTGCGAGGGCACCGGCTCGGTGTCGGAGATCGACCTCACAGCCGTGTACGACGAGAATCTTTCGCTGGCAGAAGGAGCGATTAAAGTTCCGGGCTACACCGCCGACGGATACTACGTTAAAGCCTTCGCCGAAACGGGTCTCTTCCCCGCCGACAAGCCGATTAAGACTTTCACCGCGAAGCAGCTCGATGATTTCCTCTACAAGGAACCGACGAAGATTCGCATATCGTCGCATAACATCACCTACGAGGGCCTTATCCCCCGGCTGCGTTCCTCCGTGCTTTCCAAGGATCCCGCATCATTACAAGCACATATGCGAGCCTTTGTTGAACGGGCAGTGGCGTTTCGCAATTGCCCCGAATGCGACGGGACACGGCTCGCGGAACATGCCCGCACAGCAAGCATTGCCGGTCTCACCATCGCACAGGCGTGTGCCATGCAGCTCAGTGACCTTGCCGGGTGGATACACGACCTGCACGACGCCGCAGTGAACCCATCGGGCCCCACCGCTCAGACAGTAAAGGTCGATGGTATCGAGGGGGCCGCGACGCTACTTGAGCACCTCGCAGAAATGCTTGACGCATTCGTGCAGATCGGCCTTGGATACCTCAGTCTGGACAGGCCAACCTCGACCCTCTCCGGCGGAGAGACGCAGCGTATGAGACTCGCACGCCACCTGGGCTCCGCTCTCACCGATGTCACCTACGTCTTCGACGAACCGAGCATTGGCCTCCATCCGCATGATCTTGCCGCACTGGGCAAGCTTCTGCTGTCGCTGCGGGACAAGGGCAACACGGTTCTCGTGGTCGAACACCGGCCGGAAATCATCGCCATCGCGGACCGCATCGTCGATCTCGGCCCGGGGGCCGGACATGACGGGGGTCGAATTGTTTTCGAAGGCACGCTCGAGGCACTGCGAGATAGCAACACGCTGACCGGCCGTCATCTGGCCGACCGAGCAGCACTGAAAACCACTGTTCGCACTGCTCACGGGTATATTCCTATCCGCGCTGCCACAACCAACAACCTTCAACGGGTCGACGTGGATATCCCGCAAGGAGTTCTCACCGTCGTCACGGGTGTGGCCGGTTCGGGCAAGTCCAGCCTCATCCACGGCAGTCTCTCCCCGCTCGATGGCGTGGTAACCCTCGATCAAACGGTTTTGAAGGGATCGCGGCGCTCCAGCCCCGCCACATGGACCGGCCTGCTCGACCCTATCCGCAAGGCCTTCGCCAAGGCGGCGGGCGTTAAACCCTCCCTCTTTTCAGCCAATTCCGTCGGCGCATGCCCCGTTTGCTCCGGAACAGGTGTGGTGGACACCGAACTCGGCTTCATGGAGACGGTCACAACCGTATGCGAAGCATGTCAAGGGCGGCGGTACTCCCAGGAGGTGCTGCAGTATCGCTTCGGCGGGCTGAGCATTGCCGATGTGCTGGCACTATCCGTAGACGACGCCCACGCGCTCTTCTCGGTGAAGGAAACCAGAGTTGCTTCTGCGGTACGAATCCTCGAACGGATGCGCGCCGTCGGACTCGGGTACCTGCTCCTGGGCCAGCCTCTATCCAGTCTCTCCGGTGGGGAACGCCAACGCCTCCGACTCGCCGCACAGCTCGGGGAGGAAGCCGCCGTGATCGTGCTCGACGAGCCAACCATCGGCCTCCACCTCGCCGATATTGCAGGTCTCTTACAGCTTCTGGATCAGATTGTCGACGACGGCCGTACCGTCGTCGTTATCGAGCATAACCAAGCGGTTATGGCGCATGCCGACTGGATCATAGACCTTGGACCTGGGGCCGGAAAGGAGGGCGGGACGGTTGTTTTCACTGGCACGCCGCACGATCTTGTCCAGTCCCGGTCAACTCTCACCGGCCAATACCTGGCGCGATACCTGGAAGGACCGCTTGCAGGCGACTGGAGAGGCGACCGGGCTAGCTGAGCCCAAACACCGGAAGCCCGTACGCCACCCTTGGCGCGCAGCAGGCTGCCGCTGTCTCACTGGCCGTCGCCAGCCCCGGCTCCCGGCGAGCTGCCCGATCCCGCAGCGGGCAGTCGGATTCGCGGCCGGGAATGCAGGTTCGGCCCTGCGGATCCTAGCCGCAGGTCTTAGTCGCCCAAGGCTGTACCGAGCGCCCGCTTGCATCTGCTGGCATCCCGATGATCTCTTAGCCGCAGGTCTTAGTCGCCCAAGGCTGTACCGAGCGCCCGCTTGCATCTGCTGGCATCCCGATGATCTCTTAGCCGCAGGTCTTAGTCGCCCAGCGCCGTACCGACTGCCCGGGCCGCCTTGATCCACTCATGGTCACGCGGCACGTACTTCACCTTGCCGGCCACATCCTTAAGCGGCACAAGAGCCGTGTCATGCCCGCGGTCCGCCACCATGACGCCAAACTTTCCGGCCGCGATGGCGTTTGCCCCGGCTACGCCGAGCCTTGTACCCAGCAGGCGGTCCGCGGCATTGGGCGTGCCGCCGCGCTGGACGTATCCCAAGATGGTGACGCGGGCCTCCAGACCGGTCGCTTCTTCCAATTGCTCGGCAAGTGTGAAGGTGTTGGCGCGATGCGATGCCTCGAGCGCTTTGACTCCCTTCTTTGCCATCGCTTTGAGCTCAGGGCTTGAGGCGTCCTTGACCAGGGCTTGGGCATGGGCAAGTTCTTCCGCATCGGCAATGCTCAGCGCGCCTTCCGCCACCGCAACGACGGAGAAAGTCGATCCCTGCTTCCGCCGCCGTTCAATGCGCTCGGCAATAGAGTCCACCGAGTAGGGAACCTCGGGCAGAAGAATTACATCGGCCCCGCCGGCAACTCCGGCGCCAAGCGCCAGCCACCCGGCGCGATGCCCCATGATCTCGGTGAGGATGATGCGATGATGGGAATGCGCCGTCGAATGCAGACGGTCCACGGCCTCCGTCGCGATCTCCAGCGCAGTGGAGAAACCGAAGGATGAATCTGTGTGAACGATATCGTTATCGATGGTCTTCGGAAGGTGGATGACGTTGATCCCCGCGTCCATGAGACGGCGCGCGTTCTTCGCAGTCCCTCCCCCGCCCAGACAGACGAGCGCGTCGAGCTTGTCCTTCTCAACGTTCTCGACGATTGTCGGGATCATATCGCGAACTTCGCCATCCACAACCATGCGGTGGACCTTATCGCGGCTCGTGCCGAGCAATGTACCGCCGGTGGTAAGGATGCCGGAAAGCGCCGACGCATCGAGTTCAGTGAAACGATTCTCCGCCAGTCCGCGCATTCCATCGCGAAAACCGAACAGCTTCCAGCCGTGTTCACCGATTGCTGCCTTGCCGAAGCCACGAATTGCTGCGTTGAGTCCAGGGGCATCGCCGCCCGCCGTGAGGATTCCTATACGTTTGGTCGCCATAACCCAAGTATGCCGCACAGCGCAGGGCCAGGCGCAGGAAACCGCCGATTTCCTACACCAATTTTCACTGTGGAGGACTCATAAACGGCACGAATCTCAGGCTGGAATTGATGACCCGAACGTTCCCCGGCGAGTGACATGCGGAACCCCTTCAAATGAATTTCAGGCCGAAATTGCCGTAGACGACTCCTACTGGTACGTACAACGTTCTCACGCCGCGTCTTCACAACGATCAATCTAGTTGTCAGATTGAACGTGTTCGTTGGCGCCACTTGAAGGGCACCGACCACGCGCCAACGGGATCATTCCCGTCATTAGGTTCGCAGTCGCGCCTGCAGCTGCTCGCGCTCACCTTGGATTGTCAGAATCCCGTCCAAACAACGGAAAAGTTGATTGGCTCCATATAAGAAGTGGCGGAATACCGCGGATTCCACGGTGCAACCAAAGCGGGCGATTCGCCTTTGGACGGGATTTTGACAACCATCGCTCTTCCGGCCACAGACATCGTTTGAGTTTGCTGCGTCACTAGCCACCCCAAGACAGATCCGGCTGTTAAGTCGATGCCCCGCATAAGCACCCTCGGAAGATGGCATCTCAATACACAAAGGCTGGGCCGGACACCACCAAAAATAACCCCAACACGCCGACAATAGACCCACATTCTGTCCATTAACCCAACACGCCCACCCCAGCCACACAATCCGGCTTCTCAGCCCGCTTCGGATCAAGGCCTTGCCAACATAGCAGAAAAGCCGAACTCCACGAGTTCGGCGCCACAAACCTTGTGGAGCTAAGGGGATTCGAACCCCTGACCTCTTCCATGCCATGGAAGCGCGCTACCAACTGCGCCATAGCCCCAAGTGGACTCTGACTATAGTACTCAGTTGCCGCGGCACTCACAAATCAACAGGGCTAACACATGCTGAGAAACAGGTCACGCTTCCCCGCACCTCCACCAACAGCGGTTCGGTGGGGCCGCCTTGCCGATTTCGCAGCCACTCCAGTCCGCGCTGATCGTTGCCCGGGCGCCCGCCACTACCAGCCACTAGCCGCGTCTCGCGGCCGCGCAACCGGCTCCGCACAGCCTGTCACTGCGTTTCTAAGTTGGGGACGGCTTCGTCGTTCACAAGGCGGTTATATGCCACAAGCCGCCAGCGCGGAATGCGTTCCCCCTGCGCAATGAGCATGCCCCAATGGCAGTTGTCGAGGCCGCGTAGGCCCATCCACTCATCGGCATTCAGCCCCAACAGCTGGCAAGTTCCATAGGCAATCGCAGCGCCGTGAGCAACGATAAGCAGCGTTCCCCTCTCCATCGCTGCGGCGTGCTCCTCAGCTGCTGCGGCGAAGCGGATACCGGTCGCGTTCTTCGTCTCCACGCCGACGCCCTCCGGTTGGCCGCCGGCATTCCACACCGCAAACTGCTCGGGATAGCGTTCCCGGATCTGCGCCCGATTCAAACCTTCCCATACACCAAACGAGCGCTCACGCAAGCGCGGGTCTGTCTCGATGGGCAGTTTCACCAACGCGGCCGCCTCTTGGGCGGTATCAAAAGCACGCGAAAGTGGTGAACTGACGATTCGCGTAGGATTCAAAGCCGCAATCTGCGGGGCGATCTCACGTGCTTGTGTCCGTCCCGTGTCGTTGAGCGGGTGATCCTGCGCTCCTTGAATGTGCCCGCTGGCGTTAAGAGCAGTCTGCCCATGCCGCCAAACCACAATACGTTCCGCTGTCATTCCGCCACGTCCACCACAGCATGAGAATCCGAGCCGACCTGCACTGACGCATCATCTGCGGAAACCTCTAAATCAAGAACCGGGCAGTCCGCCCACAGCCTGTCCAGCGCATAGTATTCGCGGTCTTCGTCCTGCAGCACGTGCACAACCAGATCGCCGTAGTCAATCAGCACCCAATGCGCCTCGTCGTATCCCTCCCGCCGGGTCCGCTTCAGCCCAGCAGTGTGCAACCGTTCCTCGACGGCGTCGACGATTGCCCGCACTTGCCGGTCACTCGAACCAGACAGTACAAGGAACACTTCTGAGAGGACCAGCCTTTGCGACACATCGAGGGCAAGAATGCTCGTCGCCTTCAGCTCATCGGCGGCACGAACCGCCAGGCAAACATATTCCTCTATCTGGGGTGAAACTGTCACATACTCTCCTACAGTCCGCAGAAGGCCGATACCAGGGAAGCCGGTGCGCGAAAGACCGCCCCGGCGTAGGTCACGGCATCGTTGATAATCAGCGAATCTCCCGCTCCTCTCAGATAGTGATACAGCCACCCCAGCAGGAGGCCAACAACTAACCCGCCGAGGATGAAAATCGCAACGATCAGCCAACCGCGCGGCCTTTCATCCTCATCATCGAAGTCGCTGTCTTCACCTACATACCTGTACGACGACGGCGCACCATAAGATTTCGCGTCCGATGCACTTGATGCACCGGGCGGATTGTAGGCCAGCTTGGCCTGCTCCAGAACCGCCGCTGGAGCCTGCGGCACGCCACTCGCGCCTGCCGTCTCACCGGTGTGTGGCCCCGAAGATGACCCTGTGGCCGGTACGTCGAGATCGGTATCGTCGCCTTTGGCGTGGTCACTGGCGCGATCCCGACCCGAGGCCGCGTCGCTTTCTCGGCCATCCGTCGCGGCCTCGGCAGCGTGAATGTCACCTGCCGTGCGCCCCTCCTGCTGCACGCGCTCCAAGAGGCGCTCCTGCAGGCTACGCGGGTCCTCGTCGTCCCAGTCATCGTCCTCGGGCAGCGGCGCCTCGTCTGCCGATGGGGCCGTACTAATAGCGGCTGCGGCAGCCCAGCGCCCCGGAGGCGCAAAGGGAGACACTGCCGGTTGGCTCATCTCCCCCGTATCCGCAATCTTCTCCTCGACTGCGGGCAATGAATCGAATGATGCGCCTTCGTCGGAGCTGAAACGATCAAAGACACTGCGACGGCCGGTTTCCTCGGCGGGTTGCACGGGGTCGTGAGCCGCTACCTCTTCAATTTGCTCTGATGTCTTCTGGCCTGGCGACTTCCGGTCGGCAGCGGCAAAGGGGTCTCCACCTGACCTACTTGGCTCGGTAGCTTGGGTCGGAAGTGGCCGTGGACGCCACGCGGATTCATCCTGACTGACCGGCGCGGTAGATGTAACACTCTCAGTCTTCTCATCGGCCCGCGCCGGAGATGTCGCGACGTCATCAGCGGTGGAGGCCTCTACCGCCTCCGCCTGCTGCCGCTGGGCGGCTTCCCTCTCTCTCATCTCCTTACGAGAAGGACGACGCAATTTAAGTTCCTGGGTGCGCGACAACCGCTCGGCAGACGCGATTCCCTCGGAGACCGGCTTCAGTAGACCGCGCTCGCGCATCTCCCGCCGGGATAGGCGCGGCGTTTCGGATGTCCCCTCGCTCATCCTTGCTCCTTCCCGACGCGACTCGCGCCGTTGGATACCTCTTGAGATATCGGCATGTCGCCCCGATACAAGCGGTATTTCGCAATGTACTGTACGACGCCGTCGGGCACCAGATACCA
This sequence comes from Actinobaculum sp. 313, assembly GCF_003073475.1. Taxonomy (GTDB): domain Bacteria; phylum Actinomycetota; class Actinomycetes; order Actinomycetales; family Actinomycetaceae; genus Asp313. The sequence goes on along the minus strand of NZ_CP029033.1, from coordinate 1,187,687 downwards.
GATTGGTGCACCGGCGGCGACCCGCTTCCGACAATCCGTAGACGAAATCGCCATCGCGGGTACTTCTAAAAGGGTAATACCCTCCGGTGGCAATCCGGTGGTGGCGAGCCGATGACCTGGTCGTGTCACACCAATGAAATGAGCCATGCCCCACAGCTCATCGGAATCTTTCCACCGCAGAATGTCAGGGAGCACATCCGCGCCGGTAATGAAGTAGAACTCTGCATCGGGGTAGACCCGTCGCAAATCACGCAGCGTGTCGATGGTGTAGGTTGTGCCTTCGCGCTCAATATCCACGCGCGAGACGGAGAAACGCGAGTTGGAGGCGGTGGCGATAACGGTCATGAGGTAGCGATGCTCGGGCAGGGTCACCTTTTGATCGCGTTTAAAGGGTTGCCTGCCGGTAGGTACGAACACCACCTCATCAAGACCGAAAGTGTGCTGCACCTCGGAGGCCGCCACAAGGTGCCCATGATGAATTGGATCAAAGGTTCCGCCCATGATGCCAATACGCGTCCGACCGGAATGAGGTTTGACGGGAACCCGTACATTTTCGGCGACGGCGGCACGCGGGGTCGGCTGGCTGAGATCGCTCGAGTCTGCCGTGTGGCGCGGTTCACTTCCGCACGTCGACTGACGAGTATCCCCCGCCGACTCAGCTCCGGACATGTCCATCGCCCTCCACAATCCACGTGGTGGTCGTCAGTTCGCTGAGTCCCATCGGCCCGCGCGCGTGAAGCTTCTGCGTTGAAATGCCGATCTCCGCTCCGAGGCCAAGTTCACCCCCGTCGGTGAACCGCGTCGAGGCATTGATCATGATTGCGGCGCCGTCGATAGCATCAGTGAAGTACCGGATCGCCTCTACGTCTTGAGAAATGATGGCTTCGGTGTGCCCCGTCGAGTACCTGCGAATATGATCTACGGCTTCTTCTTCCGTCTCGACTACTCGCACTGCCATCTCAAGACCGAGGTATTCGGTGGCCCAGTCTTCCTCCATCGCCGGATTAACGACGACGTCGTCCGGTGCCAGCCGTACCGTCGCTTCGCAGCCATGCAGTACCACGTCGCGCGCGGCGAGTTCGCGCAGTGCCTGCGGAAGGAACTCTGCGGCCACGTCTCGATGCACAAGAAGGGACTCGGCCGCGTTGCAGACGCCAGGCCGATGGGTCTTGGCGTTAATGGTGATGGCGAGAGCCTTGTCCAATGCCGCTGCGCGGTCGACATACACGTGGCAGTTGCCCACACCGGTCTCAATGACCGGAACCAGCGACTCACGCACAACTGTTTGAATCAGCCCGCTGCCTCCACGCGGAATCACTAGGTCCACCAAGCCTCGCGCACGCATGAGCGCAACGGAGCCTTCCCGACCGAACTGATCGATGGTTTGCACCGAATCCGCATCCAACCCCGCATCCGCCACCGCGTTCCTCATGAGATCAACCAGGACCTCGTTCGTCTGCGCGGCCGCATGACCGCCGCGCAAGATCACCGCCGAACCGGCCTTAAGTGCGAGTGCGGCAGCATCAACGGTTACATTCGGGCGTGCCTCATAAATCATGCCGATAACACCCATGGGCACTCGCACCTGCCGAATTCGCAGCCCGTTGGGCAAGGTAGTTCCACGTACGACCTCGCCGATGGGATCGGGCAAGGTGGCCACATGCCGCGCGGCATCGGCTATCGCGTTGATTCGGTCTTCGCTGAGTAAAAGCCGGTCGAGAAGTGCATCTGAAAGCCCAGCCTCACGACCCTGTGCCATATCCCGCTCGTTTGCCGCGATAATCGCGCTCACATTAGCTTCCAGCGATGCCGCGATGGCCCGCAGGATCGCACTTTTGTCAGTCGACGTCGTCCCACGTAACGTCTGCGACGCAGTGCGAGCACGCCGGGCGATTGCCTCGACTCCTTGAACAGCCGCTGAATCATTGCCTATCACGGTTCTAGCCTACGGGTTTTTGACCGTCGCCGCCTATATTCGACACTGTCCCGCCGCTGCTCTGCCGACTCCCACCACACGTACATGCCATGGTTTCGCTACGAGTAAACGAGCAGGTGGAATACTCCCAGCAGTGCACTCGTTAGCGTAACTGGAACCAGTCAATTGGAACCTTGACCAGACCAGACGGTCCACGACGAAAGGTAGCTATGGCAACCGTTACGATCACCAAAGAGAACTTCGCCGACACTGTAAAGGAAGGAACAGTCCTCCTCGATTTCTGGGCCTCCTGGTGCAGGCCATGCCGCCAATTCGGCCCGATCTACGAGAAGTCTTCGGAGCAGCACACAGATCTAACCTTCGGAAAAGTTGATACCGAGGACCAGCAGGAGCTCACCGCCACATTCGGCATTAGCGCCATCCCCACGCTCATGGTGTTCCGTGACGGAATTCGCGTATTTGAACAGGCGGGTGCGCTACCCTCAGCGCAGCTTGAGAATCTGATTGAGCAGGTCGAGGCACTGGATATGGATGCAGTGCGCGCGAAGGTGGCGGAGATGGAGGCTGTTAGCGGGTCTGCCGAAGCCTGAGAGCGAGGCGACGTCGCAGGCACCTGCCGGTGAGTGCGCGGCAGCTGCGCCAGAGCGTGAAGCGCGTGCGACGAGGCTCGGCAAAGTGCGGTTCTCCATGCCGCGAAGGCCGCGCCTGAAGACCCCCGTCGCACGGCGCCTTGACACATACGGTCGGCGTCGAAGTACCGAAAGGGCCTCCGCACATCATTATGACGATGCGCGGAGGCCCTACCCTTTTGTCTCTTCGCACTTTCTGAGCGTCAAATGGTGAGGTGCTGTTACGCAGTGCACGATTGCGCCAGAAGACGCTTCATTGCGGGTGCACTCGTTCCGGCATCTTCATATCGTGTAACGCATCAGCCGACCGGGGGATCACTGGGCGGGTCGTCGCTTTGGCTCATCTTCGCGTCACACTGCTTCGCACTGCCCTCCGGCTTCTCGGTTTCCCCCGGCTTGCCGTCATCCTCCGGCTTCGCGTGGCGTAGCGTTGAGTCCGGGAAGAAGTAGTTGCCAACGCTCCCCCGCCGTGCAGGATGATCCTCACCCCGGAAAGGAGACCGCAACACGACGAAGACGAAACCGGTCACGATCAAGCTGGAGAGGATGAGCGTTGTCCGGCCCTGCCGGGCTGCAGTGCAAGCGACACGCAGCGATTGCTCCATGTCATCAGCCCGATCAGAATCGACACGGGATCTGGAACGTTCCAACGTATCAGTCCACATGATTTCTCCCGTACCGCCGTAGCCACTGTGAAGTTCAATCGAAAGCGAATCACACGCGACCGTTCCTGGGAAGATGTTCCACACTTCGACGGATGGCCTGGACCAAAACAACCACGAGGACAATGCGACAGTGATCGCGACCAGAGACCAACGAATAAGTGCGCGGAATGTTCGCATCTGCATTTCTCAAGGCCTCTCTCGCGTATCGCGCTCGTGCTCGTCATTCCAGGGATCAATGCCGCTTCCACCATCTAGGAAGCTGTCCAGTTCATCCCATCGCCTCTGCGCTTCAGAATCCCGGTCCACTATTGCTTGCACAGCCAACCTCAGGTCTTCCGCACCTTTTTCCACCTCCCAGGAGAGGTCACGCACTAACTCTTCCAACAGGATTCTCATTTCACCAAATGGTCCACTCGGTCCTTGCTCGCCAATACCAATATGCCCGTCCCGCAGCACCGCCATTTTCATGGAGACGCCGGGAATTCGATAGGCAATCCCCTTGAGTTCATCGGCGATCATCGGCATATAAGAGTTGGTGATCTCATTGACTAGCCCGCGCTCGACCTGAAGATCCTGGCTGCCGTTATTCTCGGTACGCTTGATCGTCAGATCAAAGGCACCTTTTCGTGAACGTATCGCCTCGAGATTGTAGAGCAGATTCGCCCGTACCTGTTCTTCAACTTCTATCAGTTCCGCATTGACCTGTGCCAAGGCCTTCTCGAACGCCACCATTGCTTCCTCATACACATACACCTCTTCGTCCAGCTCTTCAATTTCCTCCGCGAATGTCTTAACGACTTCGAGTCCCAGGCCGGTTAACGCCAGAATCGCAGTAGCTCCTGCCGAAGTGAAGGAGGAAACCGCCTTCAACGCCCAGTCCGCAACTCGCAATGCCATCTTGATGTCGCCATAGCTTTGAATTGCCGCCTTGTCGCATGCTGCCGTAGCCTGCTGAATTGCGTCAACCACGGAAGCCCGCGCCGCCTCGAAGGCACCTTTCTCAGCCGCAAGCGTCGCCGCCCATACAACTGCTATGTCGTGTTGCCCCATCATGGCCACTCCGAGTTGCGTCAAAAACTTGGTCTTGAAATCCTCGACCACATGGCCCGACATCGCATCAAGGTTTTCCGCCATGCCAGTGAGCCATCCGTCAATGGGACTTCGCCCCATGCTGTTACTACCAGTTCCGCCCGGTAGAGCACCGCACACCCCCTCTGCCTTGAGTTGTGCCGCCTTAATATCATCGGGATCTGGCAGATCCGTCCAGCCTTATAGCGCGTCGTCGATACGCGCCCGAATCTCCGCGAAATCATCAACGTACGAGAGACTGGATCTTGACGACGAGGTTTGTGTTGTGACACCTCCACCCTGGCCTGCTTCATTCGGACAAGTAACAGTCACCGTTTCGGGAACGGACACGACGCCGGGTATCGGCGTTCCTACCCGCGCATAATGCGCTCCGTCTCCCGAGATAATGAAGCCACGGTGGACCATATACGCGTCAATCGCCGCAAGTTTCAGTTTGCCGATGAGTTCGGGGAGATCATTGTAATCTGCCACGATGAGGACTCCCTTCTTCGGTGAGTTAGCTACCGTTGTTCACTCTACCGTAAGAACGGGCCCGATCCCAACCCAGGACAGAAGAACCTTGTTGTCAATGGCAGCTCAGGAGCCCCCGCAGGGATATCGCTCGAATCAGACGATGGTCCGGCCGGGCACAAATGTCACGACTCCCGCTGGCACCGCGATCCGAGGAATCCCTGCCTAGCCCCTGCGGTTCACTGTATGTCGGCTTCACCGCCACGGGCGCGGAGCAACGGCAGCACACCACGAATAACCGAGGCGAGGTCGGTAGGCACCGATGCCGGCAGGAAGATGATTCCGTCAGCCGCGCCAAGTCCGATCCATGACTCTGCCGCGTCCGCCACGTCGTACACCGTCCCCACAACATGCGCCTTCCCGGCAAAGACCGGGCTGCCCTCGATCGCCTCCACCAACAGCGCTCGCTCGTTTGCGGCGGAGATATTGCCAGAAATGATGATGCCGATCTCCACGAAGACGGGAAGTGATCGCCCCTGAGCGTACGCCGCCGAACGCAAGGCGAAGCGCGCCTCACGTGACTCGTGCGGATCGTTGGTCAGCAGACGTATCGAATCGGCATACTCGACCAGTTCCGCTAGATCGAGCTCGGTGAGATCCCGCACCGCGACTCGGATCATAATACGCAATCCTGCAGTACGGGCACGCTCCAATGGAGCGGCCAAAGCCGCCAAATCCGTGGTGCCATCCACGCTGATCTCCAGCGTGCTCGCGTCCTGACTAACAGCGGCCAACTCGCCAAGTGCTTTTTCAATTACCGTCGGGTCCGCTGGAACTTCTACTCCGATTGGCCCGACGCCGTGCTCAACCAGGCGAGCTGCGGTACGGACACCGTCCATACGACCGCCCCGACCATCGGACCGGGTCCGGAAGGACCGCGAGAGGGTCACAATATCGATGCCGCCCGAACTGGATGCGCTCGCGCAGGAGGCGAGACGCGGAAAATTAATGTGCTCCACTGGTAGGTCTGCACCCCAGGCGCTCAGTGACTCCCCCGACGGCGCCCCTAACAAAGTGAGATCAATGCCGATGACGGCGTCAGTGACACGCTCTTCGGCTCGCTGCTGGGCACTGGTCTTGCTGCTTGTACTCTCAATGGTTGTTAACTGGATAGTCATTGTCGTTGTTCATCCATTCACGACGTAAAACCGGATCTCCGGCTCGAAAAACAAAACGTGTGGCGCTCGTAGCGCTAGGAGGAAAGTGGCTGTATGCCGGCGTCGGGTTCACCGACACATTCGACAATGCTTATAGAAGGCACGGTTGAAGCGCATGAACGAACATAGAGCTACGGTCTTTGTGGCTGTATTTCGCGTTGTTGTCATGGCTTTTCGTCCCTTCGGCACATAGTGCTGAGTTTTGGCCCGCTCGTGACGGGGCATGCCCGAATCCCGGGCACGCGTCTAGACTAAACGCATTGGCGTCCGCATGGCAAGACGAATGCCCGCGAAGTGGACGTTCTCACGATTGTGGAGTGCCTATTTTCCAAGGCAGCGAGGGGATTGTATGCTCTGTCACTTCCGTTTGATGCGCACGAGATCGTTGACGTGAACAGCGGGGCGCATGCCCCGTGCCTCCGTCTTATCGCCAGCCAGGCGCATGAGCTCCTCGGACGCGAACCCGCTCAAGCCACGCGCCACTGGTTGCCCGCCGAGCTCCACGATCTCCACCAGGTCACCGGGCGCGAACTTTCCAGCCACCGCAGTCACGCCAACAGGTAGCAGCGAGGCTCCACCTTTCCGCAGCGCCGTAGCTGCACCAGCATCGACAATAATCTGGCCACGCACCAGCGCCGCATGTTCCAGCCACAGCCGCCGCGCCGACGACCGCTTCCCCCTGATCGGGAACCAGGTGCCGACCTCTTCTCCCGCAAGCGCCGCCGCCAGATTCTCCGCACTGGTCAGCAGCACCGGCACTCCCCCGGAACAAGCCAGCCCCGCTGCATCCACCTTGGTCCGCATGCCTCCGGTGCCGATATCGGAGCCACGCCCGGTGATCTCCAGCTGATCCAACATGTCTGTCGAGGTCACCTCGCTGATGCGTTGGGCGCCCTTAACCCGCGGCGGCGCGGTGTACAGGCCGTCGACGTCGGTCAAGAAAATCAATGCGTCCGCCGCTACCAGGTGTGATACCAGTGCAGCGAGGCGATCATTGTCACCGAATCGCAACTCATCGGTGACAACGGCATCGTTCTCATTCACGATGGGGATGACACCCAAGGCCAGCAACGACGACAGCGCGTTTTGTACATTCGCGTAGTGTCGTCGATTCACAACATCGGTGGCGGTCAGGAGCACTTGTCCAACGGTGATGTCGGCCTTGGCGAACTCTGCCGCGTAGCGTGCCATTAGCCTGGACTGCCCCACCATTGCCGCCGCTTGGTGGGTACTGATATCCCTCGGACGTCCGGACAGCCCCAGTGGTCCAATGCCTAACGATGTCGCCCCGGATGAGATGAGAACAACCTGTTGTCCGCGCCCGTGCGCCTCGGACAGTGTTTCCGATAGGCGGACCAATGCGACGTTGTTCAAGGTGCCGTCAGGCATCGTCAGTGACGATGACCCGATTTTTACCACAATTCGCGGCACCTGGCCCAACATGGCACGATTGACAAGCGGCGACTTCACGCCCTCTATCGTGCCACTTTTTTGCCGCAGGACCGATGCCGCGCCGCCGAATGGACCCGCACGGGCCCTACATACGCCAAGTTCGTGGACATCACACGGGGCGGAGCGTCCCGCTCGGCCGAGACCATGCCAACCCTCCGGTTGATAGGACTGCGCCGAGCGACGTCGTCGCCCTCAGTCGCACCTCACTCTTGTGCCGGATCGGTCCACAGGCCCGCCTCCCGATCAGTCCACAACTCCTCGCGCGCTGCGGCCTTCGCATCCATACGGTCGTGATAGGCCGCCTTTCTATCGCGCCGGGATGGACGTGCTCCTTCCTCGAGGCGCATATCCGTGCCACGTGGTCCCAGCAGTTCGGCACCCGTTGCCATGGTCGGTTCCCAATCGAAGATATAGCCGCCGTCTTCCGGCCCGATCACCACCATCGCACCGGGCATCGCGCCGGCCTTCAGCAGCGCATCTTCAATGCCAATCCCGTTGAGCCGATCCGCCAAATAACCCACAGCTTCGTCGTTGTCGAAGTCGGTCTGCCGCACCCATCGCTCAGGCTTCGCGCCGCGCACCAGGAAGAAGTCTTCGCCGCCATGTGACCGGCGCGAGACCGTGAACGGTGCATCGTCGTGCCGGGGCGCAGGACGATACGTGGCAGTTCCTGCGGCGCGGGGATCGCGGCCCTCTCCGTCTCCACCACGGATGCCAACTTGAAGGCGAGCGGCTGCAAGCCCTCATGCGAAACCGCCGACACTTCTACTACCTCCAGGCCGCGCTCCTCGATGGACTCACGCACGAATTCGGCGAGTTCACGTGCCTCCTGCACATCGATTTTGTTGAGAACAACCAAACGAGGGCGCTCCATGAGCGGCTTACGTCCCTCGGCGGGCGGTAGTTCCTGCGCGTACGCGGCCAGCTCGGCCTCGATAAGATCCATATCGGAAAGTGGGTCCCGGCCCGGCTCCAGCGTCGCGCAGTCGAGAACGTGCACAATCACCGTGCACCGCTCAATATGCCGGAGGAACTCCAAGCCAAGCCCTTTGCCTTCCGATGCGCCCGGAATCAGGCCCGGCACATCTGCCATAGTGAAGCGTGACTCGCCCGCCTGCACCACGCCAAGATTCGGCACAAGAGTGGTGAACGGGTAGTCGGCGATCTTTGGACGGGCCGCACTCATCGCCGCAATCAGCGAGGATTTGCCGGCACTTGGAAAACCGACAAGAGCAACATCGGCCACAGACTTGAGCTCAAGCACGATGTCGCGTTGTTCGCCCTCATCGCCCAATAACGCGAAACCGGGGGCCTTACGTTTAGGCGAGGCCAGGGCCGCGTTCCCGAGGCCACCCATACCGCCATGGGCGGCAACATAACGGTCTCCCGGCAGTTCCAGGTCAGCCAGGATGTCGCCTTCTGCATTCTTGACCACGGTGCCCGGGGAACGCGCAGCACCAGATCGTCGCCATGCCGCCCGGCGCGCATACCACCCGCCCCCGGTGTGCCCGACTGCGCGCGCTGATGCGGTGCACGGTGATACTCCAACAGCGTCGTCACCTGCGGATCCGCCTGTACGACGACGTCGCCGCCATGGCCACCGTTGGCTCCATCAGGCCCACCGAGCGGCTTGAACTTCTCCCGCCGCACCGAGGCGCATCCATGACCGCCATTGCCCGCAGCTACATGCACAACGACTTGATCAACAAAACTCGCCATATTCGTGTCCTCCCGCCCACAACACAACAAAAGGGCGGAAGGTTATCCCTCCCGCCCCTTCAGGAAGCTGATGTCTCAGGCCTCGGCAGTAACGACGTCGACAACCTTGCGGTCGCGCCGCACACCGAAGGAAACATGACCGGCAGCCAAAGCGAACAGGGTATCATCCTTGCCACGGCCTACGTTTACACCGGGGTGGAAGTGGGTGCCGCGCTGACGCACGAGAATCTCGCCGGCCTTCACGGCCTGACCGCCGTACCGCTTGACACCCAGACGCTGTGCGTTCGAGTCGCGCCCGTTGCGGGAGGAACTTGCGCCCTTCTTATGTGCCATTGTTCTGACCTCTAATTCTTCTTTATCAACGAGACCCGGGCAGGGAACCAGAGCCTCGTAATCGTCACTTGATATCGGTGATCTTCAGACGGGTCAGCTTCTGGCGATGACCCTGCCGCTTACGATAACCAGTCTTGTTCTTGTACTTGACGATGGAGATCTTCGGCCCGGCCTCGTCGCGAACGATCTCGGCAGTCACCTTCGCCGAAATGCCGTCAGCAGCCGTGGTGACCTTGTCACCGTCAACGAGCATAATGGGTTCCAGCTCGACTGTATCACCGACCTGGCCGTCCATCTTGTTCACGACGACGACGGATCCGACGGACACCTTTTCCTGTCGACCGCCAGCCTTCACGATCGCGTACACCACGTTGCTCATCCTCTGTCGGTTCAATTGCTCGCGCGGAAGCGCGGAGCGCTAACGATTACCGGCACCCGTGGGCGCCGAGTTTCTATATTACGGGCAGCGGGCAGCGGGCAGCAAGTCTGCCAGACCCTCCACACGCCGATTTCGTATGGGGTTCACCACGCCGACACTAGCGTCGGCGAAGAACTCCACTATCACTTGGCGGGAAAACTGAGAATTGCAGCCGTACCCGCGCCGGGGGTAATTGTTCCTGCCGAAGAGACCCGGTGGGTCTTGCTCTTCTTTCGAGCCGTCGACTTCGGTTCTGACGGCTGCGGTTGAACTTCACCCGCATCGGCGGCCTTGGTCGCCTGCTCCTGCGGCGGAGCTTCCTGCGCCTCGGACTTGGATGACTCTGCCTCAGGCGCCGAATCCTTCTTCACCGCACTCGATGCAGACGGCGGTACGGATGCCGTACCAGCATCTTCTTCCTTGGCCTCGGCCTCGCGATGGTGGGAGGCGGCAGCGGCAATGGAATTCAGGGCAGCCTTGACATCGCTGTGCTTCTCATCCGGCGTTCCGGATGTCCGCGCACCGGCGCCAACTGCGCGCTGCTCCACTCGACCGCGCGTCTTACGACGTGCGAAACCGCCGTCACGCAGGCCTGCCGGCTGCTCCACCGGATGGGTATGAGTGATAAAGCCACGACCCTCGCAGGCCTCGCAGGTCGTCGAAAAAGCCTCCACGAGCCCTTGACCCACGCGCTTCCTCGTCATCTGCACCAGGCCCAGGGAGGTGACCTCGGCAACCTGGTGACGAGTCCGATCCCTGCCCAGACATTCGACAAGGCGCCGCAGCACCAACTCGCGGTTGGATTCCAGCACCATATCGATGAAGTCGATGACGATGATTCCCCCGATGTCCCGCAGGCGTAGCTGGCGAACGATCTCCTCGGCCGCTTCGAGGTTGTTACGCGTGACCGTCTCTTCGAGAGTGCCGCCACTACCCGTGAATTTACCGGTGTTGACATCGATAACCGTCATCGCCTCGGTACGGTCGATCACCAACGTACCGCCCGACGGCAGCCATACCTTGCGATCAAAAGCCTTCGCCAACTGCTCATCCACACGATGTTCGGCGAAGATATCGTCCGGGCTCGTCCAATGTTGCAGGCGGTCCACCAGTTCGGGAGACAACTCCCCCACATAATCGCTGATGGTCTGCCATGCGTCGCGGCCCTGCACCTTCAAAGCAGCGAAATCTTCGTTGAAGATATCGCGAACAACGCGCACGGCTAGTTCCGGCTCGCCCTTCAACAGCATCGGCGCGGCCTTTGTGTTCTTCGCCTTGGCCTGGATGTCTTCCCAGGTCTTCGTCAAACGCTCCACATCGGCGCGCAACTGCTCTTCGGTGGCGCCTTCCGCCGCGGTGCGCACAATGACGCCGTGTTCTTCCGGCACGATCTGCCGCAGTAGCCGCTTCAGGCGATGACGTTCCTTATCCGGAAGCTTCCTGGAAATGCCGGTCATCGCGCCCGACGGAACGAGAACAAGATGCCTTCCGGCCAGGGTGATCTGTGCTGTCAGTCGCGCACCCTTATGCCCGATCGGATCCTTCGTCACTTGCACCATAACGGTATCGCCGGATTTCAGTGCCTGTTCGATCCGTCGCGGCTTCCCTTCCATGCCCGCGGCTTCCCAGTTGACTTCACCGGCGTAGAGAACGGCGTTGCGCCCCTTGCCAATATCAACGAAAGCCGCCTCCATGGACGGTAGTACGTTCTGGATGCGCCCGAGGTACACATTGCCCACCATGGAAACCTGGGTGTGGCGAGCAACGTAGTGCTCCACGAGAATGTCATCCTCGAGCACCGCAATCTGGTTCAAGCCGTCCTGCTCACGTACGAGCATCTCACGTTTCACCGATTCACGCCGGGCCAGATACTCAGACTCGGTGATCACATGCCGACGTCGTCCAGCCTCACGGCCTTCTTTACGACGCTGCCGCTTGGCCTCCAGACGAGTGGAGCCCTTCAGGGCCGTGACCTCGTCGCCGTTCTCACCATTCGCCCGGCGACGCCGCCGACGACGCGTCGTTGTCGAATCTGCATCATCGGCCTCAGTCTGCTCCGCTGCGGCGTTCGTCGCCTCCGTCGTCCTTTTCTCTTCGTTCGTTTCCTCTGTCCGACGGCGGCCGCGTGTGCCGCGCCGACGACGCCGCGCTTCGCGAGTGGCAGAAGCAGCCTCTGCGGGCGTCGGGGCCGAATCGGTGCTTCCCACACTCGGCGAACTGTGTGCGCTGGACTCCTCGGTGATGACATCCTTTTCGTTACCACGGCGCGTGTGGTTGTCGGTCTTGTCGGCCGAGGCCGCGCTCCGGCTTCCGCGGGTCCGCTTACGTGTTGCGGGCGTGACACTATCGTCGTCGGTGGTTGATGCCGCTGTATTACTACGGCTACTGCCCCGCCGTCGTGAGATGCGAGTCTCCGGCTCGCGGAAGAGACTCGACGTGTCCGGCTCTTGGAACAAAAGCGCCGTCATACCCACAGGTTCCACACCGCTATCTGTAGGCCCTGAGCTCACGACGGCGTCCGTATCGGCAGCGCCGTCTGGAGTGCGGGCGTGCTCCGCAGCGGATGCCGACTTACGTTTGGAGCTACCCCGCGGCGGAATCGCATCAAGATCAATTCCAAAGTCGGCAAGCGGCTCACCCGCTACTTTGGCTGCCCGCGAAGTCCTCGCCGGTGCGCGTTCTTCCAACGCGGCCAATGACGCCGCCACCGCGCTGGATGCATCTTCGCTGACAACGTCGCCCGCTGCCTTCTTCCGCGCACGAGCGCGAGTTGACTTCTTAGCTGCGCCTCGCGCACCCGGTTCGCCACCTTCCTCGCGCTCGTACACCTGGGCCGCCGCATCAACCGGGTTCTCACCCGTATCTTGATCTTCGGTCACCCGCGGCGTTCTAGCGCTTCGAATTCTTGCCGTTGACTTGCGCGCAGTGCTTCGCGTTTTCGGCGTGGCATTCGTTTCAGCGCCCGGCTCTTCCGGTGAGCCTGCATCTGGAACGGACTCGGATGCCGACGCACGGCCGACCTTTTTCCTCGTTCCTGTCGCGGTTTTCTTTTTTGTAGTCGCAGCCCGTGCCGCAGTATTCTCCTTCGCGGACGTCTCTTCCACGTTTTCGTCACCAACGCGCGCGATATCGTCCGACGTTGTGGCTTTGTCAGCCATGCGTGTATGCACTCTCCCGTCTACCCGCGGGCGTCCGCATCCCAACGCCTCAGGCAGACCCGTTGTCACGGCCCATAGCCGCGGAAGCTCAAATACCCCCGAACCGATATCCGGCACCGGCGGCGGCGCTTAAGTGTTTACGGCGCACAGTCGCGCGGATCAGCGGTCGGGTTGCCGAGTTGATGCGCATGTGCTCGGCTCCGCGTATATTGTGGCACACCTGAGGCATCCTCCCAAGGATTACATCCCGGATGCATGTCACATTTCCACGCTTCCAGTTACCGGACTCACAGCGCACCCACCCCAACGCTCATAGCGGGCGCCGCTGTGGGCCAACACCGGCAGCCGCCGCGATTTGTACCACATGCACCCCAGAGCCTGCTAAAGTACAAGCACACAATCTGTAACGTCTCAAGTTTTCTCTGGTGGCGGCGAAGGTTCCACGGCCTCGCTGTGAACACGCCTCCACACGCCTTCGACACACTCAATTCGCTGGGGGGATGCGCAGTGGAAGCTCTTGACCTTGCACGGTGGCAATTCGGCATTACTACCGTCTACCACTTTCTGCAGGTACCGTTGACCATCGGACTGTCGATCCTCGTCGCCATCCTGCAAACCAAGACGCGGCGCTCCGCGAATCCCGCATTGGCTCGGATGACGGATTTCTTCGGCAAGCTCCTGTTGATCACCTTCGCGCTGGGCGTTGCCACAGGCATCGTGCAGGAATTCCAGTTCGGCATGAACTGGTCCGAATATTCGATTTTCGTCGGCGACATTTTTGGCGCGCCTCTTGCCTTTGAGGCCCTACTCGCATTCTTCCTCGAGTCCACATTCCTCGGACTGTGGATTTTCGGCAAGAACCGCCTATCGCCACGCCTGCACAATCTAAGTATCTGGCTCTTCGCCATCGGTACCGTGCTTTCCGCATTCTTCATCCTCTCGGCCAACTCCTTCATGCAGAATCCGACCGGCGCCGTCGTCAATCCGGAGACCGGCCGCGCCGAATTGGATGGCATGGGTGGATTCCTCCACGTTCTGTTTAACAAGACATCCCTGCTGACCTTTGCCCACACGATCTCCGGCGCTTTCCTTGTTGCCGGAACGCTAGTTGCCGGCATGTCATTCTGGTGGATGGCACGTTCGGTCCGGCTCACGGGAAGTGATGACGAAGCTCGCACAGCCTGGCGACCCACCGCAAGACTCGGACTCGTCACGATGCTCATCGCCTCACTCGGCGCTATCGGATCGGGGCATTTCATCGGTCAGCATATCGCCGAAATCCAACCTGCTAAGGCCTCCGCCATGATGGGAGTATGTGAATCCGGCGAAAGCCACAAGTTCGTCATCGTAATGTGGACGACTGACTGCGACGGCGCGCAACTTACGGCCCCGATACCCGGACTCGAATCATTCATGGCCACGAACCACTTCTCCGGCCCGGAATCCTTCATTCCCAGCCTTGATGACGTCAATACCGAGTTGCAGGAGAAGTACGCGGACATCTACGGCGACGACGTCGACTACCGGCCAAATCTGACGGTCACCTTCTGGTCATTCCGCATCATGATGGGAATCGGTTTCCTGTGCCTCGCACTGGCTCTGGCCGGGCTGTATTCGCTACGGGAAAACCGTTTGCTTCGATCAGAAAAATGGGGCCGATTCTGGCTCTGGATGATACCGATGCCTTTCCTGGGCAACTCCTTCGGCTGGATTCTCACCGAGATGGGCCGTCAGCCATGGGTGGTCAACCCCGGCGATAACGGCGTCATGCTCATGACCTCTCTCGGAGTGTCCAACTCGGTAAGCGCCACCACGGTTATTTTCTCAATGGCTCTGTTCACCCTTGTGTACACCGGGCTCGGAGTCATCTGGGTGTTACTTCTGCGCCGCTACGCGCTGGAGGGCGTCAATCCGAAGAAGGAAGAGGTCCACCACGATGAAGACACCGACGCTCCGATGAGTTTCGTCTACTAGAACAGCACTGCCGCGACCTGACAGGAGGTATCCGTGGAACCCACGACTATCCAACTTCTCTGGTTCATTCTTATCGCCGTCCTGTGGATCGGATACTTCGCACTCGAAGGATTCGACTTCGGAGTCGGCATGCTCCTGAAGCTCCTGCCGCGCAATGAAAAGGAGCGGCGCGTGGCACTGACCTCAATCGGTCCGCATTGGGATGGCAACGAGGTCTGGCTGCTCACTGCCGGCGGTGCAACCTTCGCAGCATTTCCCGCCTGGTATGCCCTGCTGTTCTCCGGCATGTACATCCCGCTGGCGCTTATTCTCATCCTTCTCATCCTGCGTATCTGCTCCCTCGAGTGGCGGAAGACCATCAACACGCAACGTTGGCGTAGTACCTGGGATACGCTCCATACCGTGGCCGCCTGGCTCGTGCCATTCCTCTGGGGCGTCGCCTTCGCGAACTTTGTGCAGGGCATGCATATCGAAGTCGGCACCTACGAGAGCGGCACCTTCATCCCGGTGCCTGCTGATCAACTGAGCGCCGCCAACTACGCCGATGCGCACCACTATCTCACCGGCGGTTTCTTCTCGCTGTTGACTCCTTTCACCCTGCTCGGTGGAGTCGTTTTTGTGGCTCTCTTCCTCTCGCACGGCGCACTTTTCCTCGCGCTGAAGACAAGCGGCGAGATGCACACCCGCGCCCTGCGCCTGGCGCGCAGGAGCGTTCCGGCCAGCGCCACGCTCGCCGTTATCTGGGCACTTATCGCACAGTTCTCTCACGCGGCTAACTCCACGGCCTCAGCGGCCGTACTGCTACTCGGCATAGCTTGTATCGCCTGTGCAGTATTCATGACGTGGCGCGACATCGAAATGCCCGCATTCTTGACCCATTTCGTCGCCATCGCCCTCCTCGTCGTATTCATCTGGACGGCGATCTATCCGTCGGTCATGAAATCGTCCGTCGATCCGGCATACTCCTTGCACCTCGTACAAGCCTCTGCGACGGCGCCCACACAGACCATCATGACCATTGCCGCACTCGTCTTCGTTCCCATTGTTCTCGGCTACACGGCATGGGGCTACTGGGTATTCCGACGGCGGATCTCCGTCGCGCAGGTGCCCGACGAAGCCGCCGGGCTCGACCCGCGGAACATCCGCCGCTTTGCGGCCAGCGGCTCCACGGCTTTTCCGGACGACAAGCAGTGAGACACCTACTGCCCCACGGACTCACAACCGTACACATACCAGGAGACCAATACCTCCAAAACGCATAGAATCCGAAAACATACAAGAGGCACAGAGAAGGCCGCCTATGAAGCCACTTGATCCCCGCCTGTTGCGCTACATCCGCGCTGCCCGCCGCTACATTATCTTCCTGGCGGGCACGGGCATGCTGATAGCCGGCCTGATCGTCGCACAATGCCTGCTTATCGCACACGCAGCGGGTTCCCTGATCGATGGAGAGACTGACCTGGCGCCGATACTCCCCCTTATCGGCGCCCTGCTCTGCGTATTCGCTGCGCGCATCGTGCTCACCTACCTGCAGGAGGCCTTCGGGCATCGCGCTGCTCTGCGCGTGATGGCTGACCTGCGGACGCGGGTTCTCCGGCACGCGGGCGACCTCGGCCCGCGCTGGCTCGCCAATGGCCGCACCTCCCCCACGGTGACGCTGGTGACCGATGCGCTCGAAGACCTCGAACCCTACTTCGTCAAGTACCTCCCGCAACTCATCCTCTCCGTCACCGTCACTCCCTTCACCCTGCTCGTCATCTTGTGCACCGACTGGGTGAGCGCGCTGGCCATTGTCGTCTGCATTCCTCTCATCCCGCTCTTCATGGTCCTTGTAGGCCGCATGACGAAGACCTTCTCGGACTCGCGTCTAGCGGCCATGCAACGCCTCGGAGAACAGTTGCTCGATCTGTTAGCCGGCCTCAGCACGCTGAAAGCACTGGGACGCGAACAGGGCCCGCGTCGGCGCGTCCAGGAACTCGGCGACGATTATGCGGCAAAGACCATGCGGACGCTCTCAGTCGCCTTTCTCTCCGGTGCCGTCCTCGAGTTCCTGACGACTCTGTCAACAGCACTGGTAGCGGTGGAGGTCGGGCTGCGCATGGTTGCCGGCCATCTCGGCCTGGCAGCGGGACTCGCGATCATTATGTTGACCCCGGAGGTCTTCAAGCCCCTGCGGGAGGTCGGCTCCCAATTCCATGCCTCCGCCGACGGAGTCGCCGCAACCGAGCAGGCCTTTACTCTTCTGGATGAGTCGGCGCCGACCGCGTCCGGTCCTCGCCCCGCTCCCGACTTACAGCAAGCCACCATCACGATCAGCGCGTTGAGTGTTCACTCCCCGGAACGCGACACGATTGCGCCCTACCGGATGGACGCATCCATTCACCCGGGGGAAGTAGTGGCTTTGCGCGGGCCTTCCGGAGCGGGGAAGTCCACGGCAGTGCTCGCCCTCTTACAACTGCTGGAACCGACACACGGCAGTATCACCGTCGCCGGTGCGCCCCTGGCAGAGATTGATCAGGCATCGTGGTGGTCGCAAATCACCTGGGTTCCGCAACGCCCAACGCTGGTACCGGGAACCGTGCTGGAGAACCTGCAGACGGGCATCGGAGAGGAATTGGACGCGGCGGCCGCCCTGACCGGATTCGACCGTGTCATCACCACCTTGCCCAACGGCTGGCATACACGCATCGGACAAGGTGGTACCGGCCTGTCGCTTGGACAACGCCAACGCCTTGCGCTTACCCGCGCCCTCGTTGCCGCCCGCCCCCTGGTCATTCTTGATGAGCCCTCCGCCCATCTCGATGCCCTGTCCGAAGAACTCGTCTGCCAAGCCGTCCGCACGCTTCGCGCATCGGGCCATACGGTGCTGGTGATTGCTCATCGCAATGCAATCATCCGCGAAGCAGACCGTGTGGTCGATGTAGCATCGGGAGTGGCGCGATGAGTGTCGTTCTTCCCTCTTCCCAATGGCATGCCATTAGGCGCGCCATCTCGCTCCTGCGCATCGACCGCAAAGGGTTCGTTCTTTCCGTCGTAGCCGGTTGGGCAGGCCTGGGATGCTCGGTCGGCCTCGCGGCTGTCTCGGCCTGGCTCATCGCACGTGCCTCCCAGATGCCGCCAGTACTGGCCCTCGCCGTCGCCTCAACTGCAGTACGGGCGCTCGGGATCGGCAAGGCCGTCTTCCGCTACCTGAATAGGATTGCCTCCCATCGAATAGCTCTTTATGGCATGTCAACTCTGCGTGCCACAATCTATCAGCGCCTGGCGGACTCACCCACGGACGTGGTTACCTCCGTGCGGCGCGGCGACCTACTTGCCAGAACCGGTAAGGATGTCGACGACGTCGGCGACCTGGTCGTGCGTGCTCTGCAACCCGCCGCAGTGGCTGGGGCTGTCTGCCTGCTCTCCGTCGGTATCGTCTCCTCCTTTTCCCCCGCTATTGGCTGCGTGCTGGCACTATGTCTGCTGTTATCCGGGATCGGTGCGCCCTACCTGGCAATGCGCGGCGCATACCGTTCCGAACTCGCGCAGGTACGCGACCGAGCCGAGCTAACCACCCAGGCGCTCTCACTGCTGGAAGGCGCAGCAGAACTCAGAGTATCCGGCCGACTGGCGCAGGCCGAAGCAGCTGCTGCTCGCACGGAAACACGTATCATTCAAAACCGGGATGCCGCCGCCCGGCCCGCCGCTCTCGCCGCCGCGCTCGACGTACTTGCCATGGGTATCGCCGTCGTCGCTGCACTCGTGATCGGCGCGCAGCAACTCGCGGCGGGGATGATCGCCCCGGTTGAATTAGCAGTTCTCGTGCTCACTCCCCTTGCCTCCTTTGAGGCCACCGAGCCACTGGCCAAAGCTGCCACCACGTTGGTACGCTGCGGCGCGGCCTCCGAGCGTATCCTCGCCCTGATTGACCGCGCGGCTACACACCCCGAACTGCCGCCCACCGTGCAAGATGAACCTACCGGAGCAAAAGTCAGCGCCAACGAGTTGATCGCCACCAATGTGGTTGCCGGATGGCCGGGCGGCCCCGATGTCATCGGCCCGGTTTCCTTTCACCTATCGCGCGGGCAAAGTCTGGCCATTGTCGGACCATCCGGAGTGGGAAAGTCGACCTTGTTGTATACCCTGGCCGGTCTGCTGCCACCGCATGGCGGATCAGTTCGCCTGGACGGTGAGGAGATTTCCCAACTCGACCGGGGAGCGGTATCACACCTGCTCACACTCACCGCCGAAGACGCGCACGTATTTGCCACAACCGTACTGGAAAATCTCCGGGTGGCGCGCGGCTCTGTCACCGAGGCCGAAGCCGAACAGCTTCTGCAACGTGTCGGGCTGGCCGACTGGCTCCAACAGCTGCCGCACGGTTTGCACACCCCGCTCGGTACCGATGCCACTACCCTATCCGGTGGCGAACGACGTCGACTACTCCTTGCGCGAGCATTGGCAAGTCCCGCCCCCTTCCTCCTCTTGGACGAACCGGCGGAACACCTCGATACGGATAGCGCTGATAGGCTGATTGCGGATTTGTTCGCAAGCCGTGACGAGGGCCGTACGATTGTTCTTGTGACGCATCGGCTCGGGCAGCTTGCGGCAGCCGATCAAATCATTGTTATCGGGCAGAATGGTGCAATCCGGGCCGCTGGAACACACCGGGAACTTCTGCAACAGCTCCCGGAGTATGGTTGGGCTGTGAACCGCGAATAGGGGGGAGGATGCCATGAGTCAGAAGCCCCAGGCTGAGCTCGTCGCAGCCAGCGAGCAGGCTCCCGACGCAGTCACTCCTTCGGTAGCCGCGATCATCTCCTCCGCTTTCGAACTCACCACCCGGCTGGACCAGCAATCCGTGCTTCAGGCCCTCGTCGACTCCGCCGTTGCCCTGACCGGTGCCCGCTACGGCGCATTGGCCGTACTGGGCTCACACGGCGAGACGGCACAGCTCATCTTCACCGGTTTGGACTATCAGCGCGCGTCCGCCATCGGCCGCCCCGCACAAGATCGCGGTGTGATTGCGGATATTCCCGGCGAGGGGTACCTCATCATCGACGACCTATCCAACTACAGCAAGAACATCTCCTGGCCCACAAACCACCCGGAAATGACGAATTTCCTTGGGGTGGCGGTTCGCATTCGCGGGCGTCTGTTCGGACACCTCATGCTGGCGAATAAGACCGGAAGCTTCAGTTCCTCGGACGGCCAGAACATGCTGCTGCTGGCACAGGCAGCCGGCATTGCACTGGAGAACGCGCGCCTTTATGCCGAGTCAAACACTCGCGCACAGTGGATCGCCGCCTCCCGTGCCATCACCACCGCGCTACTGGAAGGAACGGATGAGGAGGAGGCGCTGCAGTTAATCGCCAAAGAAATGCGACGCGTCGCCAAGGCTGACGTTGCACTCATCGTACTGCCGTCGGTGGGTGACACGTGGGCATGCGAAATTGCAGATGGTGAGGGTGCGGAAAAACTCATCGGAACCGTTTTTCCGCCCGAGGGACGCGCGCAAGCCGTGATCCGCGAAGGATCAGGTCTGATCGTCGATACGATGCAACGTCAAAAGAACCTGCTGGTCGAGGGACTGGCACGCTTCGGACCGGCACTATATGCACCCATGGTCGCCCGCGGAAGCTCACAGGGCGTCATCGTCCTCCTACGTAACCCGGACAAACCGGAATTCGACCTCTCCGACCTCTCCATGGCGGAAAATGTTGCCAAACAGGCCGCGCTGGCTCTCGAGTTGGCCTCCGCGCGCCACGCCCAGGCCCAGGCGGATCAGATGGAAGACCGGGCACGAATCTCCCGCGACCTGCACGACTTCGCCATCCAACAGCTCTTCGCCTCCGGTATGGAACTCACGGCGGCGCGGGAAGACCTCGCCAACGAGGAAACCGTACCCCGGCCCGTACTTGCCTCCCTTGACCGCGCCATCAAGTCCATCGACGAATCCGTGGCACAGATTCGCCAGATCATCTACTCACTGCGCGACCCGCAGGCGACGGTACCGTTGGTTGATCGCCTGCGGCGCGAAACCACGTCCGCAACCAGCTCCCTCGGTTTCTCCCCCGGTCTGACAATCAGCAATCTGGGATCCATCGTCACCTCCGGCTCGCATACGGAGATCGACGATGAATTGGGCGCAGACCTCTCCGACGACGTCGTCGCCGTGGTGCGGGAATGCCTCTCCAACGCGGCACGGCACGCCCAGGCCAATACGGTTGACATCGCAATCACCATCGAAAGCCACCGTGTGAAAATCGTAGTATGTGATGACGGCCGCGGAATTGATCGCACGTCATCGCGCCGATCAGGACTGTCGAATCTCGCCGCCCGAGCCCGACGCCATCAGGGAACATTCTCCATTCGCCCAGTGCATGGCACAACGGGCACAAAAGTTGAATGGACCGCGCTGGTGGACTAGCTGTTCCGCCAACCGGCGGCTCGCTGGCCGGCAACCCAGGCGGCAACCTGCGTGCGCCGCTGCAACCCCATCTTTGACAGCAGCGACGTGATGTGGTTCTTCACCGTTTTCTCTGCGACTCCGAGCCGTTCGCCAATCTCGCGGTTCGACAGTCCGTCGCCGATCAGTTCCAGGACCTTACGCTCCGACGGTGTCAGATTAGCCGTTGGGTTATTGTGGTCCGCCCGCCGCCGGTTCACGGTCCGTTCATCGAGTAGTGTGCGCCCGGCCGCCACTGCACGGATGTTCTCTGTAATCTCGGCACCGCGCACCGACTTGAGCAGGTACGCCTTGGCTCCTGCAGCCAGCGATTCGGCCAGGGCGTCGTCGTCGTCGAACGATGTCAGTACGATGCAACGGGTGGTTGGTGAAACCTCATGCAACTGCTGGATAATATCGATACCTGTGCCATCGGGCAGACGCAGATCCACGAGGGCCACTTCGGGGTGCACGAGTTCCCCACGCCGCACCGCTTCTGCGACGCTTCCCGCCTCGGCGACCACCATCAATCCGTCGGCGCGGTCCACAACTTCGGCGATTCCACGGCGAACCACTTCATGGTCGTCAATGATCATCACTCTAATATCGTCGGTGACTGCCACCTCTACAGCCTCTCATCTCGCTAGCCAACTGAGATTCTATTCTAGATTTCACTGACCATCGGCTCATCGATCAGCTCCGGACCGCGCCATACGTCACAGTGGCTGGCAAAATGGGCAAAACACGGCCGAACGTCCCGATATGCGCAGCGTCTCAAGCGTGTTTCCGCAGCGACTGCACGGCCTTCCACTACGCCCGTAGGCCTGGAGAGAAATCTCGAAGTAGCCCGTTTCGCCGTCGACTCCCACGTACAGGGCATCAAAAGACGTTCCACCCACCATCAGCGCTGCCTCCAGAACCGCCGAGGCCTCCGTGTACAGGTGAAACACGCTCTGGCCAGTCAGCGTGTTCGCCGGCCGCAACGGGTGAATGCGCGCCGCGAACAGCGCTTCGTCCGCGTAAATCGATCCGATCCCGGATACCAGTGTCTGATCGAGTAACGCGGTTTTGATCGGCGTCTTCTTCCGGCACGTCCGCTCGGACAAACGCTGCCGGTCCAGCGCGGGATCCAACAGGTCACGCGCAATATGCTGCACCATACTGGGAATCGCACACCGTTGGCTGCCCTCACCGCCCGGAACCGCGCTGGGCGCCCAGAAATCTGGGGCGAGGTAGCCGAATGTTCGTTGATCGGCAAAGATGAGGCGTTGGCCGTCGTCGAGGGTGAGAACGGCGCGGGTGTGCCGCACGCAACCTCCCAGTCGAAACTGGCCGGACATTCCCAGATGGGCCACCAGTGCCGCGTCGCCAAGGTCGAACCAGAGGAACTTGCCTCGCCTGACCACGGCACTGATGCGGCTGTTCTTCAGCGGCTCCAACCCTTGCGGTGCACGGCGGACGACCCGCTCACCGTAGGACTTCACCCCAACAATCGTCCGCCCCAGCACATGCCGTTCCAGCCCGCGACGGATGGTCTCCACCTCGGGAAGCTCAGGCATCCGCCGTGATCATCTTGTAGGACGCTTCGGCGGCCTTATGCCGCGCGTTCTTCTGGCTTGAGCCGGTACCCGTACCCCACTGCCTATCTCCCATGTACGCGACGGCGGTGAATACGCGCTGATGATCGGGGCCCTCGCTGGTGACATCGAACTTGAGTGTTCCGACCATGCCGCGTTGATGCGCGATCTCCTCAAAACTCGTCTGCCAGTCCAGGCTCGGTCCGAGCGTACTTGCCTCGGCGATTCTCTCAGCGGTCAACCCCTCCACGATCCTTCGCGTCGGTTCCAGACCGTGTTGCAGGTAAGTGGCACCGATGAGCGCCTCCACAGTGTCCGAGAGGATGGAGTCCTTCTGCGCTCCCCCGCTTTGCTTCTCACCGCGCCCGAGCCGGATGAACTCTCCAATCCCAAGTCGATGAGCGATATCAGCCAGGCCCTTCTCGGAGACCGCATGCGTTTTCATACGCGACATGTCACCCTCGCTGGCGTCTGGAAACTCGCGGAAAACCATATCTGCGACGATCATGCCCAGCACGGAGTCACCCAGGAACTCGAGGCGTTCGTTGTGTTCTTCGTCGTGTTCATAGGCGAAGCTGCGATGCGTCAGCGCCAGGCGTAACAACGGTCGCGCGATATCGATGCCCCATCTATCAACCAAGTCGTGGTAGCTCACTGCTGCTCCTGATCGCGCAATTCGGCTTCCAGTTCGGCGAGGGCGTCAAAACGTGAATCGACCTGTTCGTGGTGATGATCCGTCGGCAATTCATCCCAGGGCTGGCCGCATTCGGAACACAGCCCGGGGCAGTCTGGGCGGCACAGAGGCGTGAATGGCAAGGCCAATACGACGGCGTCGCGCAGAATCGGCTCCAGGTCGATATGGTCGTGCTCTACCACCTGTGCCGCTGCCGCTTCTTCGTCACCCTCTGTCATAAGAGCGGAGCGTCGCTCCGGGTAAAACACGAGTTCTGCAACGGACTCTGCCGTATCCTCCGCGATATCCCGCAGACAGCGCGCGCACTGCCCGACCAACCGGGTCGATACCGTACCGGAGACGTACACGCCCTCGGAGACGGAATGCAACGTCAGTGCCACCCGCACCGGGCTGCCCGCGGGAACACCGATCATTTCCACGCCCATATCGGAAGGAGCATCGAGGGTCGCCTCCCAGTTCATGCTGGCACCCTCTTGGCGAGGCAATTCCACGATGGAAATGACATACGGACTTCTCAGATCCATGATTCCTCCTCGTCATTGTGCCGCTCGGCCAGCACGGCCCGGCCGGCACGAATCTGGCTGACAAGTTGATCAACGCGGTTCTGTACGCCCGCCACCAGTTCCTCGATCCCCCCGCCGAGCTCAGCTACATCGTTCTGCAGGGTGGCCAAGGTGCTGTCGGAATACTCGTCGGCACCTTGACGCAGTTTCTCGGCCTGAGATGTGGCCTCGTCCAGAATACGCTGCGCTTGTGCCTTTGCCGCGATGGTCACCGCGTCCTGTGAGACCAGCCGTGAGGCCTGCTGACGCGCCTCCTGAATAATATCCTCCGCATCCTGGCGCGCCCGCTGCACGATTTGCTCGCCTTCTTCCTGCGCCTCGGCAGCCACAGTATCGGCGCGCGCCAGCAGTCCGTCAGCCTGGACAATCTGATCCGGGACGATGTCTCGTGCCGTTTCCAGCAAATCCAGCAACTGCGAACGATTGACCATAACCGATGCCGACATCGGAACTGATCGCGCCTCGCTGACCAAGCCGATCAACTCTTCGAGAATCTCAACAAGGGATTGCCCCTGCTCTTCCTGCTCTGACATCAGTTCTCCCCGTTCTGGCGGACGCGTTTCACGAGTGCCTCCGCAACGTTTTTCGGTACCAGCCCTGAAATATCACCGCCGTGACTTGCCACATCCTTAACCAGAGAGGATGCCACATGCCCCAGGTTGGTATCGCCCATGATAAACACTGTCTCGATACCTGTGAGGTGTCTATTCATCAATGCCATGGCCTGTTCCTCATCGTAATCCGCTGCTCCGCGCAAACCTCTAATGATTGCGAAAGCGCCGATATCGCGGCAGTACTCGGCGATGAGACCGGGCAGGAGTTCGACGCGCACACCGGGGATGTCCGCCAACGCCTCGGACGCCAGGGCGCATCGCTCCTCGGCTGAGAATAGATACCGTTTTGCAGGGTTCGCTCCCACGGCCACGACGACCTCGTCGAACAAACCCCTCGCCCGACGAATCACATCCATATGCCCGAGGGTGATGGGATCAAAGGATCCCGGACACACCGCAATTGTCATATCTCCAGCCTAGTGCCCCGGAGAGCGGTGAATCGCACTCCACACCCGGGTGTCTCCCCAGTCACGGAAGTCTTGCAATTCCAGACCATCCGGCCAACGGGGTTCAGGAGAGCGTTTCGCCCGCTCCACGACGACGAGGGCATCATCAGCCACATGCGGCATAAGACCGAAAAGAATCTGCCCAAGCACAGCCTCCTCCAGCGCATACGGCGGGTCCAACAGCACGAGGTCAAATTCCCTACGCGGGGGCAGCGTCACCCATGACTCGGCCTTGGCGGTGTGGACCTGCACATCGAGGCCGAGGTTCGCCGCATTCTGCCGGATGAGCTTGGCCGCAGGGCGCGAGGATTCGACCAGTTCCACGTGTGCGGCACCGCGTGATGCCGCCTCTAGTCCGAGGGCTCCCGAGCCGGCGAATAGATCCAAAACGTTGCAGTCCGCGACATAGCCGCGATGCTCTAAGCGAGAGAATAACGCCTCGCGGACTCGCTCAGAGGTGGGCCGGGTATTCACCGTCGGCACTTTAATAACTCTGCCTCCGGCGCTACCGGCCACAATGCGGGTCATACCTGTCCCCTCTCTTTACGTACGTTATGGCACGGAAACGACAACCCCAAACGATGGCCGTCCCCTACCCCTTTTCCAGATAGTCGGCACGGCCTTCATCCAGTTCGGCGACGGCGGCCGCAAGCTCCGGATGATCTACAAGCGTTGGATCATTGGCCACCACCGCTCGGGCGGCGTCGCGCGCCCGAGCGATGAGTTCAGCATCACGTGTAACGGACAGAAACCGCAGGTGTGAGGCACGTCCCGACTGGCTGGTTCCCAACACGTCGCCTTCGGATCGCAATTGAAGATCGCGGTCGGCCAGCTCGAATCCGTCTGTCGTCGAAGCGAAAACCGCGAGTCGCTCGGCCGCCAAGGTTCCCGCAATTGCACGCGAAACTGCCAGGCAGGTGCCTTCCTTGCCGCCGCGGCCAATCCGCCCACGCAATTGGTGCAGTTGTGACAGACCGAAGCGGTCCACGTCGAGAATAACCATCAGGGTCGCCTCGGGCACATCCACGCCCACCTCAATAACCGTGGTGGAGACGACGATCGGGGTGTTACCGCCCGCGAATTCTGCCATGGCAGCAGTTTTCTCCTCCGTGCTAAGACGCCCGTGCATCACACCGATTGCGATCCCGTTCAACACCGGACGGCACCGCAGCTCCTCCGCCACATCCATCACGCTGGCAAGGTCCTCGTCCGGGTTCTCCTCACCGTCGATACGGGGGCAGACGACGTACACACGCCCCCCGCCATCGACTTCTTCCCGCGCACGCTCCCAGACACGAGCCATCCACCGCTCATTGCTGGCCGGAACAACCGTGGTCGCAACGCTTTTGCGCCCGGCCGGAAGCTCGCGCAGCGTGGAGACATCCAGATCCCCAAAAACACTCATTGCGATTGTGCGCGGGATCGGCGTTGCCGTCATGACCAGGGTGTGCACACCGCCCGCGAGGCGGTCACGTTGGTCGACGCCGAAGCGGTGCTGTTCGTCAACCACCGCCAGTCCAAGAAAAGGGATCTGCACGTCCTCCGAGAGCAACGCATGGGTTCCGACGACGATCCCCGCTTCTCCAGAAGCGATTCGCGCCAACGCCTGCCGCCGCTGTCGAACGGTAAGCGAGCCGGTCAGTATTTCCACCCTGGTTGCGCCTTCCGCCGCACCGAGCTGTCCGCCGAGCGCCAGCGGGCCGAGTAAATCTTCAATTGTTCGCAAATGCTGCCAGGCGAGTACTTCAGTGGGAGCCAGCAGGGCAGCCTGCCCGCCTCCGTCGACCACCTGCAGCATGGCACGCAGGGCAACCACCGTCTTCCCCGAGCCGACATCGCCCTGCAGCAGGCGTTGCATGGGTGTTGTGGTGGCCAATTCGGCCGCGATCTCTTCCCCAACCGCACGCTGACCCGTGGTGAGCCGGTAAGGCAAACGCGCGTCGAAAGCCTCAAGAATGCCGCCTGCGTGCAACGGGAACGCCGCCGTGGCACGGTCTTTCGCCATCGCGGCGCGCCGGGCCAGATTCGCCTGCAAAACGAAGGCCTCCTCGTGTGCCATGCGGACCGTCGCCTGCTTCCAGGAAGCGTCGTCGTCGGGCATATGTAACGTACGCACGGCGTCGTAACGGGCGGGGAGGCCGTGCTGCTGCCGATACTCCGGAGGCAGAGGATCCAGCAAGTCGGCCGGTGTGATGGACGGAAGGACTGCCGTGATCGCCTTCTCCACCTGCCAGGACGGCACCCGCTCGGCAGCGTGGTAGATCGGAATCGGCCGTTCCAGGCGGGCTAAATCTGGTTCGTCCTCCACGAGTTCATACTCGGGATGGGTCAGTTGCAGTTGGCCGCGGTAGGAGGAGATTGTTCCGGAGAAGGTGGCGACGGTGCCCACCTGTAGGCGGCGTTCGTGATACTGCAGCGGGCGGCTGCTTTTGCCGAAGAACGTCAGCGCCAGGTCGTATGTTCCGTCGGTGATGCGGACCTGCAGGATATAGCCGCGCCGGGCATTCATGGGGCGCAGGTTGGTACCGATCACGCGGGCGATTACCGTCACCGGTTCGCCTTCGCGCACGGCCGCAATGGGCATGAGTTCGCCACGGTGGGCGAGGCGGAACGGAAAATGATAGATGAGATCACCAACGGTATGCAGGTCGAGTTTAGCTAGCGCGTTTGCGGTACGTTTACCCAGAGCGCGCTCCAGCGGGCGGGTCAGCGCCGTCCACCCGTCACTCGTTACCGCCGTCGACATCTGCCCTCCTCGAGCGTTTCGATACTCCATCCGCAGGCATGCATCACCCGGAACTCCGCGTACTGTGCTCAGCCTACCCGTGCCCGTTGGTGCAGCCGTATCTCATCCCCGGGTATTGTGGCCAACGGCGGTACGCGGGAGCGCCCCTGTACGTGCGCGATACCACGAACGGCGTGCTTGGACAGCGTCGGCTTGGCCGCCTATACTTTATGAGTTGCCAGTCGCCGACTGGTGGTTAGGAGACGCCGCTGGCGTCCCGTCAGCGATCGAAGGAGAAGAACCGTGGCTTCTGTTTGTGATGTTTGCGGCAAGCACCCGGGCTTCGGTAAGAGCGTCTCGCATTCCCACGTGCGGACCAACCGCCGGTGGAATCCGAATATTCAGCGCGTGCGCGCCGTTGTGAACGGTACAACCAAGCGCCTTAACGTTTGCACCTCGTGCATTAAGGCCGGCAAGGTCGAGCGCGCCATCTGAGCCGCACTGCTTAACGCTAGGGGTCGCCTCCGGGCGGCCCTTTCTGTTTACCAGTGGGCCCTTCTCAGCGTTGAAGGTCTAAAGGCCGGATTGAACCAGTGATTCGTCTCTTGCGAACCAACCCACACCCGACCACCAAACCCCACCCATCTACTCGGCAAAGTGGTGGTGTGTTCTATTTCTCTGGGGTAGGGTGTCGGTTGTCCCCATTTCCGGTTCCCTCTATCGGCTCGAGGTCTCGACATGGCAGCGTTTTCTGATTTGTTGTTGTGGAAGGGCAGGTTGCTGAGGGAGGCTGCGTCTGAGTTGCATGCGAAGGCGCTCAAGTATGACTACGTGCGTGAGCAGTTGGAGTCAATCAACTCTGATGGCGAGTTGGAGGGTGCGTTCGCGACGGCGGAGATACACTCGCGTAACGCGCTTGCCGATGATGCTGCCGATATTGTCACCTTGTATGAGAAGGTTGCGAGTCGTTTCCGGGATGCTGCCGAGGAGGTGGACCGTATTTGTTCGGATGCGTATGCCCTTAAGGATGAGGCGGCTTCTCATGATGTGACAATCAACGAGGATGGCACAGTGTCGGGTATTCCCGTGCGCTGGTGGGATCCGGGGCCGGTGACGATGGAGAAGATTACCCCTACCGCGCAAGAAGAAATTGGCAGTCAAGTCCACCAGTTGATGCAGCGCGCCGAGCAACTGTTACAAGTCCTCAAGGGAGTCTACGAGGAACTAGCCGGGACAGAGAAGCTTGCCACGGGCGCGGATACGTCTATTATTCAGGCCGGGGTCAGTCAGCCTGATCCGGGGTGGAGTCCGCACGAGGTCAACGATTGGTGGACGGCGCTCACACCGGCCGAGCAGCGCGAGATCGGTCTTAATCATCCGGAGTGGATTGGCAATCTGGATGGGATACCACTGGATTGCCGGTCGAAGGCGAATACGATCCGCCTGTGGAGTGATCCTGATTATGAAGCGTTGCGCGCGGTGGTTGATGAACTTGATCTTCGTGATTATGTGGAGGATAACCCGCGTGATCGTGAGCGAGCTATCGAGTTGTGGGAGACGCTGAAGAAGTATGCGCCAGACGGGCATGCGGCGGCTGATAAAGTGTTCACTGTCGAGGCGCTGCGGGCTCATTTCCCGATGGAGAGCCCGCAGGCTTTGTGGGATTCCCCGCCGGGGCAGTACAGTCTGCTGGTCTATGATTTCAACGGCAGTTCGGAGCATATGCGTGGTGTGATCGGTGTGGGCGATATTGATCACGCGGAGAATGTTGTCACCTTCACCCCGGGTATGACCTCCAATGTTCTTGAGAACCTGGCAGGCACTCCAACCTCTTGGGGATACGACGTACAGAACATGAACACCGTACTGCGGGAAGCAAGTGTTCAACTAAGAAGTAATCCCGCTCGTGCGAGCGAAGAAGCGGCTGGTGTGGTGTGGTTGGATTATGAGCCGCCGGATATGAATGAGCTTTTGCCCCTCCCCACCCGTGGGGCCGTGCGCTCGCCTCTTACCACGAATATGGCTGATGATGGCGCGCCGCGGTTGAGTGTCTTCCTGGATGGCCTGGAAGCCACGCATGCTGCGGGTGATTTCAATTTGACGAATATGGGGCATTCGTTTGGTTCTCTGACTGCGGGTCTTGCCGCGCAGGAGACCACCGCTCCGGATAACACCATCTTTATCGGTTCTCCTGGGGTGGGAACCATCTCGAATGCCGAGCTGAATATGATCGGTGGGCATACCTTCGTCGGGGAGGCCGATGGTGATGCGGTTGCCGATCTGGGCTGGTATAGCCTGGACCCGGATCGCGTGCCCGTCTTCGAGAACTTCAGCACCGACGCTACTACCGATGTTGACGGTACCCGCTACGAAGGGTCCGAAGGACACTCAGAGTACCTGACCAAGCCGAAGAACCCGACTATCCGTTCCACTACCTCCGTGCACAATATTGCCAGCATTATTATTGGTGAAGGTATGGCAATCCCCGACAAGGACTGATATGACAACACAGCACCACCACCATATGCGGGCACGCCCGGCCCGCCTCGCCGCCGTCCTCACAAGCCTGTGCTTGCTTGTTACGGCCGGGTGTGCGGACACGCGCAGCAAGTATTTCGGTGAGCCTGTGCAGCAGCAATCCGTCTCCGATATCCCTATCTCCCAGGCCCGCGCCGAAACCCTCACCCTCCTCATCAGCATCTACGACATGCTCTCCGACAAATACGACGTCGGAGAATGGCCGGCCTTTACCACCACGGACCAGGCTGCTCTCACTGCCGGACTGCAATGCCCAGACGGCTACACCTCAGAGACATACCATCTAGCCTCGTCCACTCGTCCATTGACCGAGGAGAACTGGGACCAAGCCCTCCAAGACGTCTATGAGTTAGCGAAACCCTACGGTTTTACCTCCCCAGAACCCTACGTTCATAGCAAAGGCAACGCCGCTATCCTCGTCAACCCCGACAATGGTGCTGCCATCATACTGTCGTACGTGGGGATCACCGCAGTCACCATTGATACTGGCTGTGCCCGTGGTGTTGGGTTTGATGACTGGCCCGAGGGTACCGAGCCCATCCCGGAATACCTGCGCGGTTCCGGCCGCGGCAGGTGGGCCACCATCGAACCCGAAGAATGGCCCACCACCACACCCGACCCCAGTACTGGGGCAACACCATGAACAACACCCCACGTGCCGCACGGGCACTCCACCAGTCAGCGCAGTGCCACCGATCTCCCACCAGAGCACACCACAGCCGCTGGCACCACGACCGGTGGAACCACCACCCTCATCAGGAACACACGTATTCCGACCGGAAACGCTGCGGCACCCCGCCATCCCCACATTCAGAGTGCGGCCGGTCGCCTCGAGCGCGGGTGCTTGGCGTCGTGCTTGCCGTAACGTGCCTGGTCGTGGCTACGGGGTGTGCGGACACGCGCAGCAAGTATTTCGGGGAGCCTGTGCAGCAGCAATCCGTCTCCGATATCCCTATCTCCCAGGCCCGCGCCGAAACCCTCACTTTGCTTATCTCTATCTACGACATGCTCTCCGACAAATACGACGTCGGAGAATGGACACCCCGCACCACCGCCGACCAAGCCAGCCTATCGGCTCGCATCGACTGTCCAGAAGGCTATATCTCCGAGAGATATACGCTGGCAACATCGACTTTTCCGTTGACCGAGGAGAACTGGGACCAAGCCTTACAGGACGTCTACGAGCTAGCGACACCCTACGGCTTCCAAGCCCCAGAACCCTACGTCCATAGCAAAGGCAACGCCGCCATCCTCGTCAACCCTGACAATGGTGCGACTGTCCTTCTCAAGTATGAGGGGGCAACTGCCGTTATAGTCGACACTGGCTGCGCGCAAGGTGTTGGATTCGACGACTGGCCCGACGGCACCGAGCCCATCCCGGAATACCTACGTGGCTCCGGCCGCGGCAGCTGGGCCACCATCGAACCCGAAGAATGGCCCACCACAACACCAACACCTGTAACTGAGGAGACAACACCATGAACAAGAAGGCTTATATCAACCTGAACGTTCTGGCCTCGCTGGTACGAAATACGGAAGACCTCGGCAACGTCATCGATGGGACCGGCAATGGCGATGCCATCCGGGCATCCAATGACGGCATCATCAACGGCCACCTCGGTGCCAGTGCCGAAACCGCCGCCAAGGCGATCGAAACCTCCCGCACCACATTCGTACAACGCCTCAACCAGCACGCCGAAGCAACCAAAGCCGGATACGAAGACTTCCAAGCACAAGAAGAAAAGGTCACAGCCTCATTCAATAGCCTCTCCCTGCCGCCCTACACCACCGGACCCCTCCAGAATAAGCCCCTCTAGAACTCCCCGGCATACAGACACAAGGTACACACCCAGCTTCTCAGTGGGCGGCTATCCCCTCATGCACCACCAAAGTGGTCCCAGCCCCCGGTAAGAGCAATCTCTCGCCCGTCAACGGTCACCAGGCCGCCGTCGTGTGCCTCTCGCACCGTGCCAATGCGGGTAAAACCATCTGGCAAGGTCGGCGTGTTCAGCCCCCATGCCCGCTCGGCGTGCACCCGCAAAGTCCCGAGGAACCCGTGATCCTCTCCCCCGCTGAGGGCAGTCTCCAACGCCCACTGCCACGGATCGGCCATTCCCATTCGCCGTCCGATTCCAATCAGCGGATGTATGGAGTCCGCCAACCGCGTTGATTCGATATCAAGCCACACACCGGACGCCTGCGCCATACGCCGCGCGTCACGCAGTAATCCATCCGATACGTCCATGAAGGCACCGATGGCCCCATCGCGGCACGCAGCCAATGCCTGCCGCAGGGGCGGCTTCGGGCGTAGAAAGTCGTCGATGGCAAGGCTTTCTTCATCCAGAAACGCCGCCCGCCGACGCGCGTAGCCATGTCCCAACAAGGCCATCCCAGCGGCCGCCCGGCCAAGCACCCCCGCGTGGATCAACGGTT
Source organism: Actinobaculum sp. 313 (assembly GCF_003073475.1). Lineage (GTDB taxonomy): Bacteria > Actinomycetota > Actinomycetes > Actinomycetales > Actinomycetaceae > Asp313. Next base: position 1,154,627 of record NZ_CP029033.1, on the reverse strand, counting down.
CGCCGGAACGAGCCGCGGAGCGAAGAACCGGGTCACGCCCTTCCAGTGCGCCTAGCACGGTCACCGATATCGCAACCTTGTTACCGCCCACCAGATCCCCGCCGTCGACACCGGTGCCACACAGCGCACAGGCGGCAGCCATGCCCCGGGCCAAGCCTTCGACCCATACCACCGGTAAGTCTCCGGGCAGTTCGAGAGAAACGACTAGGGAGATCGGCACAGCACCCATCGCCACCGCGTCGGCAAGATTCTGCATCGCCGCTCGCCAACCGACATCCTCGCCACTGGACCAGCCGCGCCGAAAATGCACATCTTCAACCAGCATGTCCGTGGAAACCGCAACCCGGCCATCAGGAACCGGCAAGACGGCACTGTCATCACCGGACGGGACCACTACCCCGCTCGCCGATGGCAGATACTTGCGCAGAATCGCCAGCAGATCATCTTCGCAAAGGTCCCGAACACGCCCACTACTGAGAGCCACGCTCTTCACCACGGCACCACGTCCGCCCCGTCAGCGCAGACCAAGCGGACGCTCCAATGCGAGCGTGATGAGTTCGTCGATCAGTGCGGAATAGTCGAGTCCGGTTTTCTGCCACAGAATCGGATACATGGATACTGCCGTGAATCCGGGAATCGTGTTGTGCTCATTGACGACGATCTCGCCTTCATCGGTGAGGAAGAAGTCCACCCGCGTCATGCCTTCGCATTCGAAGGCTTCAAAGACCTTGATCGCCATCGCCCGCATTCTGGCAGCCGTATCGTCATCCACCGCCGCAGGAATCTCCATGTGGAAGCCCTCGGTCTGAATGTACTTCGTCTGGTAGTCGTACCACTGGCTGTCCAGCACGATTTCACCGAGTACGGAGGCTCGAGCCGACTCATCGCCATGCCCGCCCAGAACCGCACACTCGATCTCGCGGCCAGCCACACCCTGTTCGATGATGACCTTGGGATCCGTTTCCTGTGCCAGTTGCACCGCCGCGGCCAACCCACTGGCATCCTCGACACGTGAGATACCGAGAGAAGAACCGGCACGGGCAGGCTTGACGAATATGGGATACCGTAACCGCTGTTCGACTTCCTGGAGTATGGCATCACGCTCCGTACGCCACCGCCGCGCGGTCACCAGAACGTAAGGCGCCACCGGCAAGCCCGCCGCTTCCAGTACCACCTTCATATAGTGTTTATCCATTCCGGCTGCCGAGGCAAAAACACCCGATCCTACATACGGAATACCGGTCATTTCCAACATGCCCTGGATTGTGCCATCCTCACCGAAGGGGCCGTGGAGCAGTGGGAAGGCGACATCGATACGCCCTAACTCGCTGAGCACGGGGCCGCACTGCTGTCCGCCCAGCGTCGCCAGAGCGCCATTGACCTCCCTAGTCTGCGCCGTCGTCGTGGCAGAGGACGCGTTGTGCGCGTCATCGCTTGGCACAGTGCTGACCGAGTAGGCGACACCGTTATCTTTCTGCTTGCCCAGCAATACTTCGCCGCTTGAAGCGGCAACCTCGCCGCGCGGTCCAGCAGCTTCCAACACGGCCGGATCTTGTACACCGGGAACCCAGGTGCCATCCTTGCGGATACCGATCGGAAGAATCTCGTACTTCTGCGGGTCCATTGCGCGCATCACGGAAGCCGCAGTCAGGCAGGACACCGAGTGCTCGCCTGACACACCGCCGTAAATTAGCGCGACCCGTTTCTTCGATGCCACGACGCTGCCCTTTCATATCGAACCCGGCGCTACCAATGCCTAGCCTAGCCTGTCATGTGCTCTCACGCCGAGTGTCAGCGCCGGAGGCACCGGCAATCTTCTTGCCCACAGTGTCACAGTTCGATCTCGTTTGCCCAGTCGAGCGCGGTGTGCGCACGCTTCTAGGCGATCACGGCCTAGAGTTAATCCTAGTGATCCGCGGGTGTCGTCATGTCGGCACCGTCGACATGACCAGGAGGACTTATGAAGCGCGTCCGTCACCTTGCACTGTGCTTCGCCGTCGTGGCAGGCCTGAGTGCCTGTACCGGTTCGGAATCGTCTTCTCCTTCAACGTCCCCACAGACAACCCCGCCGAAGAGTTCCACCAGCTCGGCGCAACCGTCGACGGCGGGTACGACACCCGTGGCGACGCCGTCGGACCCGGATGAGGCGGATGATGGCTTTGTCACCGGCATGTCGCAGAGCGAAGACTACCTCAATGTCTCCGGTACCTACGTGCCGGTGTCCTCGCGTCTGGGTGGGCACGACGGCTACGACCGACTCGTCGTCGAATACTCCGCTGGCGACGGTGATCTGCAATGGTACGCGCAGTGGGTAGACGAACCGATTAGCGACGGCAAGGGAGACCGTATCGACATGGGCGGCGCCACCTACCTGCAAGTGTCAGTCAGCGGAGTCACTTACCCCGAGCAAGCAGACCCACCGTCACTTAATCCCGCCGCAGTGGCCGATACAACCGTTATCCAAGACGCCGATGTGGCCTATCCCTTCGAAGGATCTCACCTCATTTACATCGGTACAGACCGCGAACGCTCCTATCGCATCACGCGTCTCAGCGATCCGGACAGAATCGTCATCGACATCGCACGCGACTGAGAGCACAAGAGAACGTTCACGCGTACGCACGGCCGTGCATGCTCCCCTGCCGCTCGAACACGGCATATGCCGACGCCGGTCAATTCCCGCGTCGGCCATCACGGATACGACGTAGAAAGGCGCTCGTACCTAACAGTCCGGTTGTCAGCAGCAGCCGCGCCCTCCTTCGTTCGGCTCGACGACGTCGTGCCTTGTTACGGGCGTTCTGCACACGGTACGGGTCACCGTCGATGGTCCGGTCCCAGCGGCGCTTCCGCGGCGTCAGCCCAGCAGAAGCCGGGTCCTCGGACCGCAGTAGCGCCAGCTCGTCGGTGATCGTCGTCATCATCGACTCTGTCATGTCGGTGAGCAGCTCATAGGTCGCGTCACTCCCCCAGAACTGTTTTAGGTTCAACGGCGCGGTGAAACGCACATCCAACCGTGAGGATTGCCGCCCAAGCCTTTGCCAGGCCACTTTCCCTGTCCATGGATCGATAAGGCCCTCATTGCCCCAATGGGCGAGACCTACCACCGGCACACCCGGGAATCTCAGGGCCAACCGTGCCGCACCGGTTTTTGCCCGCATTGGCCACTTCTCGGGATCGCGAGTGAAGGTTCCTTCCGGGAAGACGACGACGCATTCGCCCCGTTGCAACCTCTCGGCCATCTCGGTCATAGCGGCAGCTGCATCGCCTTCGCCATCATCGGAACGGTGAACCGGAATCTGGCCCATTCGCCGCAGAATCCACCCCACCACCGGCACCCGGAACAGATCCGCCCGCGCTGCGAAATGCGGGGCGATCCCCGCCTCATAAAGCGCGACGCCCACCGTGAGCGCATCAAGGTGGCAGGTGTGATTGGCGACAACCAACAGGGGGCCGGTAGGGAGCGTCGCCGCACCGTCGACTCGCATATCCTGTATGGCATGCGTGAGCGCCACCAACGGTGGCGCGACAAGGCGCATCACCAGTGGCCCCGGCCGCTGCCCGCGCCGGGACCGCCAGGCAAGGCGTGTGTGGGCGCACCGCGTCCGCAATCTGGAGAAGAGTCCAACGTCCTCGGCCACTCCTCCTCCCCGCAGCGCCGCCACATTCACTGCGGCAAGAGCCGAACAGCTCGGCTCATCGACCGCGCGTGCCTCACTCCGCAATCTTTTCAACATCTGCGCCCAACGCTCCGAGCTTCTGCATGAAGTGCTCGTAGCCACGGTCAATGATGTCGATACCGGAAACGAGTGAGCAGCCATCGGCTGCCAGAGCCGCGATCAGATGGGAAAACCCGCCGCGCAAATCGGGCACTTCGATATCTGCGGCGTGAAGTTTGGTCGGCCCCTGAATAACCGCCGAGTGATAGAAGTTACGCTGACCGAATCGGCACGGCAGTCCGCCCAGGCACTCTCGATAGGTCTGGATGTGGGCACCCATTTCCACCAGGGCTTCGGTGAAGCCGAAGCGGTTCTCATACACGGTTTCGTGCACGATCGAGATTCCGGAGGCCTGCGTGAGAGCGACGACGAGCGGCTGTTGCCAGTCGGTCATGAAGCCGGGGTGAACGTCGGTCTGCAGTGCCATCGAATGGAGCTCACCGCCCGGATGCCAGAAACGGATGCCGTCGTCGCGCACATCGAATGCTCCGCCAACCTTGCGGAAGACATTGAGGAAACTCGTCATTGCCTGTTGCTCGGCACCGCGTACAAAGACGTCTCCGCCGGTTGCCAGTGCAGCGCAGGCCCAGGAACCGGCCTCGATACGGTCGGGCAGAGCCGTATGGGAGAAGCCGACGAGGCGATCAACGCCTTCGACGCGAATTGTCCGATCAGTGTCCACCGAAATAATCGCACCCATCTTCTGCAACACCGCGATCAGATCCATGATTTCCGGTTCAATCGCAGCATTAGTCAGCTCTGTGATACCTTCGGCCATTACTGCCGTCAGCAGGGTCTGCTCAGTTGCACCAACCGATGGGTACGGCAGGCGGACCGGACGCGCCTTGAGCCCCTTCGGCGCAACCAAATGCATACCGGCCGGCTCTTGGATGCGCTTGGCGCCGAAGTCCTCCAGCACGTTGAGATGGAAATTCACGGGGCGGTCACCGATATGGCATCCGCCTAGATCCGGGATAAAGGCCTCACCGAGGTTATGCAGCAGCGGTCCCGCAAACAGAATGGGGATGCGCGAGGACCCGGCCAAACGGTCCATTTCCTCCGGATTCTCGGGCAGGTGGGTAACCCCGGGGGTGATGGATAGAGTCCCGGCTTCCTGGTCATAGTCGACCTGCACGCCGTGTAATCGGAGTAGCTCCGTAACGACCTCAACGTCCCGGATCAGGGGTACGTTGCGTAGCGTCGAAGTCTCGGGGGCAAGCAAGGTGGCAACCATTGCCTTTGACACGAAGTTCTTTGCCCGCGTACGGTGATTTCGCCAGAGAGCGGTGTTCCGCCTTGTACCCGGAGTTTCGTCATATTCTTCCCTTCGGCACCCGGCCAACCGTGTTCGCCCAGCTGGCCGCCTTCTAGAGAACTGTAGGCTATACCAGAATAGCTCTCTAGGCCAACGGTGCATCTCCACTCACCGGGCGCGCGGAGACCACTTCAACTGCGGGAAGGTGCTTTTGGGGTAGAGTCGCGGGTTTGAAACTCGGGCGGGCCGCCTCGTACGCCGTGATAGCAGCCTCATCGCGCAGAGTCAGCGCGATATCGTCCAGCCCTTCCATCAAGCACCAGCGGGTGTAATCGTCAAGCTGAAAATCGCAGATGAAGGCACCACAGCGGACCTGGCGTTCGACCAGGTCCACAGTTACTTCCAGCCCCGGCTCGTTTTCGAGAAGCTTCCACAGTTGCTCAATGTCTTCCTGGGTACACACCCCGGCCACTAGGCCCTGCTTGCCCGCATTGCCGCGGAAAATATCCGCGAATTTCGGGGCGAGCACGGCGCGGAAACCATAATCCTTCAGCGCCCACACCGCGTGCTCGCGCGACGATCCAGTGCCGAAATCCGGGCCCGCCACCAGCACAGAACCACGCCGGTACTCCTCACGGTTGAGCACGAATGCAGGATCGCGCCGCCAAGCCGCGAATAGTGCGTCGTCGAACCCGGTCCGGGTAATACGTTTGAGGTAAACGGCAGGAATGATTTGATCCGTATCGACCGCCGAGCGGCGCAGCGGAACTCCGATACCGGTATGAGTGGTGAACTTCTCCATGGTCTCGTCCTCTCGATTCGTCGCTCAGTTCAAATCCGCCGGGGTAGCGAAGGTACCTTTCACTGCGGTGGCCGCAGCCACCAGCGGTGAGACCAAATGCGTCCGGCCACCAGGCCCCTGCCGTCCCTGGAAATTACGGTTCGACGTCGACGCGGAACGTTCACCCGGCGAGAGCTTATCGGGATTCATGGCCAGGCACATGGAACAGCCCGCATTTCGCCATTCCGCGCCGAAATCGAGGAATATCCGATCCAGGCCCTCCGCCTCTGCCTGCAGACGCACGCGGGCGGAGCCGGGAACTACAAGTACCCGCAGCCCCTCCGCCTTCTTCCGTCCCTTGATCACGGAGGCGACCGCACGCAAATCTTCGATTCGACCGTTAGTACACGAACCGATGAACACCGTATCAACCGCAATCTCGCGCATGGGTGTGCCCGGAACCAAGCCCATATACTCAATGGCCGACTCCGCCGCCCGCCGCTGGGTCTCATCGGCGATATCCGATGGCTCAGGTACGACGCCGGAGATGGGAATGCCCTGCCCGGGATTGGTCCCCCAGGTAACGAAGGGCTCCAACTCGGATGCATCCAGATCAACAACCGCGTCGAACACAGCGTCGTCGTCGGAAATGAGGGTCCGCCAGTACGCGACTGCCTCGTCCCAGTTCTCCGGCGCGTTGGGACGTCCCTTGATGTAGTCGAAGGTTGTCTCGTCCGGGGCGATCATGCCGGCCCGGGCTCCCGCCTCAATCGACATATTGCAAATCGTCATCCGCGCTTCCATCGAGAGCGAACGGATCGCCTCGCCGCGATACTCAATGACATGACCCTGCGCACCATTGGTGCCGATTTTCGCGATGATGGCGAGAATAATGTCCTTGGCGGTTGTTCCCGGCTTAAGCTGGCCGCTCACGTTCACGGCCATCGTCTTAAATGGCGCCATGGGAAGCGTCTGCGTGGCCAGTACGTGCTCGACCTGCGAAGTGCCGATACCGAAAGCGAGCGCTCCGAAGGCTCCGTGCGTCGACGTGTGCGAGTCGCCACACACGATGGTCATACCCGGCTGTGTGAGTCCCAGTTGCGGGCCGACGACGTGCACAATCCCCTGATCCGCGTTACCTAGCGAGTACAGCGGTACACCGAATTCCTCGCAGTTCTCACGCAGTTGGTTGATTTGTGCGCGCGAGGTCTCGTCGGCAATTGGCAGGTCGATATTCACCGTTGGAGTATTATGGTCCTCGGTTGCAATCGTCTGTTCCGGGTGACGAACGCGTCGACCGGCTAGTCGTAGCCCTTCGAAGGCTTGCGGGCTTGTCACCTCATGGACAAGCTGCAGGTCGACATATAGCAAGTCCGGGGAACCGTTCTCCCCGTGCTTAACGATATGATCGTTCCAAACCTTTTCTGCGAGGGTTCCGCTCATTACTACTCCTTGCTGGCCGTGAAACTACACTCGCGCAATGCGATACTGCCACGCGTTTGCATCTCACGCTTTGAGATGAGAATATCAGAGCATGGACAGTTCGAAACCGTCATCCAATTCTGCGGTCGATGGTGACCTCAAGGCAGGCGCGGCCGAAGGAAGCGGCGTCGGTGTACTTGACAAAGCTGCCTCCGTACTCAGTGCACTTGAGTCGGGTCCGCAGACCTTGGCGCAGCTCGTCACCGCAACCCATCTGGCACGACCGACAGCGCATCGCCTCGCGGTAGCACTGGAGTATCACCGCATGGTGGCTCGCGACATGCAGGGACGATTCGTCCTCGGTCCCCGCCTGGCCGAGCTGGCATCAGCAGCTGGTGAGGACCGCCTTCTGGCTGCTGCCGGCCCGATACTCACGGCATTGCGCGATCACACCGGCGAATCGGCGCAGTTATTCCGGCATCAAGGCGAACAACGGGTGTGTGTAGCCGCAGCCGAACGCGCCATGGGCTTACGTGATTCCATCCCGGTAGGTGCAACGTTGTCCATGAAGGCAGGTTCGGCCGCGCAGGTGCTGCTGGCCTGGGAGGAGCCGGACCGTTTACACCGGGGCCTGCACGGAGCAAGCTACACCGCCACCAATCTGTCAGCCGTACGACGTCGTGGCTGGGCGCAGTCCGTTGGCGAACGCGAACCCGGAGTTGCCTCCATCTCCGCACCCGTGCGCGGACCATCCGGCCGAGTCATCGCCGCCGTCTCGATATCCGGCCCAATTGAGCGAATGGGTCGCCAGCCGGGGCGCCAACATGCGGCTGCCGTGGTCACTGCCGCGAATCGTCTCAGCGATGTCCTGCAGACCACGGAAGGCCTTGAAATGCCCGACGAGGACCACGACTGACGAGACGCTCGTCACCCGATCCGCCCCGCTGAGCTACAGCGCGACGGGGTGTCGCTTTGTGATCGCTCGCCGCCGTGATTGATCGCCACTGACCACATCCGGTGGGATATGCCGTGGCTCGACGTCGCCCTGGCATACGATATAAGGATGAGAAAAACCCTTCTGGTCACCAATGACTTTCCGCCCGCAAAGGCGGGATCCAGACGTACCTTGAAGGCTTTGCTCGGCTACTCGATCCCGAGCAGTTCGTCGTCTATTGTTCCAGCCCGCCCGGCGGAGGCGCCGAAGAATACGACGGCGCCCAGCCGTGGCGCACCTACCGTTACCCCGGCACCATGATGCTCCCCACACCGCGGGTGCGGCGCGAAATGCAGCGCATTATCCGCGAGCATTCGGTGGACAACGTCTGGTTCGGAGCGTCAACGCCGCTGGGAATCATGGGCGAGGCCGCCCGAGACGCCGGAGCCACGCATATTATCGCGACCACGCACGGACATGAAATCGGTTGGTCCATGCTGCCCGGAGCACGCCAATTTCTGCGCCGCATCCTCACTCATGCCGATACCGTCACCTATCTCACCGAGGCAACCCTGCGCCGTTTACGCGGCTGCCTGGGCGATGTCCACCGCGTGCGCCTACCCGGTGGAATCGACCCCGAGGCTTTTGCATTCTCCGCCACCTGGCGCACTGCTCTGCGTGAGCGCTATGGGATTGCCGATGACGCGCCCGTCGTGGTGTGCATCTCCCGCCTGGTCGAGCGCAAAGGGCAGGACACACTCATCGCGGCTTGGCCGCAGGTATGCGCCCGCTTCCCGAGAGCACAGCTGGTCATCGTCGGAAAAGGTCCCTACGAGGCTCGTCTGCGGGAGCTCGCTGCCACCTCTCCTGCCGCGGATGCCATTACCTTCACCGGGAGGTGCCTTACGAGGAACTTGCTGCCCACTACAGTTTGGGAGATATCTTCGCCATGCCGTGCCGCACACGTGGCGGGGGCTTGGACATCGAAGGACTCGGAATTGTGTATCTAGAGGCCTACGCCGCCGGACTTCCCGCGATCAGCGGAGATTCCGGCGGTGCTCCCGAGGCTGTTCTTCCCGGAAAAACAGGCCTGGTTGCTTCCGGCCATAGTGTCGAGGCCAGCATCGCCGCTCTGTGTTATCTACTTGAAGACCCGGATCGCGCCAAGGCGATGGGCCGCGCCGGTAAGGAGTGGTTGGATCAGGCTTGGCGCTGGGATATCCTCGCTCGCCCCTTACTGGAAGAGCTCTCGTGACTCGTCTCTTGCGAGCCGCCATCGGAAAAGTCAGCCGTCGCACCGCTAACTAGCCCGCTGTTAATTCGCCACCAGGAGGAGGCCACAGGGTCATGATCGCAATTCTTATCTTCACGATTGCCGCAGGTTGCGCGCTGCCCATTCAGACGGCAATGAATTCTCGGCTCCGCGCCGGATTCTCTCAGTCCGATGACGCGAGGGCTGTGCCAAACGGCGATGGCCGCGAACTCATGCCTGTCACTGGATCTTCGGCTGAAGACGGAGCAATCACCGCGGACGGAGCAAGCGCTCCCGGTGAGTCCATGCCCTCCGGCGGGGCTTTCCCCTCGGGCCCATCCGCCCCCTCCGACCGCGCGGTCCCTCGTGGCGACGGGGCAAGCCGGCTTTTGTCCGGAGGTCCCCCTCCGCCCGACGGGCGAGCCTGCAGGCCGCAGTCGGCGCTGCCCTTGTCGCCTTCATCGTGGGCTCGCTGACGCTCGCGCTCGTCGCCCTAGTTCGTGGTCTTCCCCTCACGGTCGCACCGCATACGCCGCTATGGGCTTTCTCCGGCGGCCTGCTCGGTGCCACCGCACTTGTCGCGCTGATACTGCTTTTCCCCCACATTGGCGCCGCCGGTTCGGTCATCCTGCCGCTAATTGGGAAGATCGCAGCTGGCGTCCTCATAGATTCTCAAGGTTGGTTCGAATCCCTGGTACGCGCAATGTCGCTGCCACGCCTCCTCGGCGTCCTCGCGGTGCTGCTCGGCATTTACCTCGCGATTATCGGGCCGACGCAAGGGTGGCACCGACGTCGCGTCGGCGATAAGGCGTCCACTCGCACCGGCGAAACGACACTCACCTCCAAAGCACGCAGCACAATCACACCTGTTTATTTTCTACTCGGAGCAGGCGTCGGCGTGCTGTCCGCCGTGCAAACAGCGGTTAATGGCCGCCTCACCGTGGCCATGGGATCGTCGATCTCATCGGGCCTGGTCTCCTACTCCACCTCCACGGTTTTCCTTCTCCTGCTGCTGATTGCACTGCGCTGGCGGCCACGCCGGATACCGCTTACGCCATGGTGGATGTGGTTGGGAGGCCCGCTCGGCGCCGCATTCGTAGTGGGCCTGGCCAGTGCAGCTCCGGTTATCGGCACCGGACCGGCGATCCTTGTCGCGCTGTGCGGCCAGATCACCGCCTCGGTTGCCATAGACCACTTCGGCTGGTTCAGCACGAAAGTCTCCCCACTCACTGTGGAGAGGCTCTGTGGTGCCGCACTGGTAGCCGTAGGCATGTGGGCCTACTCCTTGCTGTGATCGAGCGGTTGCCGGATTCGACGTCGCCAACATTGACCATTCGCCATTCCTTGCGCTGAACGCCACGCAGCCCGAGCCGGTAGCATAAGAGCATGCGTCGTCTTGCTATGACGTCATGTTCCGATCCGTTGTTCCCCTGGGCCGACGAACATTTGCCGACTCTCAGTTCGGCGCTCGCCGCAGCGGGTTATCATCTCGACGCACGCGCCGTCGTGAATGCCGCCGCCACGCAGCCCGCCGAACGCTGGGATCCGCAGTTGCGCGCCGACCTGCTCAACGCTGCCTATGCCGACGAGCAGGCTGTCGGCATCGTCGATATCTCCGGCGGAAATCTGGCCAACGAGGTCCTGCCCTACCTCGATTGGCCCCTCATCTCCAGCCATCCGAAGCCACTGATCGGTTACTCCGATCTTAGTTGTGTGCTCGGCGCCATCTCGGCTCGAACCGGCCAACATACCGTCTTGTGGAATCTCCTGGCCGGACTGCGCCGTGGCTTTGACCCCTTGAACCATGTACTCAACGCGGTGATATGCCGTCCGGACCGAGTGATAACCGAACCGGGCATCACCGCTTCGGAAGTTTTACGACTTCCATGGACGGGAGGGAATCTACGCTGCTTTCTGAAACTAGCGGGTACACCTTACTGGCCCGATGTCACCGGCAGCGTGTTCCTCATCGAGTCTCTCGGCCCTTCCTTGCGAAGTATCGTCGGCTATCTCGCCCAGCATAGCCAGGCGGGAACCTTCCACAAGGTGCGGGCCGTCGCCGTCGGACAGCTCACCCGTATCGACGAAGCCGGACAACGGGCCACGGCACTGGAGATTATCCGCCATTATGCGCCCGGCATACCGGTTGTGGAGGTGCCCGACGTCGGGCATTCCCCAGATTGCGCAGCGGTTACTCTCGGCACCGGTATCCCCTCCCACCCCTGATTCCAGCACTGCGGTACGCCGGTGCTGCCACCTCAACCACACACCATTGCCGCAACTGCTGCGGCACACCTCCCGCCTACCCGGCTTCTTCCTACCCGCTCAGCTTCTCCCTACCCGCTGCCGAGGCGAGACCTCCGCCCCAGCGATACCAGTGCACGCACCTCGCTGAGCAGCACAAACATCCAAGTACTTGAAAGTGCGCCACATCACACCTATTGTGAGTAGTGAGTTGCTCGCCGAAAACACCTCAGGAGGAAACATGCAACGATGCAGCTCAGCGCTCGCGATACTCGCCAGCGCCGCATTAGTACTAACAGCTTGTTCCGGGAGTGACACCGAGAACACCACAACGGACTCCAGCGGCCCCACAGTCAATGTCGAGGATCTGGATCTGCCGGATCTCTCCGGCCAAACCCTCAATGTCGCCGCAGACTGGTCCGGCGCAGAGCAGGAGAACTTCGAGGCCGTTCTCGACGAATTCGAGAGGCAAACAGGAGCGGAGACTGTCTACACATCGCTGGGCAACAACGTCGCCACAACACTCGGTACTCAGATCGAGGGTGGAAAGCCGCCAAATGTGGCGTTGATTCCACAACCCGGGCTCATGACGCAGCTAGCCCAAGACGGTTCGATCTCCCCGCTCGCGGATGATGTCCTTGAGGAAGTACAGGCCAACTATTCGGATACGTGGCTCGACCTCGGTACCGTCGACGGCACCTCATATGGAGTCTGGTTCAAGGCCGCCAACAAATCGACCATCTGGTACAACGTCGCCGCCTACGAGGATGCTGGAGTCGACATTCCCAAGAGCTGGGACGACTTCACCACGACCCTGCAGACGGTTTCCGACTCGGGTGTTCCCGGCCTCGTTGTCGGAGCCGACGTCGGATGGCCGTTGACGGACTGGTTTGAAAACGTCTATCTACGTACTGCCGGTCCCGAAATGTACGACCAGCTGGCCAACCATGAGATTCCTTGGACCGATGAATCGGTGAAGGAGGCGTTGACCATTCTCGGCGAGCTTTGGGGCAATGATGACATTGTTCTGGCCGGCGGATCACAGCGCACATTCCCGGATTCTGTCACCGCAGTTTTCCGCGATACCCCGGAGGGCGCGACTGTCTACGAGGGCGACTTCGTCGCCGGTAACATCACCGACCAGACGAACGCCGTCGTCGGTGAGGACGCAAACTTCTATCCGTTCCCGTCTATCGACGACTCCCCACAGTCCGTTATGGGAGCCGGAAATGTCGCCGTCGCCTTCGACGACGGCGAGGGCACACAGGCACTGATGAAGTACCTGGCGTCCCCAACCGCTGCGAATATTTGGATTGCCAAGGGTGGGTTCACGTCACCGAACCAAAACGCTGACATGGCTCTTTACCCCGATGACACCTCACGAGACATCGCTCAGCAACTGGTAGACGCGGAAGTCTTCCGCTTCGATCTCTCCGACCTCACACCCACGGCCTTCGGTGGGACCGAAGGCCAGGGCTTCTGGGCTGAAATGATTACCTTCTACCAGAACCCATCCGACGTTGACGGAACCGCGCAACGCCTTGAGGAAGCGGCCGTCAGCGCCTACGGCGGATAAGGGAGTCGCGCACCGCCATGAGCGTGAAAGCACACACTACGACGCAGGAGCGCGTCGGCCAGTTGCGGGGGCGCAAACCCCGCAAGGTGGATGACCCGCGCCTGCTCCTTGCCATCCTATTGGGGCCGGCGCTCCTCATACTCGTGGTGATGGTCGTCTATCCGATCATCTACTCGGTGTGGCGTTCACTTTTCGACGACGCCGGTACCTTCGTCGGCCTGGAGAATTACGCAACGATGTTTCGCCGTAGTTCCACGTTCACGGCGGTGCGCAACAATCTCATATGGGTTGTTGTCGCGCCGATCATATGTACGGTGCTAGGCCTCATCTTCGCCGTGCTGATGGATAAGGTGCGCTGGAAAACAGCGTTCAAACTGGTGATCTTCATGCCGATGGCGATCTCCATGCTTGCATCGGGTGTCGTATGGCGGGCAGCTTTCTCACCGGATCCGAATAAGGGCCTTGTGAATGCGATCCTCGTCCATGCCAAGAATGTATTCGATGACTCCACCACCTATCCGAACGCCCGCCCACGCGACGACCAAAGCATCAGCCGTACCTCCAGTGGCGATGTCACAACCGATGGTCACTACCGCGCAGGCGATGTCGCTCTGTTCCCTCTCGTAGGTATCAATCAAGACAGCGTTGCGGATGCGGAGGAAGCGGTAGCCGCCCAGGCGAACGACAATGCCATCATCGGGACCGTGTGGTTGGACTTCGTCAAGGGCGGAGGAGGCGAAATTGGTCAGATCGATGGTGGCAAACGCGGCCTGCGAGGAATCCAGGTGGAAGCAATTGCTGCCGATGGCAGTGTCGCCGCAACTGCCACAACCGAGGAGGACGGAACCTTCATCTTGGATGTTCCCGGTGGCCAGGAGTTCACGGTTAGTCTGCCGGCAGTCAACTTCTCCGCCGCGCCTAGCGGTGTGAATTGGCTTGGGCCATCACTGATCACACCGGTTATCATCCTCGCCTTCATCTGGATTTGGGCAGGCTTTTCGATGGTGATGATCGCGTCCGGACTCTCGGCGGTCGATCGTTCACTCATGGAAGCCGCACGCACGGACGGTGCCAACGAATGGCAGGTGTTCCGGCACATCACCGTTCCGCAACTGATGCCGGTGCTCTCCGTTGTACTGGTTACCCTCATGATCAATGTGTTGAAGATCTTCGACTTGGTCTATGTGATCTCTCCGGGTGAGTCGAAACCGGCTTCTAACGTGGTGGCGGTTCAGATGTGGACCGAGTACGGCGCGCGTAATTTCGGGATGGGTTCCACTCTGGCAGTTTTCCTGCTGCTTATGGTCCTCCCCTTCATGATTATCAACATCCGTAACTTCCGCCGAGGTGGTCTGTCATGAGTGCAAAGCATGCCTATAACGCGGCTACGCCTCCCAGTAGCGCCGCGGATCGCGGGAATGGTGCCGCGGCCGCGCAGGTGGACTCGGATGCGAGCGAGCAATCGCGCACAATTGTGGAAGGCACCCGCATCGTCACCTCAGCGCACGCCACCGTGCAACCCGTCTCACTGCACCACAAAGGGCGCAGCATTGCTTCGCGCCTCGTCGGATTCATAAACCGCGGGGCCGTCAATGTTGTTCTCATCATTGTGGCCGTCATGTGGATGCTGCCCACCTTCGGTCTCCTCGTCTCTTCCTTGCGCACGAATACTGCCTCGGAACAGTCGGGGTGGTGGACCGCATTTGGTGACCTGTCGCAGTTGACACTGGATAACTACGCGCGGCGCCTCTCGTCACCCTCCTTTGCCAGAGCGCTGCTCAACACGGTTCTGATCGTTGTTCCCTCGACCTTCCTCGTTGTCGCGCTTGGTGCAATGGCAGGGTACGCGCTAGCGTGGATCCGGTTTCGTGGCCGCGATTGGGTGCTGGTTGCAACCGTTGCCCTGATGGCCGTGCCGCTGCAGGTCTCCTTCATCCCGCTGGCACGGCTCTTCCGCGACATGCATATCTTCGGTACGCGTTGGGCGGTCATTCTCTTCCATACCGCTTTCGGGCTGCCTTTCGCGGTCTACCTCTTACGCAACTTCTTCCGCCAGATTCCCGCCGAAATGCTTGAGGCGGCACGGATCGACGGCGCCAATGAGCTCTACATCTTCGGACGGATCTGTTTGCCACTGGCGCTTCCTTCGATCGCTTCGCTGACGATCTTTCAGTTCCTCTGGTCCTGGAATGACATGTTGGTGGCACTGATATTCGCCGGCGCGAACGACGCACCGATCACGGTCGAGCTACAGAAATCACTGCGCAACTTCTCCGCCAACATCGACCTGCTCTCATCGGGCGCTTTCCTGTCGATGCTCGTTCCTCTGCTCGTCTTCTTCGCCTTCCAGCGCTACTTTGTGAACGCACTTATGGCCGGATCGACGAAATAGGTGTGTGAGTGCGCGACGAGAATCGGGCCGGGCCTCGGGAGCTGCATCTGTGCGCCGTCGAATACTGTGGTACTCCCAGCCGGATTTGAACCGGCGTTACCGCCGTGAGAGGGCGGTGTCCTAGGCCGCTAGACGATGGGAGCCTAAACACCTGAGCCTAGTGCCCGCCGGGTTTGCCGCCGGTCACGAGCGCAGGTGTGGGCTGACCGGATAGGCCAGCTCGTACTCCTAGCCGGATTTGAACCGGCGTTACCGCCGTGAGAGGGCGGTGTCCTAGGCCGCTAGACGATAGGAGCTCGCGTCAACTTTGCGGGAAGTCCCGCGTGGCCCAGGCAGTGCCAGGACCGTTGGCTGGGGTACCAGGACTCGAACCTAGAATGGCTGAACCAGAATCAGCTGTGTTGCCAATTACACCATACCCCAAGGGTTCTACCGCCTTTCAGCGGCGCCAGAAGAATAGGCTACCCGATCAGAGCGCGAGGAGCAAAGCGCTGGCTCGTGGAACACGTCACGCCTTCGATTCACTCGCCCTGTTCTCGCTGTCTGCGTGCCGAACTTCGCTCCAGCATTCCTAGCAGCTACCACACCATTAGGTCATTGCCAGCCGCGCGTCAATCTTTGGCAGCGATAGCTGCTTCTCGTTCCGCGTCAAGCCACAGCACCTGTCCCGGAACCCACCCCGTCATCATCGTCCACGCCGGGCCGCCCAATCGCTCCTGGTCCAGAGGCAATGGTGCATATTGGCTGCGCAGCGCGGCACCTATTGCAAGATGTACCCCGTCATAGTCCCGCGCCGCCGAGTACCAGTCCACGGTATAGGCCTGGCCCGGCACATCGCCTTGCCATCCGTATCTCAGCACATCGCTATCGATTAAGCGGGCGGGGTATCGTTCCACTAGGTCCACCCAGTGCTCCGGACCTTCAACATCGTAGACCCTACCCTGGCCACCGGGAGCTTCCCCGTAGCGCAGCGAGGCCGGGTCGGCCTCGTCGCTGTCATCTCCAAAGGCCAGATACGTGCAGGGTACGTCCGCCAGACCCGCGGGGATACGCCGATAACTCTCAAACGCGGGAAGTATCAATTGGCTCGACGGCCACCACAGGGCGCCACTAATTGTGGGATACGGCGAACTGGCACTGCGGCGCTGCGGGTCGAGATCCGACTCGGATGTGCGGTACCACGGATATTCGGATGGCTGGTAGCGCTCACTCCACCAGGCCAGCTCCGGGCGTGCCAGCACCGCCGTGATCACGTCATCGAGGCGGTGACGAAGCTCTTCACCAAGAACTTCATCGACCGCAGCGACTTGTTCGGCCTCACCGAAGCCGTAGGTCACCGTGGCAGCTGTCAACGCGGCGACGGCGGCCCTGGCGATGGGTTTGCCGGCTCGCAGCGCTGCAGTGCACCGGGACGCTGTTTCACGCACCGCCGCAACGTAGTCAGTCGGCTCAAGGAAGGGATGCCCCATGACGAAGGCCAGTGAATTCGCCGTGAGATCCCCCTCCTCGTCCTGCAGCGCGTCGGCAAAGTGATAGCACCATGTCCGCGCGAGGATACCGGGGCGTGGTGTTGCGCGCGGCAACCGCGCACTGAGCGCCGCCGGCATGTTCGCCGCCTGCGCGGGTTCATGTTGCAGGCGGCGTCGGAAGCGATATCCGCCGAGTCGTAGGCCTGCACGGATTCCCATGCTTCGCCTAACGAACGATTCTCGTAAGAAGCTGTTCGATGCGGGTCAGCGCTTCTGCCTTGCCCAAGATGGCGATTGAATCGACGACCGGGATCGAGACATTCGTTCCGGTCATCGCCACGAACAGTGGGCCGTATGCGAGACGAGGCTTGATTCCCAGCCTGTCGACAAGTTCGGCATCCAGCGCGGGCTTGATCGCCTCCGGGGTGAAGTCCTCCAGTCCACGTAGTACGTCCGCCGCGGCTCGCAAAGCATCCGGCGCAGAGTCCTTTAGCTTGCCGATAGCTTTTTCGTTGTATGTCAGGTCGACGGCGTTGACGAAGAGGAAGCGGAGCAGTTCGCCTACTTCCCCGAGCAGCTGCATTCGGGTCTGCGCGAGGGGTGCAGCGGCGTCGAGCCTGGCGCGTTGTTCATCCGTCAACTCGTCATAGGCGGATGTGGCAACAACCCCTGCCTGCTGGAGGTAGGGAACGAGGCGTGCCGTGTAATCAGCAAGGTCCAACTGTCGAATATGCTCCGCGTTGATCGCCACGCATTTCTTGTCGTCGAAACGGGCGGGGTTTGGATTGACGTCGCTAATGTCGAACGCGGCCACCATTTCATCCTTTGAGAAGATGTCGTGGTCAGGCGCGATGGACCACCCGAGAAGACCGAGATAGTTGAGCAGACCTTCCGGTATGATCCCGCGTTCACGATGCAGGAGAAGATTCGATTCTGGATCACGCTTAGAAAGTTTCCGGTTCCCCTCTCCCATGACGTAGGGCAAATGGCCAAAGCGTGGAGTGAATTTGGCGATGCCAAGCTCTTCCAGCGCCAGGTACATGACGATTTGTCGCGGTGTGGATGACAGCAGATCCTCACCGCGCAGGACATGCGTGATTTCCATCATTGCGTCGTCGACCGGGTTGGTCAGCGTATAGAGCGGGTCTCCCCCGGCGCGAACAATTACGTAGTCCGGGACCGAACCGGCCTTGAAGGTGATCTCGCCCCGGACGAGGTCGGTGAACGTGATGTCTTCATCGGGCATACGCATGCGCAGAACCGGTTGCCGACCTTCGGCGCGATACGCGTCTTTTTGCTCTTGGGTGAGAGTGCGGTCATATCCGTCGTAGCCGAGCTTCGGATCGCGCCCAGCGTCTCGGTGCCGTTTCTCGACCTCCTCCGGTGTGGAGAAGGATTCGTATGCATAACCGCCCGCCAGGAGTTTGGCGGCGACGTCGGCATAGATTCCGGTGCGCTCCGACTGCCGGTAGGGACCGTGCGGACCGCCGACACCAACACCCTCATCCCAGTCGAGTCCCATCCACTGCAGCGAGTCAATGATGGCGTTGAAAGACTCTTCCGAGTCGCGGGCGGCATCGGTGTCCTCGATGCGGAACACGAAGGTGCCGCCTACGTGCCTGGCATATGCGTAGTTGAACAGGCAGGTGCGCACCATTCCAACATGAGGAGTTCCAGTGGGAGATGGACAGAAGCGAACGCGGATATCGGAACCCGCAGCAGTTGTAGTAGCCATGATGATCCAAGGTTATCGCGTGCACCACGGTGACGCCGAATACGCGCATACGCCGCGCATTACCTGTCGAGCACCGCCTCCGCTTCCCGCACCGTGAAAGGATCGCTGGTCGCTGTGCCGGTGGCGTTTCCCGTTATCGGGTAGGTCACGCCTCCCACCGTGAAGCTCGCCTGCCAGGTCACTTCCAGCCGCACCGATACGTCCGACGACGCGGTCAAATAGGTGTAGGTCACTGTACCGTCGGGCCAGCTTCCTCCAGGTGTGCTCGTGGTGAAGGGCTCCGTGCCATCACCGGGATCCCAGCGAAAGCTCACCGGATCCAGGTGCACGGTGACGTTCTGCCCAAGTACAACGAGTTGTTCGTCGTGTGCGGCAGCGTCAGTCGAATAGTAGACCGGTTTGTTGACATACACCCAGCTTCGTGCCGGTGAGAGTTGTACCGCTCCCGCATCCGTGATCAGACGTTGGACGTCCTCAATGGTTATCAACGTCGAAGGGTCAATCGAGGTGCCGCCCGGTGTCTGCCCGTCTTCCACCGCAGCGTCCACTGCGGGAACTGGCGCCGACGCGGTTTGTGCCGGAGTGCCGAAGGGAACCCACGCCGTTCCTATGGTGCCCGCGGCCAGCGCAGAGGAATGCACGCATCCCATGGCATCCGCACGAATCACCTTGACGAAACCCGTGGGGCAGGTCGGCGCAATCGGAGTTGAACTTCGGCGTGCTGCCGCCGCTCGCGTCGTCGCCTGCCAACGTTCTTTTGCGCTTGTCCAGTTCGTAGCCCATGATGCATTTCCGGCCACAGGATTCGACTGCCGAGTTACGGAGCCATGCGGCTTCGCAGCGGCGGCCCCTCCGGTGCTCGCCGGGGTAACGGGACGATTACCTGCGGTCGACACGGACGATCCCCAGCCCTTGCCCGAAATCTCTACATTGGGGCCGCCCGCAGCACCTCCCCACTCGAAGTCGTCATTAGTGCCCGCGAGAAGCAGTGGGACAAGAAGAATGGAAAAGAGCAGACCAAATCGAGTGGTCATGTGCCCGTCCCAAACTGCGAGGCCTCCACAATGTCAAACGATGAGATCATCCACTCCCCATTTTGATGCAGCCCGAAAATCAACGCATAGTCGCCATCCTCGTATGTTCTGACACCACCATCAGGCTCGTGCCTAACGGCATCCGTTCGACGCACAAGGAAATCCACCCGGTAGTAGTTCGGATCGTCATCGCTGATCCAGACCTGAGCATCCGCTACGTCAACCGCCGCATCTGCCCAGCCCCCGTCAGCTGTCAAGGACTCAACATCACCCGCCACAGACGCACAAAACTCGCATTCCTCTAGTGACATTGCGTTCCACTCAGTCAAGTCGCCTGTGAGATACGCGTACAGGTATAACTCCAAGAAGTACTGCGCCGCTGCGTCTGCGCCGACCTCGTCGGCACGATCCATTTCCGGCGGACGCTCAGGAGGATCCACTTCCGGCGCATCGGGTACCCTGCCAGCCCCGCCGCCCTCCCCGGACTCGGTCGCAGCGCCCGCACTGGCTACCGTCACATCCGATGAAGCGCCGCTCGGCTCGGCCTCATCGGCTCGACCACAACTTCCAAGCAGGGCACAGATGAGGAAGGCAATGAACGCCGACACAATGCCACGCCAGCCCGGCACCGTGATTCGCTCGCCAGCACGCTCTCTGCGCTTCTTCACCTGTTTCCCGCTCATAACCAGAGGCTACCTGCGCTACAAGTACCGCGCACCGGGAATACACATCCTGTGGATAACCTTGAACGGCACGCTGACGCCGCCACCAAATCGCGACTACACGTCCACCGCGCACCTGAACACGATCAACCTCATGGCTGACGCCATCACCAAATCGCCGCACCCTCCACGCGCGTACGGCCCCGGGCACTTCGACCTCTCCACCGCACTCATCCCCCACTCCCAAAACATTAGACTGGGAGGCATGGCAAATGACTTCGACTCCCCGACCATCGACACGCTTACGTCGTACGCGTCGCAAAAGTGGACAAAATACCCGGGCACAATCGGCGCCTGGATTGCTGAGATGGACTTCGGCATAGCAAACGAGGTGCGCGACTTTATCATCGCCGAGGCACAGCGCGGAACCATGGGTTACCTGACAGACGAGGATCGCTCGCGTAGCCTCACGGCAACATCGCGCTGGCTCTCCCGTTTCGGCTGGGAGCCTGAACCCGAGCGAATGCTCCTCGTGCCCGAAGTTCTTGAAGCCATGCGCCAAACAATCAAGCATTTCACCCGCCCCGGAAGCGCGGTTATCATCCCCACCCCGGCCTACATGCCCTTCCTGACCATCCCGGGCGAGTTCGGCCGTGAGGCCATCCAAGTCCCGGCCATTCACGACGGCAACACCTGGCACCTCGATATCGCGGGAATAGAGCGCGCCTTCTCGGCCGGAGCGGGCCTTCTTGTGCTCTGCAACCCGTGGAACCCAACCGGGCGTTGCCTCACTCGTGAAGAACTGGAGGCGGTCTGCGCCGTCGTCGCCAAACATGACGGTTACGTTTTTGAAGACGCCGTTCACGCTTCGTTGATTCTGGACGACGACGCCACCTACATACCCTACGCAACCATCAACGACGCGGCGGCTGCCCACAGCATCACCTCTGTCGCCGCCTCGAAGGGCTGGAATATCCCCGGCCTCAAATGCGCCCAGATGGTCTTCAATAACCCGTCCCACTGGCAGCGATTCAAGCCGATCTCCTACCCCGTCACCGAGCCGACTAGCACTTTGGGCGCCCGCGCTGCAGCGGTGTGCTACATGGAAGCACAGGCGTGGAATGACGAGGTCCGCGCCTACTTGGCCAGCAATCGCGACTTGCTGGAGGAACGGGTTGTCACCTGGGAAGGAGTCGAAGTAGCCCACGCGGAAGGCACCTACATATCCTTCCTCGAGTTCACCGACCTGGCCAGCAGCGGGCGTTTCGGGCGCCGTTCCCCCGCAACCTTCATCCGAGAGGAGGCACGAGTTGCCCTGACCGAGGGCTTGTTGAGCGGACGCGACTATGCCACATTCGCCCGCTTGGCCTTCGCAACGCCACGCCCGATTCTCACGGAACTACTTGATCGCATTGAGAGTGCGCTTTATCGGTAGATGCAGATGACGCGGCGCGCCTAGTGCCTGGTGCCTAGTCCTGCCGAACAACGGGATTGCGCAGAATGCCTATTCCTTCGCATTCCACCTCTACGCTTTGCCCCGCCTCAATCTGACCGTCGCCCGCCGGTGTGCCGGTGAGGATAATGTCGCCGGGTAGCAGGGTGAACAGCGTCGACAGGTAGGAAACCAACTCCGGAATTGAGTACGCGAGCTCGCTCGTCCGCCCTGCACGGCGTTGCTCGCCGTTCACCCGCGAAACGAGCTGCACATCCGAAGGATCAAGAGATGTGTCAATGATCGGCCCTACCGGGCAGGCCGTGTCGAAGGTCTTTGCGCGGGTCAGCGATTCAAGCCGTGCCGTCACATCATTGGCAACCGTGTACCCGAAGATCGCCTCCGCCGCGCGGTTCACCGGAACATCCTTGCTCACCCGTCCGATCACGACGGCGAGTTCCACTTCATGATCGACCTGGGGCGCCCAGCTCGGCAAAACAATCGGATCGTTCGGTCCGATCACCGCGGTGTTGGGCTTCAAGAAAACGAGCAGATCGTCAAGTGTCGGACGGTCACGGTCTGCGACCGACATACCCGGTGCCGGATAAGTCCCCGCCACTCCGACTACCTTCGACCGTGGAAGCATGGGGGCGACAAGGCGAGCATCCTGCTCCGCTATCCGCTGACCGGTCGGCTCAAACTTCCCGAACATAGGATCATCGGCGAGAACCAGATATTGGGCGTTCTCCTCGTCGAGAACGGCGTAGCGTGGGCCTTGCTCAAGGCTGAGTCGTGCGATCTTCATGCCCCAAGCCTAGCCCTCATTTACGCTCCACCGATACAGCACCGGAAAAGCCGCTTACGACAGATCAAGCGGAGATCGGCCCCGCGCATACGTTGACCGTGACCGCGGGGCAAATCTGCTCGCATATGTTGACCGTGACCCTGGGTCACATGATGAGATAGTGACAAAAGGGATTAACTCGACCAAAAGGAGTTACTCGTGGGTCACCCAATTGAAGCACATGGGCTGGTTAAGCACTTCGGGTCTCTCGCCGCACTGGACCGGCTTGATCTCACCGTCGAAGCGGGGAGCGTGCACGGCTTTCTCGGACCTAACGGTTCTGGTAAGTCCACTACCATTCGCGCCCTACTCGGCCTGTATCACCTTGACGGAGGCCATATGCGTGTTCTCGGTCAGAACCCGGCCACCGACGCCGCCACTATTAACCGCAGCGTCGCGTACGTTCCCGGAGAAGTTTCCCTCTGGCCCGCATTTTCCGGTCAACAGGTACTCGATGCCATCGCTGGACTGCGGGGAGTACGTGACGTGGCACGCGAACGCGAACTCATCGAACGCTTCGCCCTCGATCCCACGAAGCGTGTACGTACCTATTCCACCGGAAACCGGCGCAAGGTCGTTCTGGTCGCCGCCTTCGCCGCCCCTGTCGATGTGCTCTTACTCGACGAGCCAACAAGCGGCCTCGACCCCTTGATGGAGAACATATTCCGGCAATGCGTGCAGGAGGTACGGCAGGCGGGTAAGACGGTTCTCCTGTCAAGCCATATTCTCAGCGAAGTGCAGGAACTCTGTACGGATGTGACGATTATTCGCGACGGAAAAACCGTGGAAGCTGGCCCTCTTGATCACCTGCGGCACCTGGCGGCACGGCAGATTCGCCTCTCTGGCCCACCCGCCCAGTTAGCACAGTTTGAACGTGGACTTGCCGCATTGCGGGAAGAACTCGCTACCTCTTCCTCTGATCGGGCCACGCCGGTAGTCTCGCTGCCCATTGGCGCGGCCACATCTGACGGCGACGACGGCCTCGTCGTCGAAGCGTCCGGCAGTGTCGTCCCCCGCGTCCTTGAACTCGCGGTCAAATCCGGGCTGGCCGATATCACCTGTACCCCGGCCAGTCTCGAGGACCTATTTCTGCGCCATTATCAGGCGGTGGCGCGATGAGCACTCCAATGCGTCCAAATGGACAGGCGACGCAGTATCAAATTCGCCGCCTAGTATTCATCGGGCTACGAAGCAGATTCTTGGCGCTCCTCGCCTGGCTAGGCGGACTGACCGTTCTCATTATCGCCGTACCGCCCGTATATGCCTCCTTCTTTGACGACGCTTCCGAGCTGCAGGGCATAATGGGAATCCTGACTGACTCCAATTCCATCGGTCTCTTTTTCGGCCCGATCTCCGATCCCCTCACTATCGGCAGCCTATTCCAATGGCAGCTGGGAGCCTACGCAATGATATTGACCGCAGTTGCGGCAATTGTTCTGACGAACGGACGTCGGGAGGAGGACGGCGGTATCCGTGAACTCATACAAACCACAGGCGTGCCGACCCGAAAACTGATCGCCGCTCAGATACTCATTGCCATCATTCCCATGGTGCTTTTTGCCGCCTTGATAACAGGACTCCTGGTTGCAGAAAGCCTTTTCGTCGCTGACTTTTCCCCGGCAGGAAGTATCGTCATGGGTGTGGCGCTGCTGCTGGCGGGTTTGACCTATGCAGCGATTGCCTTGGTTCTAGAGCAGCTGTTGCCACAGGTACCCGCTCGTCGTGTTGCCCTGGCTTCAGTATTGCTCGGTTACGCCCTGCGAGTGGCAGCCGACGCCACGGGACAAATGTGGATACGCTGGATCACCCCGCTCGGTTGGAAGGACATTCTCGCCCCATATAGCAAGAACCTGCTAGGCGCCGCACTTCCTATGCTCGCCATCGTCATAGCCCTTTTTGTGCTGGCACAGCAACTGTTCCTGCATCGTGAACTGCACGGAGCCTTCCTCCAGCCACGAAGTGCCAGTGCGGCGCGTCTGCGCGTCTCTTCCTCGCTCTCGCTGACCACACGCCTCGCACGCGGATCGATTGTCTCATGGACCGCCGTCATTCTTCTTCTCGCGATGCTCTTCGGCACCATGTCGACCACGGTCCTTGACCTTGCTGAGACTTCTGGCTATGGCGACATCCTCTCCGCGATGACGGATTCGACGAGTTCCACCGCGCAGTTTGTGACTGCGGCGACGATGTTTCTCGCCATCATCATTTCCATCGCGGGCACAACGTTGATCGGCACCGCCACAGCCGCAGAAACAGCGGGTTTGGCCGATATCGAACTCAGCACCGGAGTGAGCAGGATCCGTTTCTTCGGTGCGCGCGTCGCGGTGGCATTTCTAACGGCGAGCGCACTGGTCTTCGCCTGCGCTGCCGTACTTGCCGCCGGCACCGCCACTGAACTTGACGCTACCGCAGCTCGCCAAACAGCCCTTATGAGCGTCAGCCAGCTGCCCGGAATCTACGCTGCACTGGGTATCGGTGCCGCACTTTACGGCTTCGCGCGGCGACTGATGCCGCTGGTGTGGGCGGCTATTGCCTGGTCGGCATTCGTCTCCTGGTTCGGAGGCCTATTGCACCTGCCTCGCTGGGTACTTCGGCTCAGTCTGTTCGACTATGCCACGGACCGGGATCCCAATTGGGCCGCGTTGACCTTGCTACTGCTCATCGCCGTTATGGGTATCACGCTCGGCCTCGCGCTGCTGCGGCGTCGTGATATTACTACAGCCTGAACACTGTAATCATCTCGCCAGCCTTCATCCCCACCCTCATGCGCATGGGCGTGACCTAAACGGGCATCCCAGCTCCCTTTGCCTAACGCCCGGAGCCGTGCCTCTACCGGCAGCACTCGCCACAGCTGGCTGCGAAGGTAAGATGCGCCCCAGGCAGGCACATGACCACGCCTGCCCGGGCACTCACGCCCCGGGCAGGCACTTAGGTCCAAGGGCGCCATCGTATCCGGGAGCTACCCTGACTGTATCTATAATGACTCTAGAACAGGTGAGCACCTGCCTACGGTGCAAGGCAAGCGGTTGGCAGATAGGAACACTACAGTGGCCAAGGCGTCCATAACCGAAGAGAGCTTGGAAAGCGAAACCGGGCAAACGCCCCCGGTGCGGCGCGATCCTGAGCGCACGCAGCGCGAGATCTTACACGTCGCCGTCACCGAGTTTTCGCGCCATGGTTTCAATGGCGCACGAATTGACGAGATAGCCCGTCAGACCCGCACCTCCAAGCGAATGATTTACTATTACTTCGGCAGCAAGCAGGGGCTCTACGTCGAAGCCCTACGCCAGGCCTACCAGATGGTACGCCAGTTAGAGTTGAACCTTGATCTGGACAGCCTCGAGCCAGTCGCTGCCTTGCGCGAACTTGTCCGGTCGTCGCTGACGTACTTTGAAAACAATCCCGACAACGTCCGCATCATCGCCTCCGAGAATCTGCTCCTCAATGGGGCCATGGAGCACTCGGACCCAGGTTTTTTTGAGCTCAATCGCTCCGCCGTCGATGTCGTCGAATCGATTCTGGCACGCGGCCGTGCCAGCGGCGTATTTCGTAGCGGTCCGGATGCGCCCTCCGCCCTCGATGTCCATCAAGTTCTGTCGGCTCTCGCGCTGAATAGGACTGAGCATCAGAAGTCGTTCAAGGCGATCTTCGGCCGCGACATGCTGGGGCCCGACGCAGGCCCACATGTCCGCGAGCTTATCGAGGAGACTGTACTGCGTCTTGTACTTGCCGACGCCGACCAAGCGCGTGTCACGTCGTGAGTCCTCTGCGCAGGCACCGCCTCTGCACTCTCTCATAGCCAGTCCGTCCGCGAACCCGCCCTCCGCTCCAAATCCGGATATGCGATTCCACTGCGACCGCCTATTCAAAGCCGGATGTTCCCCGGCTACCGTCACGTGCCAGCAAGTCAACTGGCACATATGACGCCGGGAACCCGTCGCATTAGATCTGCTTCTCGTACTCCTTCTTCAGCTGCCGGGCGATCACTATGGACTGAATCTGGTTCGTTCCCTCCATAATCTGGAAGATCTTGGCATCGCGCATGATCTTCTCCACCGGATACTGCTTGGTGTACCCGTTACCGCCCATCACCTGCACAGCATCAGAAGCGACCTCCTGCAGGCAATCGGTGACGAACTGCTTGGTGATCGCCCCTTCCTTCTGCACGCGGTAGTCGTTGTCGATCAACCGCATGGTGTGCTGTACCAAGGCACGGCAGGCCTCCGTCTTCGCGGACATTCGCGCGAGCAGATCCTGCACCATCTGGAACTCCATAATCGGCTTGCCGAACTGTTGCCGCTGCAGGGAGTACTTCCCTGCTTCATCGAGGGCGCGCTGCATCATGCCAACCGCGATGGTGGCCATGAAGGCGCGGGACACATCAAGACCGGCCATAGCGATCTTGAACCCCTCCCCTTCCTTACCGACAAGGTGGTCAGCGGGGATACGCACATCATTGAGGATGAGGTCGCAGGTGTTGGAAGTGCGCAGGCCCATCTTATCCTCATGCTCACCGGCCGAAACACCCTCCCGATCCGCCTCCACGAGGAAGGTGGAGATACCGTGTGCACCGGCGTCGGGATCCGTCTTGGCCGATATCAGGTAGACGTTTGCAATGGCACCATTGGTGATCCAGCACTTCTGTCCATTGAGAACATACTCGTCGCCGTCGCGCACAGCCGTGGTGCGAATGCTTGCCGCATCAGACCCGGCACCGGGCTCGGTGATGGCGAAACACCCGAGGCCGCCGTCGCGGATCTTGTCGGCGAATAATTCCGCCTGCTCTTTCGTTCCGGCAAGCAACACGTTCCTGAAGGCCACAAATGTGGACACGAGTGTAATGGCGTAGCCGGCATCCACCTTGCCCAATTCTTCAAAGACCATGGCGCCTGTTTGGAAGTCGACACCGGAGCCGCCATACTCCTCCGGGATCTCCAACATATGGAATCCCATCTCGAAGGCCGACTGGAAATCCGAGAGCTCACAGCGACTCTCCCGGTCACGCTCAGCCACCGATGGCGCAACTTCACGCCATACGAACTCCCGGATCGCCTCTACGAGGAGCTCTTGCTCCTCAGTCATAATCTGTGCCATAAAGGGACCTTTCTGTGTTTATTCCGCGACGGCGGCACCGCCAGCGGTAGACCTGAACGGTTAACCGATCAGGCGGGTACTGACTTTCGCCAGGTTCTCTTGGCGAAGCAACTGATATTCCTCCTCATCCATCGGAACGGCTCCAGGCACGCCGAGCTGGTCGGCCTGCATACGCGAAGTCTCCGGGGACAGATAGGTGGCGATAGCGGACATAATGGTGATGGCCAACGTCAGCCCACCGACGACGGCGACAATCTTCCCATACGAGGTACCCGGGCCCACTAACGCGACGAAAACAATCGACATTAGCGATGAAACCGTCGTTCCAAGATTCTGTGCAATCGCCATGCCGGTGACCCGTGTTGAAGTGGGGAACTGTTCCGGATAGAAGGAGGGGAACACTGCGTTATAGCCCTGGTAGAGCATTCCCCACATGAGGATGGCGATCACCACGGTAAGTGCAACAGAGTCGATTGAGATCGCCCACAAATACACAAAGGAAAGCAGACCCGCACCCAGCGATCCGCCGATAATCACCGGACGGCGCCCGAGCTTGTCAGACAGGGATGCCACGTGCGGAATCACAAGGACAGCAACAACATTGCCGACCACGGGGATCCAGAGGTAAACATCCGCATGCCAACCGATACCGTAGTCCTCCTGGGTGGCGTAGGAGGCTCCGAACACCGTCGCCGTCACCGGGATGATATTCATCAGCGCCATAACGAACACCCGCGCCAGCGCGCCCGGGGATTCCCGGAATACCGTGCGAATCGGCGGAATATCCACCGCCGTACTCTTCTTACTCTCCACGGTTTTCAAACGCACACGGAATCCAAAGATTACAAACAGCGCGGAGAGAATGAAGGGCACCCGCCAACCAATCGTTTCAAAGGAGTGATCGGACATGAAGGCAGAAAGCGGGATGAAGATCAACGCGGCAAAGATCTGCCCGGCCTGAGCCCCCTGCAAGGTCACCGAGGAGCGGCGGCCGCGCAAGCCAATCGGCGTCTGCTCCATGATGAGTGTCGATGATCCCGATAGCTCGCCTGCCACACCGAACCCCTGCATCAGGCGGAAGAACACCAGCAGTGCAGGGGCCGCGATGCCAATTTGTTCGTAGCTGGGCAGTAGACCAACGCCGAAGGTGGAGATGCCCATCAGCGTCATAGTGAGTATGAGCGTTTTGCGACGCCCGATAATGTCACCGAGAGCACCGAGCACGAATGCGCCTATGGGGCGGGCAATGTATCCAACACCGAAGGTGCCCAGAGAGTAGATGATTGACAGTGAGCTACTCGAAACCGGGAAGAAAACCTGCGGAAAGACGATAGCTGCCGCCTGCGTATAGATGAAGAAGTCGTAAAACTCGAGTACCGAACCGACGGCACCAGAGCGCATCGCGCGAATACCCGCGTCGGGTCGGCGGGAGCTCGCCGTCACTTTTTCGCTCACAGTCATCCCCCTTTGATTGTCGAAACCTTTATCAGCTTCTCACTCGTGATGCTGCGTCACCGCAGTGATCCGTGATCTGCCAACGGTATCCTTCTCGAGTCCAGCGTACTGGTTTCGTAGCGTTCGCTTGCTTATCTTTCCAGTCCCTGTTAGCGGGAATTCTGACAAGTTCTCCACGTATTCCGGAGTTTTAAATCGGGCCACTCCGCGGCTCTTGAACCATGCCCGCATATCATCCACAGTGAGCGGCTCATCCTTCGGGATCACGCAGGCACAAACCCGCTCTCCCATCACCGAATCCGGCACGCCGATAACGGACACTCCGAGAACTCCCGGCATCGCGTCAATGATCCGCTCCACCTCCAATGCGGAGATGTTCTCGCCGCCGCGCAAGATGATGTCCTTGCGCCGTCCGGTAATGCGAATGTACCGCTGCTCGTCCATCACGCACAGGTCGCCCGAGTAGTACCAGCCCTCGTCATCCAGCACCCGGCGCGTTGCTGCCCGATCACCCAGATACCCAACGAAGACATTCGGCCCCCTGCTCGCCTCCTCGCCTTCGACCCCGATGGGCAGTGTTTCGTGCGTGTCGGGGTTCACCACCCTTATCTCCACACCCGGTACAGCCCGACCATCAGTTGTTAGATGACGATCCGGAGCGTCATTCTGCCTACTCATGGTGTGAGGCGCGGACTCAGTCGAACCGTAAACGGAAATGAGCCTGACGCCGAAACCTTCAGCTGCATCTAATAGGCTCTTGGGAATGGGTGCACCCCCACAGAACATACAGTCCAGACTACCCAATGGATTATTCAGTGTCTCCGCTGCACACAGAATGCGGTCAACGATCGTGGGTGTCCCCATACCGCGGGTCACCTGGAACTTGTCGATCATTGCCACGCATTCCTCACCCCGTACTCGGTCCACCATAATGGACGAGCCACGGACCATAATCGGTGTCAGCATGCCGTGCATGAAGCCGGTCGCATGGGCGAGTGATGCGGGCATGAGCATATGCTCACCCATGCGAAAACCGCCCGCCAGAATAAAGGCGCTCTCCGAGGACAGTAGATTCCGATGGGTCAGAAGAACACCTTTCGGCGCCGCCTCCGACCCCGAGGTGAAGAGAATGGCGGCTACCTCATCGGGTGCGCAGACTACGCTTTCCGCCAGGGGCTGCGCGTGTGCGATCTCCTCCATGAGATCAAGCACCGGCACTTCGTTGGTCGCAGCGGGTACTGGCGTGTTGCCACGTTGATTGACGAGTGCGCAACGCACAGTCGCACGCCCACAGGCACGTTCAATGAGGGAGTTGTAGGATCTGTCGCGAATCTCGGAGGCAGTGATATAAATCGCCGCCTGAGTCTTATCCAGAATGTAGCTGAGTTCCGAGCATCCATAGTTCGGTAACACCGGAGTTACCGTCACACCGATTTTGAATGCCGCCATGGCGCAGATGAAGAACTCACAGCAATTCGGCATTTGGATGGCCAGTACGTCACCCCGTCGCATACCGTGCGCTAACAGGACCGTTGCCAACCGTCTGGCCGCGTCATCCACTTGACGGTACGTCATTTCAAAACCGGGACCGCAGGCATCGGCAACAGCAAGTTGGTCGGGAACAGCCGCCACAGCCTCATCCCAATAATCAGCAATCGCTGGGTGGCGAAGTTCAGGAAGCGCTTCCCCAAATCCAACCGCTAGGTGTGCACTACTCATAGCAACCTTCTTTACGGTGGGCGGCGCGCTAAGCACGCCGCCCACACCCGCTAGGTCAGTTGCGAGCGAATGTGCCCTGGGCGGCACCGGAAGCAAGAAGGCGGTCGATATCCTCTGGGGAATAGCCGAGCTCACCCAGAATTTCCACGGTATCGGAACCTTGGGCGCGAGTCAGTTTCAACTCCGGGTCACCTTGCGAGTCAAACCGCACCGGATTGGTGGGGATCATGCGCTCATTGCCCGAATCACAGCGCACCTTTCGCAGAACATCATTTGCCCAGCCCTGCTCGTCCTCGTAGATGTCGTTGGGTAGCTGGCATGCCTCCGCCGGCACATCGTTCTCCAGGAAGAGATCCAACCAGTAGGAGCGCGGCTTCTTGGCAATGGCCTCGTCGATGATATCGACAACCTCACCATTGAGCCCATTGGCGTTGATGTTGTCACAGATGTTGTACCGTTCGTTTCCGACGAGGTCCTCACGCCCAAGAAGGGTGACGACCTTATCCCAGTCACGGTCATACTCCGGTGCGCACAACGTGATGATCTTCCCATCGCCCGCGGTGTACGTGTTATTGAAGGGATTGATCACCTCGCGCCGATCCTTCGGGTATACGTTGCCATACTGGGCTGAGATCATGGCGGTGTTGATCATGAAGACGCCGGAGTGGAACAACGAGGTTGTCACGTAGTCACCTTCTCCGGTCCGCTCCCGTCCCACCAGCGCCGCAAGGATGCCGGCTGCTAGAACAAAGGAGACCTGGAAGTCACCGTACCCATTGGCTGGAATCATGGGATGATCACCACGATTCACCTGGGTTCCCAGCACGCCACCACGTGACATGCAGGCCGTCATATCGAAACCGGCGGCATCCTTGAGCGGCCCGTTCTTACCGAAGCCAAGTACCTGAGCCATCACGAGGCGGGGGAATTTCTGATGCAGCGTCTCGAAGTCGTAACCAAGCTTCTTCAAGGACTTGACACGCGTCGACGTCAGGAACACGTCGGCATCGGCCAAGAGCCGGTCCATGACTTCGTGCCCCTCCTCCTGCCGCAAATCGACTGTCATGAAGCGTTTGTTCATGTTTGACATGTCAAAGCCGAGGTTTTCGTCGTCGGTATATGGGGTGCCGAAAACCGCGCCCTGCGTGCGGCCCGGATCGCCCTTCGGTGCTTCGACCTTGATCACATCGGCGCCCCACTCGCCAAGGATGCGCGCCACCGTCGGCGCTGCGAGAAAGGCGGTCATATCCACTACTTTGATTCCCTGCAGCGGGTTCATAGAGTCCTCACAATTCGTATATTTGGGCCTTTTCTGGCGCTGCTAGCTCGTGACGCAACCGCCAGTGTGTGCGGGGTGGCCACACCTACGGAGCCACCTATGGAAGGCGCGGCGACTCGAAAAGCCGCCGCGCCCAGGGCGGAAATCCCGAGACTCAAGAATTCCAAAGATCGCCGCCGGAGGCGATCAGGCCGCGAGCGGCCGTCGTACGCTGAACGGTCGGCGGGCCTTCCTCCAGCCACATTGCGCGGCAATCACGGTAAAGCCGCTCAACCGGGCCGTACTCGCAATCCTCGAAGTACCCGATACCACCGAAGATCTCGAGCATATTGTCCGAGACGATCTTGACCATATCGATCGAAGCGAGCTTTGCCAGCGAAGCCTGCGTCATCGGATCTTCGCCGCGGTCATAACGCCCGGCAGCCTCATGCACCATCGAGCGGACCATGTACACCCACTTGCCAGACTCGGCGATATAGCTCTGAATGGCCTGGCGCTGTGCAAGCGGCTTTCCGAAGGTCACGCGATCCTTTGCCCGCTTGATCTGCAGCTCGAGCATGCGCTGCGCCATTCCGAGGTTGGAATCGGCGATGTGCAGGCGGGAAAGTCCGAGGGAGTACATGGCGACGTGTAGCCCCTCGCCGACCTCGCCCAGGCGGTACTTATCGGGGACGCGGCAGTCCTTGAAGTGCAGATAGCCGTGACCGGCACCGCGGCATCCCATCATATGCGGCATGTCAACGATCTCGTAGCCGGGGGTATCTGTCGGCACGAAGAATGCCGTAAGGCGGCGGTTCTTGTCCTCGGCGTCTGGATCGGTCAGCGTAATCAAGTACGTGCCGTCTGAGCAATCGGTGTGGGAGATGAGGGTCTTCTCACCGTTAATGACCCATTCATCGCCATCGCGCACCGCGATCGTCTTGATATCGGCACCCGAGCCCGCTTCCTGTTCCGTCAAGGCGAAGTTGACGAAGAGGGTCTTGTCAGCGAAGCGGGGCATCGCCCATTCCTTGAGCTCCGGCTGGGCAAAGTCGTCCATGATACGCCAGTTCAGACCGGCAGCATGGTGCAAATGCATGCGCATACCACCGGGGCCACGGGAGAACTCCTCCTGGACCTTCATGATCTGCGTCGTCGTGAAGCCCCAGCCACCGTACTGCTCGGGCATGTAGAAGCGATAGAGGTTGTGCTCCTTCGCGAGCTCATAGAACTCTTCGGGGAACTTGTTGGTTACCTCGATCTCTTTCTGCATCTCGTCGAAAGGACCCTCAGCAAGCTCACGGATCTCCATGAGGTACTGCTGAAACTCCTCCTCGTTCTTCGGCTTTTCAGTGATCATCCACATCTCCTTCGATGCTCTTGCACATCTATTGTGACGCCTGAGTTCACCCATTATCACTAATGAACTCACTCGGTAGTACAAAGTCTATGTAACCCGTGCCACAACTCCGGGGACCATGGTCCTACGAGCCAAGGCGTACCGGGTAAAACACCCGGCTCCCATGCCAATAACTCTAGTTCAGAAGCGTGGCTCACACCACGGGTTTCGCAATCCACGGCGTCGGAGCACTCGGCTGCGGACCCTGCCCCGACAGCAAAACACCGAGGGACCGTGGCGCTGCAAAGGTGGTTCTCTCGTCTCGCGCGTCACCCGATCAGCGCACCTCGGGAACCATTCGCATCGCACCCGCCGGGCACTCCTCCACGCACACTCCGCATCCCTTGCAGAAGTCGAGGTCAATCCGATAGTCGGTGTCAGCGCTCCACACTTTCTCAATCGCATTCTCCGGGCACACCCCATAGCAGGTGTCGCACCGCAAACAACTGCCACATGACAGGCAGCGGCACGCCTCTATCAAGGCCTCCTGCTCCGTCAGCCTCGGCATGACGCGATCCGGCACCACACCGATAAGATCTCTATTACGCACGATTGGCCGTGCGACACTGCGTACTGCCGGGTAATACCAGGGTTCCAGGTCCGCAAAGGGAACGACGCCGACGCCGGATCCGGGGGCCTCCCCGGTGCGTTCCGCCCCCAGTTGCGCAATCGTATCCTGCCAGCCGTCAAGCTGAGAGAAATGCCGAATAACGGCACGCGCGGTGAGCATACCGCGCCCGATTGCTGCGGTAACGGTACGGGTCTTACGCCGTTCGGTGTGCGCCGGTTGATTCCATAACACCTTCTCCGGGACGACAGCCACGCATTTCCCGCCGCCACCGGCGAAGATCACCGCGTCATACTTGGGCACTTCTTCATCAATGCGTCGCACACCCGCTTTGGTGTGCATCTCGATGCCCGTGCCTTCCAGCGCCGCGATTTCGGCGGCCAGCACTTCATGATCCAACCTATTGGGCGGGATGCCATAGCGCATCATCCCGCCCAACACACGCTGCGCTTCGCGGATCTCGATGCGGAATCCGCGGCGTCGCAATTGATATCCGGCAGAAAGGCCGAGTGGCCCGGACCCGATAACAAGAATGCGCCGATCAAGCTCGTACCGTGGTGTTGGCGGGTTCCACCCGCGGTCCAGGGCATAGTCACCCACGAACTGCTCGAGGGAAGCGATACCGACCTCGCCGTCGAGACGGTCACGGTAGCACGCCGTTTGACACGGGTGGTAACAAACCCGTCCAACGACGGCGGGCAAGGGATTCACCTCCAGAATGGCAGACCAAGCCTGGAACACCTTCTCATCCGTGATTCCCTCCTGGATCGGCCGCATCCACTCACGCGGCAGTTCTCGGGCGGGGCAGGCTGCGTTGCAGGGAGCACCGCTGGTCAGGTAGATGGGCCGCTCTGTGCGCCAGCCACCCGTGTGGTAGTTCAAACTGGATCCGGCAGGCAGGTTGACACCGAATGGCATCAACCGCCGATTCTTCCCATCTGTCACCTGACCACCATCCACGCCCGCCCCCATTGCAGGACCTCAATAACCAAGAAATCCGCGCAGCCCGGCAACATCGGCAGCCGGAGAACGCCCCATCGGTTGCGCTCTGATCGCTTGCATCGGCCTGGGAGGATTAACCCGTTGTTACAAAGCTCATTCTACGCGCTGCGGCAGGTACAGGAATACGGCATCGCAGCAATGCTAGTGCGCGAGATGGGACTCGAACCCATACACCCGAAGGCACCAGAACCTAAATCTGACGCGTCTGCCAATTCCGCCACTCGCGCTGGCTCGGACATTCTACCCGCTTCATCGTCGGCTTTCCTAAACGCTGCCCCGTGATATGTGTAATTCTCTGCCACGAGCGCAGCCGCTGAGCTTTGCACAGGCAGCATGTTCCGCGAGCATGCCCTCCGAGGCGTTCACTCGCGAAGAAATGCGACCCACTCGGCACCACGCCCGCCTCATGTGCTGGCACACTAGTGGCATGAGCGAGATCGATTCGGCAGATATGGGACCGTGGCTGCCCCCGGAAGACTTAGAATTCGTCCGGCGTAAGGTTCCGATGGTGTATGTCGACATCGTTCCGGTACGGCTCGACGACCTCGGCCGTTTGGAAGCAGTCGGAATGATCCTGTGCGTCAATGCCGATTCAATCATGCGGACATTCCCATCCGGGCGCGTGCTCTATCACGAAAGTGTTCGCGATGCTCTGGCACGGCACATCGAGAAGGACCTGGGGCCGATGGCCCTTCCGCAGCTTCCGCCGTCTATCACACCGTTTACCATCGGAGAGTACTTCCCCACTCCCGGTGCAGGCTGGTTCGACAAACGACAGCATGCCGTTTCGCTTGCCTACATAATTCCAATGCACGGCGATTGCAACCCCGGAACCGACTCCCTCGAATTCACCTGGTTCACTCCCGGAGAGACCCGCACCCCAGAGTTGCAGAATGAGCTCACCGAAGCTCATGCAGCGCTATTGCGCCAAGCGTTGGGATATCTCGGCGCCCAATAGCGGTGCGAGTTCGCGGAACGCCTTGCCACGGTGCGATATCGCATCCTTCTGCTCAGCGCTGAGCTCCGCGTTGGAACACGTCATGCCAGTGGGTTGAAAAATCGGATCGTAGCCGAACCCGTTGTCGCCACGGGGCGCGTATAGCAATGTCCCGGTCATTTTCGCCTCACATACGACTTCGCGTCCCTCGGGTGTAACCATCACAGCCGCACAGTGAAAGCGTGCACCGCGATGCTGTTCTTGCACCCCTGCCAACTGGTCGAGGAGCAGTTGTAGATTCGCTTGGTCATCGCCATGCCGTCCACTCCACCGCGCAGAGAATACACCGGGGGCGCCGCCGAGAACATCGACACAAAGACCGGAATCATCGGCAACGGCAAGGAACCCGGTGTTCCGAACGATCTGGCGGGCTTTGATCAAAGCATTGCCCGCGAATGTAACCTCATCCTCCACCGGGTCGGGCAAGTCGAACGACGACGCCCCGACAATGCGCTGCGGGTCCACACCGGGCAACAGGGGTGCAAGTATGGCTCGTAATTCACCGACTTTATGCTCATTGCGAGTCGCGAGCACCAGCACCGGCGTATCCGTCATCTCCTGTCACCTCGCCGTGCTGCCATCACCGATGATGCGTGGATCGATAGGATCGTCGTCGAACAGCGCCTCACGCTGCTGCTGTGCCAGGGCACTATTTCCACGCTCCGCCAAATCCAAAAGAGCGTCCAACTCCTCGCGAGAGAACGGATTGTGCTCGGCGGTTCCCTGTACCTCGACAAGCTTTCCCGATCCCATGGCCACAACGTTCATATCGGTATCTGCACGGGAATCCTCTTCGTAGGGAAGATCAAGCACCGGATGCCCGTCCACGATTCCTACCGAAATCGCCGACACAGTATCGGCCAGCACCGGTCGGTTCACACGCGGCTTAACGATTCCCCTGCCCACGGCCCAATTCAAGGCATCTGCGAGGGCAACGAATCCACCGGTCACCGCAGCCGTTCGTGTGCCTCCATCGGCCTGCAGGACATCGCAATCAATCGTTACTGTATTCTCCCCAGCGCCGTCATATCGACTGCGGCACGCAGTGAACGACCGACGAGGCGAGAGATCTCCTGGGTACGGCCCCCCACCTTTCCTCGTATCGACTCTCGCTGGGAACGCTCACTCGTAGCCCGGGGCAGCATCGCGTATTCACTCGTCACCCAGCCTAGCCCGGAATCGCGCCGCCAGCGCGGCACACCTTCCGAAAAAGAAGCGACACATAAGACGGTAGTACGCCCGAAAGAGATCAAGACACTGCCTTCACCCTGGTCAAGCCACCTGCGGTGAATGGTAACGGGACGAAGTTCATCGACTGCGCGTTCGTCCGCGCGCGACCAAGTGCTCATATGCCGAGCCTACCAGCGCTGGGCATAGGATCCCCGTCCGTCCACACCCCGCGCCGCCCCACAACCTGTAGACATCGCCAGATTCCACTCGACCGCGCTAACCGTGCAGCGGTAGAGCCGCCTCACAAGCGGTAGACATCACCGGGCTCCACGCAACGCACGGGTCCGCCATACACGTCCTCGGCTGCCCGCCGTACCTTCTCCGGGCTTGTCCAAGGCTGCAGGTGCGTCAGCAAGAGCCGACCAGCCTGTGCCTGCGCCGCAAGACGCCCTGCACGTTCACCTGTCATGTGTACGCCTCGCACGGAGTCTCGGCCATCCTCAAAAGCGGACTCCGCCAGCAACAGATCGACCCCGCGAGCCATCTCGACCTCCGACTCGCAATAGTCGGTGTCTCCCGTGAATCCGAATACGACCTCACGGCCCGGTTCATGGTCGGATGGACCGGTAATACGCAGGCCGAGGGCGGGAACCGTGTGCCAGGCTTCGAATGCCTCCACCACCATTGGTCCCACCTCAACTCGCATCCCCGGGCGCAGCTCGGTGAAAGAGAATTCCCCCGCGTATGTCTCCTCGATGGGATCACCGCCAATCTGGCGGGTGCGAGACAGGCCGTCACCGGGGCAGTACACGTCGAGGCGTGGCAGCGGTCCGGCGGGTAGCCACCGCCTGTACACCTGCATGCCGACGATATCGGCGCAGTGATCCGTGTGTAGATGCGAGAGGAACATTGCGTTCAGCTCTGCGGGATCGGCATAGTTCAACAACTGTCCCATCGCTCCGGGACCGAAATCCATCACAAAGGAGTAGGTGCGCAATTCGCCGTCGTCATTGTGACCATCCGCCTGGACGAGATACGAGGAAGCGGCCGACTGCCTTCCTGACATCGACCCGGAACAGCCAATTACTGTAAGCCTCACCGTGGCATCTCCTTCGTGGAATGAACGAACCCAACCTCGGGCCCCAAGAAACGACGCGCCAAATGGCCAAAGGACTCCGGATCCCCCGTGGCGTAGAAGTTACGGCGCGGACCATCCCCATTGGCGAGGATTGCGCGTTGAGTAAGTTCGCGATAAACGTCGCGCGCGGTCTCGTCGGAAGAGGACACGAGGGTGACGTCCTCCCCCATCGTGTATCCAATCGCCCCGGCGAGCAGCGGGTAATGCGTGCAACCCAGTACCAGCGTATCGATATCGGCACGCCGCATGGGTGCCAGATACTCTTCCGCAACCTCCTGCACCTCAGGGCCCGCCGTAATCCCCGCTTCCGCCAATTCAACAAAACGTGGGCACGCCTGCGTCACCAGTGTCAGGTCTGGTGCTGCCGCGAAGGCGTCCTGGTAGGCCCCCGATTCGATTGTCGCCCGGGTACCGATGACCCCCACCTTGCCCGAACTCGTCGCGCGTACCGCCCGCCGCACTGCGGGATGGATCACCTCAATCACCGGAATATCCAGCCGCGCTTCGTAGCGTTCCCGCGCATCGTGTAATGCCGCCGCCGACGCCGAATTACAGGCAATAACAAGCATCTTGACACCGGAGTCAACCAGTTGGTCCATCACCTCAATGGCGTACCGGCGAATATCGGCGATAGGGCGTGGACCGTACGGCGAATGGACAGTGTCGCCTATGTAAGTGATCGATTCCCAGGGCAGTTGATCAATGATGGCACGAGCTACCGTAAGCCCGCCTGCCCCTGAGTCGAAGATGCCGATCGGCCGTTGATCCATACCTCAAGACTTTAGCCGCGCATCCCTTTAATCCGGACAGCCTGCAGGAGTGACTCCTGCCACCAGGTCAACGTTGCATACACAACGGCCAACATGTCATCCGTCGTTTCCACGCTGCGTTGCGCCTCGCGGGCATCGGTGCCGGTCAACTCGAAAGCGTCACGATACACCCTCTCTGCAGCGTCATCATCAAGGATTTCAAGCCTCGCCGCCAGTGTGAGCCGCAGGTCATTCAGCGCTGCCAGCCATGCTCCGACATCGTCGTCGGGAACCCAGATCTGGTCATTTGTTGCCTCCAGTGCTGCGCAAAACGTGGCGAGATTCTCAGCCTTGGCGGCACGCACGGAGTCCTGCGTCATGTTGCGCAACTCACTCGCGAGTTCCGGGTTTTCTGACATGTCTGGAAGCAGACGCAGCAATGCCTCGTCCATGGGAAGCGGCCGCATGCGTGTCTCCTCACCCCGTGCGACATCCTCGGCACGCTCGTTCAGTTCCGCCAGTTCGAGCTCATAGTCAGCCAGAGAATCCTGCGAATCACCGTCCGAGACCTCGTCACGCTGCGCCAGAACATCGGCCACAGAGTAGCCGAGCAGCAGCGCCACATCCGAGGCGAGCGAGGCCAACAGGTGCCGTTCGGTGGCATCGGCGCGTGCCGCATATCCGAGATGAACTGCCGAGAATGCCCACACTATTGTTCGCCTCCGCCTATTACTCGCCGCTTCACTGTTCTTCCTCGATGGTCGCCCACAACCCGTATGTGTGCATGGCCTGGGCATCGAGTTCCATTTGTTCGCGCTGCCCTCGAGAGACGGTTGCCCGTCCCTGCGTATGAACCCGCATCATGACACGATTGGCAGTGCGCGCATCCATGCCGAAGTACTGGCTGAATACCCATTCCACGTAACTCATGAGATTGATTGGGTCATCGTGGACAACAGTACGCCAGCGACCGCGCAGCGATTCTCCTTGCCGCTCGGTCTGCCCAGTCTCTTCTGCCTGGTGTACCGGTTCAGCCCGATCCGCAAGCGCCGCAGCGGCGTTCGGGAACAGTATGTTGCTCACACCGCCAGTCTACTCGTACGGTTACCCGCCGAGAATCGGCGGATAACCGCTTCTTGGAAGGCTCCGGCGTGCCCTCTTGCTAGTAAAGTGTCATGTATGACGACGCAAAACGTGAGCACCGCGCTGCTTACAGACATGTATGAACTCACGATGGTGGACTCGGCTATCGCCTCCGGTACAGCCGATCGTGCCAGCGTCTTCGAGGTCTTCGCACGCCGCCTACCCGGCCAACGCCGCTACGGCATCGTCGCCGGAACCGGCCGCGTTCTCGAAGCAATACGCGACTTTCATTTCTCCGCCGCAGAGCTCGACTACCTCGCTTCGACTGGTATTGTCTCCGAACGCACTCTTGCGTGGCTGGCCGACTACCGTTTCACCGGAGATGTCTACGGTTACCCCGAAGGTGAATGCTACTTTCCCTATTCGCCGATTTTGACGGTGACGGGGACCTTTGCCGAAGCATGTCTGCTCGAAACCGTCATCCTGTCCATTCTCAATCATGACTCGGCAGTTGCCACAGCAGCATCCCGTATGACAACTGCCGCGCACGGACGCCCATGCTTAGAGTTCGGCGCACGTCGTACTCACGAGACCGCCGCCATCCACGCCGCGCGTGCGGCCGTAATCGCCGGATTCGTTGGCACTTCTGACCTGGAGGCAGGGCGACGTTACGGCCTGGAGGTGGCGGGAACCGCCGCGCATTCCTTCACGCTTGTCCATGACTCGGAGGAGGACGCCTTCGCAGCACAAATCGCCACCATGGGCACCGACACGACACTTCTGGTGGATACCTACGATATTCCCACCGGAGTGGAGCGCGCCGTCGCCGCCGCACGCGCCGCAGGTGGTGAACTCGGCGCGATCCGAATCGACTCTGGAGATCTGGTTGCGCAAGCCTTCACCGTGCGTAAGCAGCTCGACGATCTCGGCGCGACGACGACGAAGATCACGGTCACCTCGGATCTGGATGAATACTCCCTCGCCGCGCTCAATGCCGCCCCGGTGGACTCCTATGGTGTGGGGACCAAACTCGTAACCGGGTCGGGGCATCCGACTGCCGAGATGGTGTACAAGCTCGTCGCCCGCGAAGACTCCGAGGGAAAGATGAGCGAAGTGGCAAAATCCTCCGAGAACAAGGCCAGCATCGGCGGCCTTAAGGTCGCCGGCCGCGTTCTGGATGCCAAGGGGCACGCGGCACAGGAGCTTATCCTCTCCGTGGAGGGGTGGCAGGAAGGACTCGCCTACCTACAGCGCGCCGGTGCGCGTCCACTCCAAAAACGCCTGATCAGCGGTGGCGTGATCGACGAGGCCTACCTGGCTGCGCGGGCCATCCCCGATGCCGTCGCCCGGCACACCGCCTCCCGCGCCGAGTTGCCCTACGACGGTTGGCGGCTTTCCCCCGGTGAGCCTGCCGTGCCCAGTAAAATGGTCGATATTTTCAACGGACTCGATTAGGCAAAGGTCGGACGCGGCGGCGGTGTGCACTCCGTTCGTCACAATCACCGCATTAGTGTATCTGCGCTACTTCCGGCCCACGAACCAGCGACGCAGCTGCTCAATACGCGCCTCAATCTGCTCGGCGGAGGCCCGCGCCACTTCGGGGCCGCCGCAGCGCTGCCGCAACTCGGCGTGTATGCGGGCGTGCGGCCTTCCGGTACGCCGCGCCCAGGTAGCGACCAAAGCCTTGAGTTCTTTGCGCGCCTCGCGACGTCGCTGCAGTTCATCACGCGGCACCGCGACTTTCGATTCCTGTTTCTTCTGCCGTTTTGATTGCTCCGCCTGATGCTGCCGCAACAGAGTCGTCACCTGCTCCGGCTCCAGCAAACCGGGAATCCCCAGAAAGTCAGCCTCCTCGTCCGAACCAACCTCCGCTCCCAGGCCGAACTCACCACCATCGAATAGCGCACGGTCGAAGGAGGCCTCGGATTCCAGCGCCTCGAAGCCAGGCAGCGCCAGTTCCTCACTAGCGCGTTCTTCTCGATTGGCCTGGGCTAGGAGTTCGTCATCCCACATACCGGACCCCTCTGGCATCTTGTGGCCGAGGGCGTGGTCACGCTCTTTCTCGAGTTGGCCTGCTAACTCCAGCAATTGCAGAACGGATGGAAGGAAGACGGTAGCGGTCTCGCCGCGCCGTCGTGCCCGCACAAAACGACCAACCGCCTGTGCAAAGAACAGCGGCGTCGCCGTCGAGGTGGCATACACGCCCACGGCCAGGCGCGGCACATCAACGCCCTCTGAAACCATTCGCACGGCCACCATCCACCGCTCGGTGCTCTCGGAAAACTCTTCAATACGCCGCGAGGCACCCGAATCGTCGGACAGCACAACTGCTGGTTGGGCACCGGTTATGGCCGCCAGCTGCGCGGCATAGGCGCGCGCCGCCTTGTGGTCCGAAGCGATGACCAGACCGCCGACATCGGGGATCGTGCGCCGAATAGCGGTCAACCGCTCATCGGCGGCAGCCAGAACGGCGGGAATCCACTCACCATCGGGGTTGAGCGCGGTCCTCCATGCCTGGGCCGTCATGTCTTTTGTCAGTGGTTCTCCCAAGGTTGCCTCGACGACGTCGCCCTGCCGGGTCTGCCACCGCATATGCCCGGAGTAGCTCAGAAACATCACCGGGCGCACGACGCCGTCGCGCAAAGCCTCCGTATAACCGTAGGTGTAGTCAGCGTGAGACCTGGGTACGCCGTCGTTTCCGGGCACGTAGTTAACAAAGGGAATCGGCGCGGTGTCGGATCGGAAGGGCGTCCCGGTCAGCGCGAGCCGCCGCTGGGCGGAGGCAAAGGCCGTTCGTATGCCGTCTCCCCAACTCAGAGCATCCCCGCCGTGGTGGATCTCATCGAGAATCACCAGAGTTGGCCGACGGCGAGTACGAGAGCGATGCAGCTCAGGATTGGCGGCTACTTGGGCGTAGGTGACACACACGCCATCGAAGAAGTCACCTTCCTCGCGCTGCGCGTTAGTGAA
Organism: Actinobaculum sp. 313; assembly: GCF_003073475.1. Classification (GTDB taxonomy): domain Bacteria; phylum Actinomycetota; class Actinomycetes; order Actinomycetales; family Actinomycetaceae; genus Asp313. The sequence continues at coordinate 1,111,277 of NZ_CP029033.1, read as the reverse complement.
GTCTGGGTCGAGGTGGAGCCCCACTCGGGCGGCGGCTTGTGCCCACTGGGTCTTCAGATGCTCAGTTGGGCATACGACGGTGACCTTCCGCACCGTCCCGCGTGCCAACTGCTCGGTTGCCACCCGCAGCGCGAAAGTCGTCTTCCCCGCCCCGGGGTTGCGACGGCGAGGAAGTCCTCCGGATCTTCGGTGAGGTAGCGCGACAATGCTTCCGCCTGCCAAGCACGCAGCGACGCCGCTGTTCCCCAGGCCGCCCGCTGCGGGAACGACGGGGAAAGGCTTTCAGCGGCAAATACTGACGCGGAGCGGGGCTGCAGACGAGAAGAAGGGCGCGTGGCGCCCGCGGTCACGAATCGCTTCCTGGAACGTTGGGGCCGAAAGGCCATTCTCCCTTCCCGCCACCGATCTGCTCGAAAATAGCCTTGCAGGTGGGACACACGGGGAAGCGGTCAGGGTTACGGGTGGGCGTCCAGATCTTGCCGCACAATGCCACCACAGGCTGCCCGAGGACTGCCGACTCGGTGATGCGCTCCTTACGCACATAGTGAGCGTAGCGTTCCTCATCTCCCGGGGAGCGTTGCTCCTCGGTCCGTTCGAGGACATCGAGACCAGCCGACGACTCGGTTTCGGGACCCCGGGAGCGCCGGGAGCGCTCGGAGGCTCAGGAGATGAAGTGCTCATAGCTCTAGTGTAAAAGACGGCACCAACATCGCACAGGGGTGTGGCGGGGCGTGGCGGCGGGGTGCAGCGGGGCTCTACAGGCGCAGGACCGCCGCGGTGGAGCCGATTTATCACGTCGAGCGCCGCGGCCTTCCGCAAAGCTGTGGCAAACAACTCGATCATCGCAGGTGGTCGCAGACGTTGCTCTCTTCCCGTCGCGTTCAACTCTTCGGGGTGCGAGCCGCCCAACCCGCGCACCGGTACGTCGCCTAAATCGCCAGGCCATATGTTCTCCCTAAGCCGTCAGGCAATCAGGTCGGCTCAATCATCAGGCAAGAAGGCCGCCCAAAACAGTCAGGCAATAAGAAGGGGCCCGGCGCGATGACGCCGGACCCCTCTTTTCGCTAAGTCTTAGCCAAACTGCCTTACTTGGCGACAGCCTTCTTCAGGGCCGAGCCGGCGGTGAGCTTGACACCGTAGCCAGCCGGGATCTGAATCTCTTCGCCGGTGCGCGGGTTGCGGCCCTTGCGGGCTGCACGCTCCGTACGCTCGACGGCGAGCAGACCCGTGATCTTCACGGCATCGCCGTTGGAAAGGGACTCGACCAGAACATCCTGCAGAGCGCCAAGGGCCTTGTCGGCATCCGACTTGGTCAGACCGGACTTCTCTGCGATCTTGGCAATAAGTTCAGTGCGATTGAGGGACATTCACATACCTCTCGTTTGTCTCGGAAAACGGGCCCAGGTTTGAGGGCCGCTACGGATGAATGTATCGGAAATCCGCCAAAAAGTCGCATTCCGCGCCGCGTGGCGTATCACGCAACTCAAATAAGAGTGGCTGGAATACTGCGCGAAACCGTGCGGGTCGCTACTCAAAGCGCCGCCGAAGACAGCCACTTTTCCCTGCTATTACGCGGATCTTATGGAAGTCCCGGAATGTGGACCACAGCGGAAACGCCTTCAAGGACCCTCATCAGCCCTCTCGCGCACTTTTGCTATTGGCGCATATCACATATGCGTGTTGGCGGCGCGCGTGACCGGTTGTCGCACTCATCGCTGAGGTGGTCCTAGTGTCTAAGCGGCTCCAAATCCGATCGCCAAGAAGGACTCAGGGCTCTCCAGTGCAGCGGTCAATTCATCCGCCTGCCACAGCCCAACCACCTTTGCCACCGATCTGGCTTGGCAGTTCATCGATCGCTTCGGATTGAACTCGATATCGGTAAAGGCGCTGTACTCTGTGACCTGCTTAAGAAGCTCCTCATCTCCACAGAGCGCTGACGCATAGAGCCAGTCGTAGAAATAGGTCCTCGGTTCAAGTGGAAAACGCCTCCCGAAGAACTCGAAACCGATCAGGCGTCCGCTTTGTTGCAACCTCTGATCCCGTTTCGCTTGCCTGCTGGAGGCTTGCGTCAGGTCCGCGTAAGGACCGCCATTCTCAAACTTCTTCGCAGCTTGAAAGGCTGCTTCAACCGAGCATTGCGCATCGTCGATGGCATGGATCATGAGATTGAAGGCGCTCAGTTGGATGCCGAGGCCCACGGTGCTCTTAGAAGAAACCTCAAGAACCTTCCTGCCCGGCCAGTCGGCGAGAAACGAGCCATGGAGACTGGCGATTGAACGTTGTTTTTGTTGCACCGAAAAGCCCGGGTGATACTCGAATTCGACTGCACGCTCCACAACGAAGGGAACATCGTCCGTAGGTATGAAAACCGGTCGACGAGCCATCTGGGTCCTTTGTTCGTTTGCGTTATGCCTTCCAGCGTTCGGAGGCTCCACACACTTTCTCTTCGAACTCAGCATATGCCAAGCCCCAAGATCCTTGCGCTGCCCTGCGTTGGCGGTGACGGAGCTACGGGCAGTCTAACTACCCGAGCTCGCCTCCCGCTGCCACCCACCCTGTGGCTGAAGAACTCGCTCCCGCCTCTGTAATCCACTCCTCTTCGTAGAGAAGCTGCTTATCGCCCGCGGTCCAGCCTGGGATTGTTTCGGTCCACTCCTTCTGGAGGCTTCCTGGTGCTCTTTGACCTGACCTACGTCGATGGTTCACCACAAATTCCCACCACGATCCACGGCTTTTGCGGGCAGTTCTAGATGAGGCACCGAGCCGCTTTCACGGGCATCTGTAATGAGTCTCGTCGAACTGCGGAGTGTCTCATGTCCAATTGCCTGCGAAGTGGTTTCGGTGCCTGAGATGAGAATGTCCGCGAGGCTGGGAGGGTCTAGGAGGCGGTTTTCGTGGTGTGGATGTTCTTGTGGAGGTCGGGCAGGATGCTGGGGAACTGGGCTGGGCAGGTGCTGGTTGGTCTTGTCTTTGGCCAGGGCGATGAGCACGTCCTGGAGGCCGTGCGGTGCGGCGGGTGATGGCGGCGGGGCCCGGCTGGCTGCGGTAGGTGATCAGTTCTTGTTTCTGTTTGTCGGTCAATACGTCGGTGCCGGGCAGCCGGTCGGGTGGGGTACGAGGAGTGTCGTACAGGCGTTTGCGTTTGCCTTCCTTGTTGGTTCCCCATCCGATGGGCTTCTTGATGGGAGTCAGGAAGTTGGTCTGCGCGTCCACCAGCACCCACAACCGGCTTGAGCACCTCCCGCTCGGCATCGGTGCCGGTAGTGGTAGTAGAACGCGTAGCGGTGTTACCTGGTGATTGTTCTTGGACACGGGTCGTGGCTTGATCGTTCTTCCTGTACTGCCGACCCCGGGGCGGGAGTAGATGTCCAGGTTTGTCGCCCACGTGACCACCCCGTGGCCGGTGAACTCGCTGCCGTTATTCGCTCGTCCATGCCCGTGATGGGGAAGCGGAGTGTCGTCCACGACCTGGTCCAGGGCTGCCCTGATGTGCTTCTGGGCGCCGCCTGCGGATGGGTCGGGTGAAGGCCCAGCCGGTGAACACGGTTGGTCATGTTCCCGGTGCGGGCGAACTCGCCTTTGAGTACCGGGCCACAGTGAGCGACGGTAACGGGCCTTGAAGAACCCCGCGAACTGCACGGGCCTCGTCGCCAGCCTTGCGGATCCTGACGGGTGTTGCGCAGTAGCGGGCCAGCCATTGGTGGCGCTCTTGCCGCGCAGTTGGTCCTTGGCCCTGACCGGGGCGAGATAACGATCGATTCTCGCCGCGCTCATCGACACCCGGCTCACGGCCCACTTGGTAGCTTGTTGTGGTCAGTGCCGCCCACGAGCTCGCCCGCGGCCTCCAACAGGTCCAGCAGCGGCATGGATACGCATCGGTATGTGCCGCAACTGTTTGCCGCTGGCCGCCCACACTCGTTGTAACACCATTAAGGCCTCATTAGGAGTACGTGCGCGCCCTGGTCCTAGGCTTGGACCTGCCAGCTCCCGCAGGGCGCTTGGCTACCGCTCTCAGGCGCCGCCTGGCACCCTCCCGACACCCGACCGGTCACCGCGCACACCTCGCCGGGCATCCTCCCCTTATCTCCTTTGGACGCCCTTGGCATAGGCCTTGGCGTACTTCCTAGTGATCTCTGCCCTGGCCTGCATTGACAACCCACCACCGCATGCCCACCACGATCCGCGACTTTCGCGGGCAGTTCCAAATGAGGCAGCGAACCACTTTCACGGGCATCTGTAATGAGTCTCGTCGAACTGTTGACGTAGCGTCCTATATCAGTTAGCGTGAAAATCACAGAGGCAAACCCCGGGCAGGGTTTGCCTCTGTTTGCTTCTAAACGAAGGTGAGGATCTACAAATGAAAAAAAGTCGGCGGCTGAGAACGTTTCTTCTCGCCTTCGGACTAGTACTGGGAATGAGCGGCGTCAACGTTGCACAAGCAGACACGGGGTCGTCCGAGGATGACAGCGGTATCATCGTCTCCGATGATTCACTCATCAACGACGCCGAGGACCCTGTGGTCCTCTCGCTGCCAATACCCCCACCACCCGGGTTATCTGGAAACAGGCAAGACTTCCATATCGGTTTCGGTACCCACATATACGTGTACCTGACTCAGAGCGACTGGAGTGACTTCAATGGGTTACACGCCACGGCCGCTGCCGGGCTTTTCTGCGGTAAAATCGGCGGGACGATAGCCGGCGTTGCCTGTGGCCTTGTCGGCACAAGTTTAGGAATACTGATTTCGCGGAACACAGGGCCAAAAGCCGGTCAATGTGCAGAAGTGGCGTACGGCTACCCGCCGCTATTCCCGGTGCGATACAAGGTGATAAACAAGCCTTGTAGTAAGTTGCGCTGACCATGACTCGGAAGACCTTCCTTAGGAGATTCGCACGAGGAGTGATCACATCCGCAATCGTGCTCCTCGTGTTCTCCATCGCCTCGAAGGACGGCCCCCACTTCTACCGCGCCAGCGCCATTGCGGCCGTCTCGGGAGTGATCTGCCTTCTGATCTCGCTGCGGCTTTCCGACGACGCCGCCGACGGCGAGCGGTGATGGCGGACTGTGGCCGGACACGGCTGCGTAGCCTCACAACGCCCGCTGCATCCTGCCGCCCGCAGAGGGAGTTCCCGCAAAGACCCCGGTCGGCTCTCTCGCCCACTTCTGCTAGTGGCACATCACATATGCGTGTTGGCGGCTTGCTGGCCTAGTTCTCGATATTCGCATCGGTGCCGGCCGGTAGCATTGGCCAATGACTCAAGGAGACACTTAGACCCTGAAAGAAGCCGTCCACATGCAACTGACGATGACACTTCCCCGCCGTGAGTATGTCTCGCAAGGTGCTATTCCGCAGGAGGTCAGAAGCCTGACCGAGCAAGATGTCACTGCGGTTGGCAGACTTTACTTCGAGAGTTATCCGCCGGGGACCGTAGAAGACGAAATGGAAGCAATCGCCGATATTTCAGCGGCACTCAACGGCGAGTATGGAATCTTCCTGCCAGATCAAAACCTCGTCTACGAGCATGACAACGAGATCGTCGGTTGTATTATGGTGGTCGATTCTCCCCCATGGGATGACGTCGCCGAGCAGATATTCATCATCGACCTGTTTGTGCATCCAGATCACCGAGGTGAGGGTATCGGACGAACGCTCTTGTCGACGGCACTAGAGAGGGTGCCATATGACCGCATCATCGGTCTACGAGTGGAAAGCGAAAACAGTGCAGCGATCGCGCTCTACACATCGATCGGTTTCACACAAGCCAACTGAATCCACCACTTCATAAGCGAGGCCCCACTTCATAAGCGAGGCCCGTCCCCCAGCATTTAACGCCGGGGTACAGAGGCAGACTTGCGCACAAGAGTACCGGCACTTGAAGAATCACATTATCCGCAGCGCGCACAAGGTATCCGCGCGATCTACTGTCTTTCACCACATGCCCGTAAACGCGGGTAGCCGCCACTGGCATTCAGTGGCGGCTACCGTGCAGTGGAGATGGCGAGAATTGAACTCGCGTCCGGTAATGCATGCCCAAGTCTTCTCCGGGTGCAGTCTGCTAATCGTTGTTTTCGGCTCCAGAACTCACGCAGACGTGTTTCTGACGAACCTAGTTACGTAAGTGTTCCGAGTTCGCCCGCAACATGCGGACTCAGCAGTGGCTTCCTAAGACGACGCCGGACTCCGAGGAAGAAGCCCCCTCGGGCCGACGGATTTCGGAGCTCGCTCAGGCGGCGAGGGCGAAATCGGTGCGCTTAGAGTTGGCACCTATTGGTTTGCAGAGAGTCGTTAACGAGATGACTCTGCATCCTCGACCCGCTTCCCTTCGACAAACAATCACCGTCGAAACCGATCATCCCCGTATTCAGTTGGCAACCCGGTGACTCCGGGACGTACTCACGATGGAGCGCCTGTATATCTTACAACATTGACAGGCCCCGAGCTATTCCCAAGACCACTCGCCTTCCCGGGCCGCTCGCCTTCCCAAGCCAGTCACCTTCCCGAGGCGCTCACCGCCGCGCCCGACGGCGGGCGGCCGCCATGGCGCGCTCTGCCTCACGGTCCGCCTCGCGGCGCTTCAGAGTCTCGCGCTTATCCCACTCCTGCTTGCCCTGCGCCAAAGCAATCTCGACCTTGGCACGCCCACGCAGGAAGTACAGCTCAAGTGGAACGATCGTGTATCCCTTAGCAGCCGACTTCTGCGCCAATTTACGGATTTCTTCGCGATGCAGCAGCAGCTTCCGCTTGCGCGTGGGAGCATGGTTGGTCCACGTTCCCATCGCATACACCGGAATATTCGCACCTTGGAGCCATGCCTCGCCGTCGCGGTCGATCTCCACCCACGCATCAATCAGCGAAGCACGGCCCATGCGCAGCGCCTTAACCTCCGTGCCTGTCAATGCCAAACCGGCCTCGTAGGTGTCCTCGATGAGGTAATCGTGCCGCGCCCGCTTGTTGCGAGCGATCACCTGCTTAGCATCCGAGGCCGCTTTCGCTTTCTGCGCAGCAGTAAGCTTGTCGGTTTTCTTCGCCATGGCGACCTCCTCCAAGAAACCTGTACAACTGAACGGCCACCCATTCTAGCGGCTGCCAGGGGGATCTGGCCACCTCTGGGCCGTCAACGCAACCTTCCCGCGCCACCGCTGCGGGGCAAAAGTTGGCAGAACCTCGCGGCCCCTACCAACGCATCCAACACCACACCCCGATGGTCTCGACGCCACAGGCCGGTCGCATTCGCGCATCTGACTCTCCACCGTTAGGATCACGGCACGCCGGACTGCAGCGGGACGGCACCACCGACTCAATAGGTCGTAAAGCCGGGAAGACTCATCGGGTCGATAACCGAACCGTCTCGCCATACCTCCATATGCACGTGGCATCCCGTCACGTCACCGGTTTGACCGGTATAGCCGATAATATCGCCCTGCCTCACCGTCTGCCCCACAGAAACATTGAAAGCAGACAAATGGTTGGTGACCACCACCCACGAGTGGCCGTTCACCGTCCCCAGATTGACATATATCTGATTGCCATGCGTCGAGTTGCCGGCAGCCGGGATGACACGTGCAATCGTTCCATTGGCAGGCGCATACTGAGGCGACCCGCAGGTCGAGCGAAGATCTACGCCGTTGTGCATCCAATATCCACCGGTGATTGGATACCAGCGCATACCGAACGGCGACGTCACATACAGCGGGGTTGGAACGACGGGGATGAGCCAGGAAGAGCCCGTCGAAACCGTGCCTCCTCCACCGCCACCGCTGCTGGCCGCCGCAGCCCTGCGCGCATTCTCCGCGTCGATGGCTGCGATGGCCGCCGCCGTGTCGTCGTAGGCTGACTGCGTTTTATCCAAGGACGCCTGGAAGTCCTCCTTGCGAGACTCAAGTTCCGCCGCCTGCCCCTCGTAAGAGGCCTGCAACTCCTCCAATTCGTCCTTCTTGTTCTGCGCGTTCGCTTCCTTCTCGGTTTTCTCCTCGACGAGGGCGTCGGCCTGATCCTTTAGACCACTGATTTGCTCCTCGACATCACTCTGCCGCGCGGCACGGGTCTCGTTACGGGAAACTGCCTGTTGTGCCTGTGTCAGGGCACTGGACTCGGCGCGATTGAGAGCTTCGGAAGAGGCGTATGAATCCAGGAAGTCCTCCGTCGAATTCGCGTTGACGATCATATCGACTGTCGACGGCGTGGACTCCCCCGATACTGGGCACGGCCCAGTTCCGCCAAATTGTTGCGCGCCTTTTCGATATCATACTCGCCCTGTTCGATATCGGCCTCGATGCTTTCCAGCTCCGCCTGCGCGGCCTCCAACTGTGCCGCAACCGCCTGTTGATCACGTTCAGCAGCGGCCAACTCATTTTGCGCAATCGCGAGTTCCGCCTCAGCGGTCGCCACCTGTCCCCGGGTCTCTTCGGTCTTCAGGTAGATCGCCTGTAAATCGGAATCAACCCCTTCGAGCGACGACTGCAGGCTTTCAATCTCGGCAGCCTGTTGTTCTTGTTGCTCTACAAGGTCATCACGATCAGTTGCGAAAGCGGGCCCCGCCGTCGCCAAGCCACTCAAACACAACGCGCCGACTGCCAGCAGTCCCGACAGCCTTCGTCTCCGCCGAGTCCGCATCCGCTTCATTACCAAGTTCTTCATTAGGCAGAACCTCCCGTCTCCTACACCCGGGCATACCTGCGTAATGTCACCCACGAGGCCAGGGCTGCCACGACGGCAGCGCCGACGATAAGCGCCGGAGCAATCTGAAGTACATCAACAGACGAAACCGGCCGCAGCCACTCGTTGGTAAACCACTTCTGTATAAATTGCTCGACCACAACGTAAAGCCCCGCAACAGCGAGAACCGCTCCTAGTAACGCTGAAAGCACGCCTTCCAAGATGAAGGGCAGCTCAATGAAGAAGTTCGATGCGCCAACGTAGCGCATGATCTCCGTTTCGTTACGCCGTGACATGGCCGATAGACGGATCGTCGTCGGCATTAGAAGCAATGCCGTGAGGATCATAACCGCCGCCAAGGCTCCCGCTGCCAACGTCAGTTTGTTGAGAACGTTGAAAATCGGTTCCAACTGAGCTCTTTGGTCCACAACCGTGTCCACACCGGAACGTCCCGATAAGGCCTCAGCCACCACCTCATATTCGGTGGGATCCTTCAGTTTGATCCGGAAGGAAGCTTGCATTTGCTCCTCGGTGAGTACCTCAGCCCAGCTCGTGCCCTCCATACGTTCCTGGAAACGTTCGTAAGCCTCAGCCTTCGTTTCGAAAGCGTACGACTCAACGTATTCCTGCATTTCATCCGTCTCAAGGTACTCCCTGATAGCGGCGATTTGTTCTTCCGACGCTTCGCCGGAGGCACACTGGGCCGATATGGCATCGACGGGGCAGAGGAAAGCGGAAACCTCGACCTTGTCATACCAGTCATCTTTCATTGAGCCGATCTGCGTTTGCAGCAGTACGGCCGCCCCGACGAAGAGCAGGGAGACAAAGGTGACAAGCGCTACCGAAAGCGCCATCGCACTATTCGAGAACAACCCCTTGAAGGTGCGGGAGATAACGAAACGAAAACGCATCAGTTCTGCCCTCCCCCGTAGACACCGCGCGCCTGGTCGCGCACCACGATGCCCTCTTTGAGCTCAATGACGCGTTTGCGCATTTGGTCCACTATCCCGCGGTCATGCGTAGCCATCACAACGGTTGTTCCCGTCCGATTGATCCGGTCGAGCAGGCGCATAATCGACAGCCCGGTCTCAAAGTCGAGATTTCCCGTTGGTTCGTCCGCTAGCAGGATCTGAGGCCGATTGACCATCGCGCGCGCAATAACAACACGCTGTCGCTCACCACCGGACAGCTCTGACATCCGACGCTTTTCTTTTCCATCCAGTCCCACCATTTCAAGGACTTCAGGGACTTCGGTCTTCACGCGATGGCGGGGAGCACCGATCACCTCAAGCGCGAGAGAAACGTTCTCGTACACGTTCTTGTCCGGCAACAGCCGGAAGTCCTGGAAAACGGTGCCGATCTCGCGGCGCATGAAGGGAACGCGGCGCTGGGACACCGTGGAAAGATCCTTGCCCAGAACCTGCACATGGCCAGAAGTCGGCCTTTCCTCAGCCAGGATAAGTGCCAGCATGGTCGACTTCCCGGAGCCTGAAGGGCCAACGAGGAACACGAATTCTCCTCGTTCCACATCCAAGCTGACCGAGTCGAGCGCCGGCCTGGCACCCTTCTGGTAGAGCTTCGTCACCTTGTCGAATGTGATCATAGATTCTCGCCATATTCCGCGGTCATAGTCATCCCTGAGAATACGGCGCATGGCGACGTGACCGGCGGGGACGCGCCGTCACAAAATGTTATAGTTCGCAAAATCCGTGGAGAAGCGCAGCTGGTTGAGCCGGAGCGCTACTCGTCGGCTTCGGCCTTCTCTCCGGTTGCGCGCCAGCGAATACCCGCATCAATGAAGCCGTCTATGTCGCCGTCGAATACAGCGTCGGGGTTGCCGGCCTCGAACCCGGTGCGCAGATCTTTGACCATTTGATACGGCTGCAGCACATACGACCGCATCTGGTCACCCCACGAGGCCTTAATATCGCCGGCGAGCTCTTTCTTTTCTTTGGCCTCTTCTTCCTGTTTCAGAAGCAGTAATCGGGACTGGAGAACGCGCATTGCGGCCGCGCGGTTCTGTATCTGCGACTTCTCGTCCTGCATGGAGACAACGATTCCCGTAGGCAAATGCGTGATCCGTACCGCCGAGTCAGTCGTGTTAACTGACTGTCCGCCCGGACCGGAGGAGCGGAACACGTCAACACGGATGTCGGACTCGGGCACGTCAATGTGATCGGTGCCTTCAATCAGGGGAATCACCTCTACCGCTGCGAACGACGTCTGGCGGCGCCCCTGGTTATCGAACGGGCTGATCCGCACAAGGCGATGCGTTCCGGCCTCCACCGACAACGTCCCGTAGGCATAGGGGGCATGGACCTCAAATGTGGTGGACTTGATGCCCGCCTCTTCGGCGTACGAGGTGTCGAGCACCTTGGCGGTGTACCCCCGCCGCTCCGCCCACCGCAGGTACATGCGTTGCAAGGTCTGCGCAAAATCCGCGGCGTCGACTCCTCCGGCTCCGGACCGGATGGTCACGACGGCGTCGCGTTCGTCGTATTTGCCGGATAGGAGAGTGCGTATCTGCAGTTCGGAAAGCGACTCCGAGACGGCCTCGAGTTCGGAGTCCAAATCGGCAAACAGCTCCGCCGCTGTCTGCGGATCTCCTGCCACCTCTTCGTTCGCCATCTCCAGCAACGCCTCAAGATCATCCAGCCGCCGACCCATTTTTTCGATCTTCTCCAGCTCGGAACGGGCGTGCGACAGCTTGGATGCCACCGCCTGCCCCTTCTCCGGTTCGTTCCACAGGTCTGGATCGGCAGACTGCTCCGTCAACTCCGCGACGCGCTTGCGTAACTCCTGCGGATTCTCGACGGCGGAGATCTGGTCGAAGATACTGCGCAGATTCTCAATCTCGGTTGAATAGTCAGTGGCCACGGGTGCAAGGCTACCGCATTATTCCCCTCCGCTACTGCATCGGCGTCCTGAACCGGGCTTGGCTTGGCACTCAGCTCTTGCTGTCGCACAGACTTCGTCTATGGTGCGGCGCGTTGCCGCAAATAGGCACGACTGGTGGCGCTTAAACGTACCGTACCGGTTCCTAACCCATCCGGCACCAGAGCGATTCTGGCAGACGTCGATAGTGTCACCACTACATCTCCCTCCTCGATGCCCGTCGGTTGGGCAACTTCGTACCCCTGCGGCACGATACGGAGAGCTTTTTCATATGCCTCCCGTGAACTCGGGCCTAAGTCCGCGTCAGGCCCTCCCTCGTAGTAGGCCGCATCGGAGAGATCGTCGGCTATCTCCAATGCCATTGCATCCGCCTGAGCCAGAAGTTCTCTCCGTTCGACGTACAACAGGGACACCGAGACCAGTCCTCCTAGCAGGACGACAAGCACCATCCACAACCCAAGCCCGAGTAGCAACATATTGCCGTTCTCGGCATTCCTACCGTTCATTACCGCGCCGCTCTCGGCATTCCCAGCGCTCATTCCCGTTGCCTTCTCAATTCATCGACCGGCATCGTCGACGCCGCCGTAATCTCAACCCTGTTTCCGAAAACCGGAAGGGGCACTTCGGCATGAACCGTCACCGTCACCTCTGCGCCCGGCGTGAGGCAGGGGACGTCTGAGCAGGATATGACCACTTGCGGTGGAGGCAGACCTCGCTCACGCAATGACTGCGCGGCAAGTTCCGTAGCTCTGTCACGCCCCAGCTCCACACTCTCAGAGCGCACGAATGCACGACTGGCATCACGCGCTGCAGCCACAACAGCACTGCGATGGGCGAGAAGATCGGAAGTAGTCACGATCGCCACTGCCGCCGTAAGCGCAAAGACCATCAACACTGCGGTCAGCTCAACAATCGCGTTGCCCCGCTCGGCATCTGTCTTGACGCGCGCCAGGCACCCGCTACCTCGCCGGTTCGTTGTGCTGATGCTCCATTCCTTACTCAATTGCCGCATGCGCCCTCACCGAAAGAATATGGGGCCCTTCCACACCGAAGAGTGGCAGTGGTCCGGTGATCTCGACTTCTATCACCGGAACCCCCGCGATATCGGTTACATACGCGACTATGTCGCGCGCGTATTCCTCTGCCAGATTCCCCGTGACGAACTCGCCTGCTCGACTGGTTGCAACCTCTACGCCTTCCGCAGGACCTGCTTTACTCGCCGCGCCGGCGCGTGCCCTTCCGCCGCCGCATCCTGCAAGACGGTACGTACATGCAGTGTTATCGCCAGACTAAAGAGGGCAAGCACGGCGAACAGCAACAGCGCCACTGCCATGGTAAAGCCGACAACCGCGCTCCCCTTCTCCGAGGAAGCCCGGGACCGCACCGGCAGAGAGTTCAACACGCCAGGCCCGTTCTCTGAGTACCGGAAACGTGGATTCGCGGGGGACCATGCCGCCCGCCCTCGAACATCCGCTTGTGCGTTCCGGGACCACAGTGGGTGTACCCGCGAGCGCCAGTAGGCCGGATGATGGCCGATCATAAGAGACCAGCGACCTTCTCAATAGCCGTATTGAAGAGATTCACCAGCGCAGGACCGGCAACGGCCCAGATTGCGATAATGAGGCCAGCAGTCATCAACGTGACCAACACCCAGCCCGGTACGTCGCCTTGTTCTCCGGTTGTTGGCGACGCTAGAGCACTTGGCCATCTTTGCCCCATGCGCCACCTGTATTGGCTCGTGGAGGCAAGGGGAACTGTCCAATTCGAGGCCATTTGTTGCCTTCGCAACCGCATCGTTTCGCCATAATCTGGTCCTTTCCGTGTAGTTTTTCGTGATCTTGAGCTTCTACGTGTTATCCAAACCCCGCATATCGCGTATGCGAAGGGCCGCCGACATGCACGGGTGGTGAATGCTGACCTTGGGCGGAGGGTCTGACGCTGCGGCCTCTTGGGCAGTGCCATGCGCCCCGCACCGCCTTATCCAGACTTTGCGGAGCAGGCCGACAACACCAGTACGTCTCCTTCCAGCGCATGACTACTCCAGCGAGATGATCGAACACAGCGCGGGATACAGCGCAAAAAGCACCGTGACCGGAAGTATGAGAAAGACGACCGGTACCATCATCGCGATTTCTCGGCGTCCGCCTTCCTCCAACAGCTGGAGTCGTCCATATTCACGTGCATCCGCAGCCTGCGCACGCAGCACCACCGATAGCGACGTGCCGCGTTCGATCGAGGTCACAAGCGCATCGGAAAACCTGCTGATACTCGGGCTCTCACTTCGCTGCGACATTGCCCGCAGTGCTTCAACGAGCGGCGTACCCGCACGAACGTCGCGTAGCGTTCGTTCTATTTCCCATGTCAGCGCGCCATGCCCCAACCCCTGGACACGTTCCAGACCGGCAAGGATCGATTCTCCCGCCCCCACCGCGAGAGCCAACAGTTCGGCAACATCGGGCAGCTCCCGAGTCAGGCGCGCACAGTGAGCACGGGCCTGCCGACTGAGCCACGAATCGGCACCAAGTGCGCCCCCGATCCCTCCGCCGCATACCATGACGACGCCGAACGGCACACTTACTCCCCGCGCGACAAGTACCAGCGCCACGAAGAGGCCGAACGCCAGTCCCAGAACGGTCCATTTGAGCTGCCGGAGCCGAAACTGCTCGACTGTGAGCGTCCCGAGACTATTGACCCGCCGCCGGACCGAAGACGTGGATGAACCGACCCGGTCGACGACACGCATGAAATCGGTTGCCAGGCGAAGTCTCCACCCTACGTGCTCACCGCGCCAGCCGTCGTCGAGATAAGGGAGTACTCGCTCTACGACTCGTGGCCTGACGGGCAAGAGCGAACACAGCACCAACCACAGCCCCAGCCCGATACCCGCACCGACACAGAATCCCATCACCCGCCCCTTTTCAGCTGTGCGGCACCGCCGCTTAATACGCGCGGTTCTTCGGGAAGTCGACCGATTCGCATCATCGCTATGTATGCGACGACCGTCGCCACCAATCCGCACAGAAGAACGAGACTTCCCAGAGGGTTGGAGAAGGCCTGGGCGGTACCCGGCCGGGTGCACAACAAGGCAAGAACTATCCAAGGCGCCGCTGCCGCAATACGGGCCCCGTTGACCGTCCATGACTGACGTGCAAGTAGTTCCCCGCGTGCCCGATTCTCCGCGCGTAGCGTTTGTGACAGTTCACCGAACATGACCGCCAGATCGTATCCTCCCAACTGACTTGCCAACCGCATCGCCTCAACCGTGCGGTCCGCAACCGGATCCGCGAAGCCTTCTTTCAACGCATCCAAGGACTCTTCCATCCGCCCGGTCGCTTCGAGTTGTGCGGAGAAGCGGAGGAAGTACGGGCGCATCGACTCCGGTCCACGCGTGCCCTGCGCCGCCACCGCTTCACCAATGCTCAGACCTGCTCGCAAAGCTGACACAATATCGTCCAGTGCTTCAGGCCAGCTCTCACGCATCAGGCGACGTCGACGGCGCAGCAGTGACTGCTGAATGCTACGGGGTGCGCCGATACCGAGAATGCCGCCACTTATTGCCAGGGGAACCTGCCGAGTACCAAACAGAAGCGCACCGCCCACAGCTACCCCGCAAAGAACCGCCACAGCGACGGTTCGCGGTGCGGGCAACAGCCTCAGCGCATGCGGTTTTCGCCAGGGCTCTACCACTCCACCGAGCACGGACGCCACAATGACAATGCCCGTTCCGAGGAGTAGCCCGACTGCTACCGCCATGACGCACTCTCCTTCGGGACGTGCGGCGGACCTGCCATATTGATACCCTTGCGCCCCCGCCGTGGTAATTCACTGCTGCACTGAACAAGAGCACCGTTGCGGTAGGCGAACAGGCTCGCCATCTCGATGCGCCCCGACTCAATTCTTCCGGTGACTGCCGCAACTTCTTTCACGATGCGTAGCCCTGCCGCATCCCTCTCCATATGGATGACGAGATCAACGGTCGAAGCTACTGTTGGCACGACGAAGGCCGAAGTGACATTCTCGCCGGCCAGCAGCGGCAAGGTGCAAAGCTTGAGAATGGCCTCCCGGGCCGAGTTGGCATGTATGGTGCAGGCACCGGGTACGCCCGAGTTCAAGGCGACGAGTAGATCGAATGCCTCTGAGGAACGGACCTCGCCGATCACAATATGGTCGGGGCGCATCCGCAGCGCTTCGCGCACCAGGCGACGGAGCGTCACCTCTCCCCGCCCCTCGATTGACGGCGGACGGGTTTGCATCGCAACGACATCGCGGTGCTCCAGCGCCAGTTCGAAGACCTCCTCCGCCGTGATGATGCGGTCGCCAGACGGAACCGAACCCAGCAAGGCCCGCAGCATCGTGGTCTTGCCGGCCTGTGTCGCCCCTGACACCAGGATATTCATTCCCGCTTCCACCGCTGCCGAAAGAAATTCCGCCGCCTGCCGCGTCAGCGTCCCAGCGGCAACGAGTTCGCCCAGCCCGCGCGCACGCACAACGTACTTGCGAATGTTGACGGCCCAGTGGCGACGCGTTATATCCGGGATGACAGCATGAAGGCGCTCACCGGATTCGAGAGCCGCATCGACAAAGGGACTGGAGAGGTCGAGCCGACGCCCGGAGGCCCGCAGCATCCTTTCCACGAGGTCATGGACTTGCGTATCCGTCAGCGTGACGTTGGTGAGCTCACTGCGGCCGGCACGAGCTACAAATACGCGTCCAGGATCATCAATCCAGATCTCTTCCACGTCGGGATCGTCGAAGAACGGTTGCAGCGGGCCGTATCCGCCAACCGCGTCACGCACCGCACGCCGAGCCGTCCCTATCTCGCTGATCGGTTCGACCGTGCCACGCACAGCGGCGTGTTCATGGCGCGTGATCGCCTCGCTGATCAAAGCCTCGAGCGCATCCGGTTCACGCTGCGGGTCAATGCCGCGCTGCCGCACGAGGCGGCGCACCTGCCCCTCGAGACCAGCGTTCACATCGGCACTCATCTTTCTCCTGCCCAGGTCAACTGCAACCGCTGTCCGTTTCCGTTCTCACGCTAAGTCAGTAGTCGCACCCTACGCAGAACGTATCCACACCCCTGTGGATAACTTCGGTTACTCACCCTCCGCGTATTCCCGGCCACTGCCACCACAATCCACCGCCGTCATCCGCCTCATCCGACCTGCGTTCGGTGTGTGGTGTTTGGGAGGAGAGTCAAGAACACGTAGGTTTAGGGAGTGAACACTTCGCCGCTTTACCTCGCCGCACTGGCCGTCAGTGCTATCGACGGTCTGGAGGCCGTCGGGACGCGTCCGCCCTTTACTGAATCGGAAGACTTTGTCACCGGTGGTGTCCTTGATGCACGCGGGCAGCACTGGGTTGTGAAGTACCCGAAAAACTCACTGGCCGCGACAATCCTCGAGGCGGAGGCCTCCCTGGCGCCGATACTACTTGAGGAGTTGCGTGCCGGACGCCTGTCCTTCGACATCATGCGACCTGCGGGTTTCGCCGACGGTGCAGCCGACGGACGTGCAATTGTCTATCCGGAACCCTTTGGGCATAGCAACGAATTCGAACTCATGAATGACGCCCAGGCCCGTGAACTCGGGCGCACACTTGCCGCCATTCATTCGCTCTCCACCGACGTCATCGCTCGGGCAGGTCTTCCGGTGTACAGCGTGGAAGAATGGCGCCAGCGGCTGCGCGTTGAGTTACACGATGCGGCACAGACATCCTCCATTCCCGCCGTTCTTCGCCGTCGTTGGGAGAACGCGCTGGAGGATGATGCTCTGTGGCAGTATGAGCCGGTTGTCGTGCACGGCGACGTCGCCGCCGAGAATTTCCTCTGGTCGAACGGCACGACGGTGTCCTCCGTTCTCGGATTCGGTGAGGCCCGTGTGGGTGACCCGGCACAGGATCTTGCACCGCTGCTCGGGTTAGGCGATGAGCCCTTCGATCTCATCGTCGAGTCATATCAGAATACGCGCGGGGTCAGAGTCGACGACGCCATGTATAGCCGAACCTTGCTCATGTCGGAGCTGGCCGTGATCCGCTGGCTCATGTACGGCATCCGCACATCCAACAACTCGGTGCGCACAGATGCGGAGACCATGCTCCTTGATCTCGCGGAGCAAATCAATGCCGATCCCGACTTGGTGATCGGACCGTCCTGGAACGTAGATCCGCAGGCAAACAACGCGCCCTGAGCGGGGAATCCTCTCTGAGCGGGGCGTGGGCAGAGGAAGAAGTAGTCAAGCTGAAGATTCGGTGGAGAATAGCGAGTCTTCAATTCGCTTGGCGATCTCCTCTTCCGACATCATCCCCGCCTCGAAGGTGTGGCCACCGGAGCCAAGATAGACGAAGCATGCCCCCACATCCTCCAGTGGCAGTCCGTGGGCGCGCGACCACGCCAAGCGGTAGAGGGCGAGTTGCAGTTCGCGTGCCGCCAGCTGCTCCGGTCCCGGACGCCGTCCACTTTTCCAGTCGACAACGGTCACCTTCGCGCGGCCGGGTATGCCTCCAGTTTCGAAAACGGCGTCGATGGTGCACCGGATGACGCGTCCGGCCACGACAACCTCCAGCGGTTGCTCGACGGCGAGTGGCTCGAGCGCAGCCCACGGAGTTGATGCAAAGACGCGGAGCAACTCATGCTCTCTTTCGCGCGGCAATGCTGGTTCATCCGTCTCCTCCGGCAAGTCGATATCCAGGGTTGCGACTGCGGAGAAGTGGCTGGCTATTCGCGCGTGCAAGGTGGTGCCCGTGCGCGCAGCATGACTCGGTTGGCGTGGAATGGGTCGGCGCTGCTCGCGCCTGAACTGCTCCGGATCCTGCTGCATCCGCACCACGTCCGTCGCGGTGAGGTATGGGCGTTCCCTTCCCATGGCACCAGCTTGGCGCTGCTCCGCGAGCAAGATTTCTGCTTGTCTGTACCACGCTTGCACACGGTCATCCGTGGGCTCTGTCCGAAGCCGCTCTCCCAATGATCGTGATATGTTCTTCGGCCAGCACAGATCATCCTCGAAGGTGGGAACCGGAGCCAACATCGGTGGCACGACGATCTCCGCACCAAAGACTTCCATAAGCTCCTCAATATCCGTGGCTTCGGGTGCCTCAACCAGTAGGTTGGCGGGCCAGTCCTGCCCTGCCACCGAAGAAATCGGGACGAGCGGAACCTCCGTTGCCGCACGGATATCACTCAAGAACGAGGATCGCTGACGTAGCGGTATTGGCCCGTCTTGCTTGTCGCGCTTCTTCAGGCCTCCGATCCATTCCGGCGTATCTGCCGCGAATCCTGCCAAAAGAAGTTCGGCGCGCGGGCGTGTAAAGGCCACATATGCCAAACGACGCATCTCCTGGCTCTCATGCGCGGGCAACAGTTCCGACTTGAATGCACGGTAGTCCGCCCCTGCCGCGAACTTATCGGCACAACCCGTCACTTGGAATCGGGGAAGATACCGATAGTCTGCGCGCAAAGGATAGGGGAACACAGCATTGGACTGCGGCCAGGCATGGACACCCCTTGTGATCTCCGAGAATTGCCCGTCGACTAACTCGGGTACGGCGACCAGGTCCTCCCACTGCAACCCCTTTGCCGCGTGGATCGTCATCAGTTGTACGACGCCGGGATGTACTTCGGCACCTTCAGTAGGAAGAGCTTCTTGCCCTGCCTCCTCTTCGCCACCGTGTTCACGCAGGTCCACCGCATCTAGCCACGCCAAGAAGTCGGCGACGGAGGAGTCGGGATGATCTGCCGTGTAGGAGCTTCCCAACGCAATGAAAGAATCAATAGAAGTACGAACCCGCTGCGCGGCACTCCGGCGCGCCACCGCCGCAACATCTAGCCCAAGTAGCCGTACCGCGCGCGCAATAAGATCGGGCAACGGAGAATGTAAAGCACGGCGAAGCTCCGCCAAGACCCGGGACAACGCCGCTATGCGCTGCCGCGCCGCCTCGCTCAAGGAACTCTCCTCCCCCTGCGGCGGGTAGGTGACGGCCTCGATGAGACTGCGCTCTTCGCGATGATCGAGTTTCGTTCCCAGAACCTGTCGCTTCGCAAGCTCGCGTGACCAGCCATCGAGCGCGCGCAGATCGTCCGCACCGATTCCGTAGAGCGTCAGCAGTCGGATCAGGAGGTCGTTGCGACCCGGGCTCGCGACAACACCGAGCGCCGCTCGCAGGGTCAGTATCTCAGGCCGACGAATCATGCTCTCCCCACCGACGAACTCGTAGGGGATGCCCAGTGACTGAAGTACAGGAGCCATGCGCTCAAGGTAAATGCGTTTTCGCCCGAGCACGGCAATCTCCGGGCGATGGTCGGGCCGAGTACGACGGAGCTCGGCAATCACGTCACGGATCCGCAGCCCAATGGCTAGATAGGATTCCTCGCGCAGCCAGGGCCGTATCTCAATAACGCGGCCCGGCCCGGCATGAGGACGTGAACGAAGCTTCCTCACTCCGACGCCGCCGGTCGTAATACTCGCAGCAACGGCATTTGCGGCGTCGAGGATGGCATCGTCCGAGCGGAAGGAGACCGACAGCGATAGTCGCCGCACATGTGGCAGTCTGGCGGCGAAGTCCGCCAGGGCGTTCGCACTGGCACCGCGCCACCCGTAAATGGCCTGGTTCGGATCTCCCACCGCGCAGACCGACCTCCACGAGCCTGCCTGCGTATCTTCGCCGCGAGTCAATGCGGAGTAAATGAAAGCGGCCTGATTCACCGAGGTATCTTGATACTCGTCCAACAGCACCAGCCGGTATTGGCTAGCGACCTCGCGTCCAATGTCGGGATGACGATTCAGTACGGCGGAGGCTGAGGCAACCTGATCGGCAAACTCAACCAAGCCCTCGTCCCGTTTTCGCTGGAAATATGCCTCAACCACATCCAGTAGTTCCCGGCGCAGTCGTAGCGATGCGGGCGCTTTCCCTTTGAGTTCACTCCACGCCTTCGAGTCCGCACTTTGATCTTTGCCGAACCGTTGCTTCTCCTGTGCCAAAACGTCAATGGCTGTCATCTCGGCGTCGAGAAACTCACGTACCCCATCGGTGGTGAGTTGATTGTCAAGAATCGCGGCCTCCAGCACCAATGCCGATTCCACGAGGCTTGAGCGCTCGAGGTCACCGAAGTCATTTGCGCCGCTCGGCCACTCGTCGATGATCTGCGACATGAGCTGCCATCGTTCACCGTCCGTAATCAGACGCGCCGCCGGATCGACGCCGATTAACAGCCCATAACTGGAGGCGATATCTACCGCAAATGAGTTGTATGTGGTGATCAATGGCCTTGTCAAGGATTCGCGTTGTTGTACTACCCGATTCAGGCGGCCGAGTGTGCTCTCCACACGTTGTGCCAGCTCACCGGCGGCTTTACGGGTGAAGGTCAGGCCGAGCACTTCTCCAGGATCTGCACGTCCGATGGCCACCTGATAAGCGATGCGATCGGCCATCGTAGCCGTCTTTCCCGACCCAGCTCCGGCTACAACCAACAGCGCCGGATCCTCGGCTTCGATCACCAGCCGTTGTTCCGCGGTAGGCTGCGCGTTCCGATCCGGGTGGATCATACGCATGATCTTCTCGTAAGTCATGAGAACATTCGCCCTTCTGGTAGCACCGGGCATGCTGCGGTGAACGGGCAGGTACGGCACAGACTCGACGGATGAGCCGGAAGCTGGTCAGCCGCTAACAGATCCACAGCTACCCGAATGCGATCAGCCGCTCGTTGCCTGGTCTGACTATCCAGGGGCTGCTGCTCCCGTATGGTTGGCATACCGCTCTTCAACCGCGCTCGAAGGTAGACGAGCTGTGCACCCACACTACGCACACCGTATTGGAAGTTTTCCGCAAGCCGTCCCGGTGGGTTCGCCTCGCCACGTTCTTTCGTCTCGCCAGGTCGGTTCACCTTACCCGGATCGTTCACCGCGCCATCTGCCGTGAGACGTTCAAACGCCCACTGGTACAGCTGAAGCTGTACGTTATCAGCAGCTGCTGCCTTACCCGGCACGTTCTTTCCCGTCTTGAGGTCGGCAATAAGCACACCGTCATCGCTGCCGGAGAGTCGATCAAGTGTGGCGGACAGATGCGCATTGTCGGCGACGGCCACTGACAGATGCTGTTCGGTGACCACGTCTTCGGGGTGCTCAGCCATGTAGGCGGCGAGCGCACGAATCATTTCCTGCGCCTGTCTGTAGTCCCGGTGCGCAAGCTGCCCGGAGTGCGGATCCGGCAGCACCTGCCGCCATCTGTTCTCCAACACCGCCAACAGCTCAGCTTCACTTCCATGCGGATAGTCTTCCGCGATCGAATGAATCAGCGTGCCGAGTTGCGCTGCGCTTGTTCCATCGCCGTCCTCCCCTCCAATATTGCTGAAGAACGCTTGCAGGGGGCAGTCAAGCAGACGTTCAACACGCGACGGCGACACATGGGCGGCATGACGGACTCCTTTCCGCACCGTTGGTTGGAGTTCGTCCAGCCAACGCGCAGGATCCGCAGCTGTGACTCCCTCCTGCTGTAAACGCGTCAAAAGTTCCTGCGCCTGTACGCCCGCCCGGGTATCCAGAGCCTGCCGTAATTCGCCCACCAGTGAGGTCAAATCAAAATCGGGTTGGAGAGGCTCCGGTGAACGCAGTTCTGGCCCGTTCGAGCCGAATCCCATGGCGGAAAAGAACCTGGATGGCTGCGAATCAGCTGAATGCGTGCAGGTGATAAGGAGTGACCTACGCGCCCTGGTGATGCTGTGGTGCAGCAGACGGAGTTCGTCGTCGAGAACATCCTCCACCGCCTCCCGACGGTACTCACTGCCCCCGCCGACCTCGCGACCGGTTGCGATTTGCGTCAACCGACCGGTACGCGTGTATCCGTCACGCAGGCGCAGATTTGGCCAGACTCCCTCATTCAGACCGGCGACGACGACGTGGTCCCACTCGCGGCCTTGGCACCCGGCCGGAGTGGTCAGTGCTACCGCATCAATACCCGCTCCCATTCGCGCAATGGAATCCTCAGGAAGGTTCTGTACTTCCAGTTCCGACAGCAACGCTTCAATGGTGACATGTGGATCCCGATCTGCCATTCGCTGCGCCAAATGAAAAAGCTGGATGACGCTGTCAAGATAGGCGTCAGCTGCGTCTCCTTCCACACCTGCGCGTAAGGACTGCTGCTGCCACGCATCGGCACGTCCACTTCCATCCCATGCCACCCAGAGCACCTCTTCCGCCTGACGGTGCGATGTCTGCGCGACCTGCCGTATTCGCTGCAACAGCCGCGCGGCTCGCATCAGGGGTTCAACACCACGCGGTGCGAGTGCACTGAGGCGCTCGGGCCCTTCCACCACGACCTGTAACAGGTCCGGCACACGCACCGGCGTATCTGCAGCAAGCGCATATCCGCGTAGTACTCGTTGCATGCGGCGTAGTTCGAGCGGATCGATGCCGACGATGAGCGAGGTGAGTACGTGCTCAATATGTACAGGCATGCCTAGGGCAAGTCTGACCGTCTCCAGCAGAGTTGACACAGCCGGCTGCTCGCGCAACGGACGATCAGAGCCGACCTGTTCCACCGGCACCCCGCGCCGTATCAGGCTATTGCGAAGAGTGCTGTGCATCGTACGTGACCGCGTAACAACGGCCATCGTGCCATAGGGAATGCCCTCGAGCACGTGTAGTTCTCGCATATGGCGCGCGATCGCCGCAGCCTCTTCCTCCGCATGAACGAAACTACGCCCTTCAACACGGTCTGGATCGTGCCCTGCTTGTGCCCTGCGCTGTGCAATTTGCCCACCACCTACTCGGATACATGACACGAGTTCGTCAGCTATCCCCGCCAAAGCGTTGCCACCCCGGTGGCGTTGCGTCAAATAGAGCGGCTGTAGACCCATGCCCAGCGGAGCCGGGGCAGTGAGATCACCGGGTAGCGATGCAACACCGCCACGAAAACCCTGCACAGCGCCGTCCGGATCGCCCGCCACAATGACTCCTGCACCATCGGCCGCCAGTTGACTCAGCAATGCCAAAAGTGATCGTGGCGCATTCTGCGCGTCATCAATCAACACCCAGTCCCATCTTGGACGGACGACCTTCTGCCCGCTTGGGGAGGACGCCATATCATCCCAAGTGCTCAGCATCGCCGCTGCCGCCCCGAGCAAATGGACGTGGTCAAGCCTGTCGGGGGCGGAGGCATCCCCCGCAAAAGCGTCTCTAGCCTCTGTGAGAAGCTCATAGCTGCGCATGACAGCAGCTCCTGACACCCATATCGGCTCGTTGCGCTGCCGCCCCAACTCCTCCAGTTCCGCAGCAGAGTAGCCCAACTCTGCCGCGCGGGTGATCAGGTCGCGTATCTGGGCACGAAAACCCGGCAGGGTGCGCACCTCCGGCGTGACGAAGGACGGGAAGCGGATGGTCGGATCCTCTAACACCGCCGCAATAAGTGAATCCTCGTCCGGCCCAGAGATAAGCTCCGGGCTGCGCCTACCAACGGCCTGTGCGTAGGCTTGAACGATGTGAAAAGCGAACGACGACAGCGTTGCAACGCGAACATTGCCCGGAAGGCCGCCGAGAGCCAATGACAGGCGATTACGCACGTCGAACGCCGCCCGCCGATCCTGTGTGACCAGTGCGATCATCGCATCAGAGTTGGCGGCCAGTTCGCGGCGTACCAGTGCCTCGAGCACCGTAGTCTTACCCGTCCCGGGCGAGCCAAGCAAAGCGAGACGGGCGGCGGCTCGCGCCGCGTCCAGCGCTGCCAGCTGTGATCGGTCCAACTGCCACTGAGTTGGTTGCAGATCCGTGCCCATTCCTGCCTCCTTTCATACCCGAGCGCCGTCATTTCCTTTTGCGCACCGCATATGCTCAACTCTATCGGCAGGCTCCCACACATTTCGCTCCGCGAAAAACCCGCACCCGTCGCTGGGAGCCAACACGCACGCCCGCTAAGCTGATAGAAGATCCGGGCCTACGCCCGACAAACGCAGACTACTATATCCTGGAAGTCCGGGGGATCGAGGAACCTATGGAAGTCAATATCGGCATTCGTAACGTCACACGCGAGGTTTCCGTTGACGTTGAAAACTCCGCCGGTGAGGTCGAAGCCGCCGTCGCCACCGCAATTGAGAACGGAACACCGTTGCGGCTGTCAGATTCGCACGGTCGGGTGGTTGTGGTCCCCGCCGATGCCATCGGCTACGTTGAGATTGCCGCCAATGAAAGCCGTCGCGTCGGATTCGGCTTCACCGGCTGAGACTCGGCCGGGAGGCAGGCAACGCGGGGCAGGCAAGGCGGGGCAGGCAGAGCCATGACAGGCGACGCAGCAGCAAGTTCCTGGCGTCCCTTTCCTAGCATCTCTACTACGGCGGGTAGAGAACCATGACGGTAGGCGATCATAGCCGCAAAATCTGCCCTTCGCCGCCTGAGCCCTCACCGGCGCACATAACTCCGTGCAGCAGAAAGCAGAAGGGCGGGCGCTGCTCGCTCGCTCTTCCTACTGCCGACGCCGCACCAGCGGCACGCATTCGCGGTACAGCCACCCCTCTGTCACGTGTGAGTACACTCCAGCTAGACGAATCCGCGAGTCCGGTAGGCGGACACCACTGTGCCATTCGCCCACCGGACTCGGCCGCTCCTCAGCTCGGTCACGCGACTCTGTAGACCTCGGCTAGTTCAACTCGGTAGCCGGAACAAAGGTGTATCCCAGGCCTTGTATGCCCTCTACCGCCGTCTGCAGCTCCGCCACCGGATAGCCAGGATGGAAGAAGAAACTGGCATTGCCCTGGTCGACAACTAGATTCGCCCGAGCGTTCTCCACCAGGTCCTGCCCGGTGCGCGCCGCATGGTTGTTATATTCCTCCGGTTCAAAGTTGCCGAGATTTTCGGGAAGAATCTTCGTGCCGTAAATGTCGGTCACCGTGTAGGGGAAGAACTGACCGAAATGACCCGCCGCGCCACTCATGGCCTTGTTGAGCTGGCCGGGGAAGAACAGTTCGCGTTCATACCGCGTGTTGTACACCTGTCCAATCCCCTGGTAACTGGCGGCGGTAGCGGCATAATGCGGCGTCTCCCAAATCTGCACCTCGCCCAGACCGGCTTCGGTCAATGCCGTTTGCCCGATCAATGCGCGCTCGCTCGCCCATGCTGCACTGTCGTCGGGCAGGGCACCCACCAGTTGCACCCACGAGTTCTCCTGGCAGGCCACCGCACCCCCGCTGCCGTCGGCCGTGTCGGTGCAGTAGGAGCGGTAGAACTCGAAGTCGTCGGTACTCACCGCGTCGTAGGGATTATTAAGCGTGCCGTATTGATGCGTCGTGCCGTGTTGGATCACCGTTCCACCGTGTTTCTGCGCGTATTGGATCACCGCTAGCACCTCTTGGTTGTCCGCGAAAGTCAACGCCTCCGGCACACCGTTGTTATACACGCCGGTGGGGTCGACATAGTACGGCACCACCGCCATCTGGAATGGCACACCCGCACCGACGAGGTAATCAACGAGCTCCTCCAATTCCTCGGCGTCCGTTCCCGGGCTAATATCCTCGATGCGAATAGCCGCCGTCTTTTCCGTGACAACACCGGGAGCAAGAAGCTGACAGAGCAAGTCGGAGAACGCCAGGTATCGATCCGTTTCACTCATATAGGACAGCGGGATCTCGCCAATATAGGTCAGATTTCCGGAGCGGATCGCCCAGGGGAAGGAACTGCCGGTGGTCTGGGCGATTGGCGCACAGTCCTGAACTGTCACTCCGTCGCTGGTGCAGGTGGCAGTACCGAGCACTGTGACGGCATCTTCGTCGGTTACATGCGGCGCAATAATGCCGCCCGAATTGGCGGTGTCGCGAGTCAGGACCTGGTCATCATACGTAATCGAGGCGACGACATCACTCGAATCGATGTACGACGTCGCGGCGTCCCATCCATATCGAGAGGCGAACGCGGCGCGATTCTCATCGGTGGCGGCCAACTCCCAGATGTTGAAACCGGCCCACAGCACCGGAACGTCTCCAGTGAGAACATCGGAGACGAATGCCTCCGGAAGCGGCTCATCGTAGGTGGATCCAAGGTACACAACGCCGTCGTAACGGCCCGCTAGCCCCGCGGTGTAGTCCGCCACCGGTACAGCCGTCACCAGACCAAAATGCGTGGCGAGGGTACTCGTACCAATCGCGTAGCTCTCAGCCAACTGCGCATAGTCACCGGTTGAGTCATACAGTACGAGCGCGTGCGCGGCTCCCTCCGCGTCACCGAAGGTCACCGCAGAGTCGGGCACCGGCGTGTCACTGGCGGCGAGATCGCGGATCGGTGCGGGCGTGTATGACGTATCAATATCGCTCGCGAGGTCGACCTCCGCACCGCTCGCCTCCAATGGCAGTACGTTCTGGGCGGCGGCAAGGGGTTCCTCAGGCGATTCGAGCGGATTATCTGTGACCAGAGTCGACTCGGACGTCCCCTCCTCCGCTTCCTGCGCCCCTTCGAGCGCACCGGTGGGATCCAGATCGGGCGCCGTGACATTCATCGTCGGCACATCCAGAAGATCACCATTGGTATCACCGGTGTCTCGCTCACCGGCCATCGCCGGTGTTGCCAAGACCAGAGCGGCGCACAGTGCGGCGCTTGTCAGGGCAAATGGTGTTTTGTGCGCACTCACACGCATCTTTCGCATTCGTTTCTTTCCTCTCTATCAGCGCGCGTACCTTCGAGCACACGCACCGAGACGTCCGAGCAACCCGTGAGTTCGGCGGCCGGTTGTCAGCCCAGGAGCATCTTGAACTCGGACAATTCCCGACTCGGATGGGGCTCAGCGTCCGGGGGCAAAGTCCGGCTCCGCTTCCCCGCGTCCGAAATAGTGCGCGGCAGCAGCGAGAATACGCTGACTTGCACGCCCGTCTCCATAGGGATTGACGGCATGCGCCATTGCCGCGTAGGCATCGCGATCACGCAGCAGCGTATTGATTTCAGAGGCAATTCGTTCAGGCCCGGTGCCGATCAACTTCGCGACGCCGAACTCAATCGCCTCCGGCCGTTCGGTGTTGTCGCGCAGCACGAGTACCGGCTTGGAAAGAGCCGGCGCTTCCTCCTGGATACCCCCGGAATCGGTCACCACGAGCTCCGCCCGGTTCATTACCGTGCAGAAGGCACCGTATTCAAGCGGTTCCGTGACAAGAACATTGTCGATCTTCTCGACGACGGGTAGAAGCGCACCTCGTACAATCGGGTTGCGGTGCACCGGCAGGATGAAGGTCGTCTCCGGGTTTGCGTGAGCCGCCGTTGCTATGCCTCGGGCAATGCCTATCATCGGTTCCCCCCATGACTCGCGTCGATGTGCGGTCACCAACACGAGGCGACGTTCCCGATCCGCGACAAGCGCATCAAGAACAGAGTCATCGGACGGCAACGGACGCTGCACCGCCAAATGGAGAGCATCGATCACCGTATTTCCGGTAACATGCATCTGCATGGGGCTGACATTCTCCCGCAGCAGATTCTCCCGCGAGCCCGCCGTCGGCGGGAAATGAATTGACGAGATCTGTCCGAGTAGACGCCGGTTACCCTCCTCGGGGAACGGAGAACGCAAGTTACCGGTACGCAGCCCAGCCTCGACATGAAAGAGCGGGATATTGCGATAGAAGGCAGCCAATCCGGCCGCAAAAGCGGACGTTGTGTCGCCCTGAACCATCACCGCATCCGGTGCGAGCGAGTCAAGTACGCCGCCAACCCCTTCCAGAGTTCCAGTTGTCACCTGTGTCAAGGTCTGACCGGGCCGATGAATACCGAGATCACTATCAGGAGTAATGCCAAAGAAGGCGTTAACCTGATCTAACATCTCACGGTGCTGTCCCGTAACCACACATATTGGTTCGAATTGCGGGCTCTTGTCCATCGCCAGAGCCAGAGGCGCCATCTTAATCGCCTCGGGGCGGGTGCCGTACACCAGCATGACGCGCAGCGGGGTTGCGGATACCTGTCGTTCGGCAGTACCCCGTACAGCGGTATCTTCCGCTCTTTCCATTGTCCTTTCCTTTGTTATGCCAGTACCCGCTTGTGCGCCCAATAACGAGTACAGGGCCAATGCGTTGCCTGCCCTGGTCTCCACCGCCGCATTTGCCGCCCCCGCAACGGTGACACATCAATTTACCGTTCCTTAATAGCTACCTTTCCGGAGCTGTTTCCGACGTTGAGTAGGTGGCCCATATGTCCGAGAAGGTGACATCCGCATCCTCCGCGTACAGTGCGACGACACCTAGCGAATACGGACGTTCCGTGTCACTGATCCTGGTGATCTTCTTGCCATCCACCCGGACTGTGAAATCTCCATCCTTCCCGTTACCAGTTATCACGATCGTGTGCGTGGTACCGATCTTGAAAGAGGGATCTTCCCCCGTCGCAAGAAAACGCTGCCCGCCCTCATACTGCGGGTCGCGTTTCGTTATCTCCCACCCGTTCGGTTTGAGAAGTAGCGCGTAGAAGTGCTGCGGATCCTCGTAACCCCATACGAACCAACCCACCTCCCACGAATTCGCGTCGCCCTGCCGTAGCTGTTTGTTCGTGGTGACCTTCGCTCCAATGGCGCGTGGATCCGAATTCGCGGTGCCGATGGCGCCATTTTCCACTAGAAGCGCCGAATGCGTCTCGTCATCATGCGTGGCGGGGGCAGGCACAAGATGGATAGTCCCGCTCTCGCATGTCACCCTACCGTAGCCGTCGTAGACGACGCCCCAGCCCGGACACCTATCAGGAACTGAACGAAACACCACGATTCCTATCGTGCATCCCACTAACGCCGCCAGTAATGTCGCGATAATCTGATAACGCCCACCGCGTCGCTTCACGCCGGATGAACCTTAATTTCAGCACCCGTCCCGACGATGGCTTCATGCGACTCCGACTCACGCTTGGTCTTCTGCCAGCCGGTATACCCGAACACCATCCGCAGCATGGCCCACCATCCCACGATATAACCAAGCATGCTATAGAGAACATAGAGATGAGAATAGAGCAGTCCGCGAAAGAAACCGAAGCCGTTCTTCTTCTCGACTCTCCAGTACCGAATGCCATAGATCAGAGCCGGTCCGAAAGCGAGCACGTACGCAAGTAGCAACCACATCCAGTTCCGTTCCCCGCCCTCGGAACCGGCAAGTACGACTGCGACCAATGCGACGACGAAGGACGCGGTCAACAGCGATGTGGCAAGTACCAGGTAGGGTGACAGCATCTGGTATAGGGAGTCGGTCCGGGTTCTGCCGTGCTGCTCGCGCACGGTATGCCCAATCAGGCGGCTGGCTTGCAGGTTGCCCTGGAACCAGCGAGCTCGTTGACGTACCAAGCGCCGCAGTCGGGTCACACCCTGTTGGTGCACAACGGCCTCGGCGGAGAACTCATTCGTCCAGCCACTGGCGTTCAGCCGAATTCCCAGGTCGAAGTCCTCGGTCAATGAATCCGACCACGGCCGCTCGCCCAGAGAGTTGAGGGCAGACAGCCGCACAAATTGGCCATTGCCACCCATCCCTACACTGCCCAGATGCCGCCTCCCCTTCTGGAAGATCTCCGTGAAGATGACGAATTCCATGTCCTGCATACGTGCAAGCAAGGAATGGAACCGGTTGTTGATCCGTACGCCGAGTTGCACAGCTCCAACCTTCGGATCCAAGAATGCCAACCGCGCTGTTGTAATGCCCTCCGGATCGAGTCGTCCATCCGCATCGACGACGCCGACGACGACGCCCTCGGCGGGCTGGTCGCGGTAGCGTCGGCGAACGTGGCGTAGGGCATCGTTGAGAGCATCGCCCTTGCCGCGTCGGGCGAATGGGGGGATCCGATGCAACACAGTGACGCGCGGATCCTGAATCGAATCCAGCACCGCTGCGGTTGTGTCATCTGAAGCATCGTCAATTACCACGATATCGAGCTGGCGTGTCGGTATGGCGAGAAGGCGGCGGATACTCGCCTCAATGACAGTCGCCTCGTTCAGACAGGGAACGAGGACCACCATGGTGGGATATCCCATCTGATCAGCATTCTCCAGGCCATCGATCATGCGGAGCGCCGCCTCGTGCGCCCTGCGGCGTGACCGCGGGGCTCGGTAGGAGAAAAAGAGAAGCGTCATGCCGTAGGCGATGGCCGTGCCGATCATCGCGACCGCGCCCCACCATCCGATGGTGTCAATCACACTGCTCGACCCACCCGCCGCGAGCCGTATCACGCCTTGTGCGTGCATCATCACTCGCACACCTCAGGCGGCGGGCGGAGCCCAGATGGAGGGGACAGCTGAGTCTTGGTACCCGTAGGCCGTGGACGGCCGCCTACCACTCACTCCGTTTAGGGACGCTCGGATGTCGTGCAGGCGCCCGATTGTATCCAGCACGATCAGGAGTGCAGCAAGGAGCAGAAAAAGTATGCCCGCAACGTTGAAGCAAGTCCGAGCCACAGAGCCAAGCCCCGTACTCAAAGGAAGAACCTTGGCTGCCGCAAGAAGACCCAAGCCGGGCATGATTGGCGAATAGTGCATGATCCCACCGTCCTGGAATAACGATTTTCTATGGATTTATGCGGTGTTTTTCTCGACGTGTTGGGAGAATTAACGAGAAGCAATACTACAAGGCGATTTCTCCGACGGCAAGACAATCGCATGGGTATCAATACCCATTGCGCGAAGAAAAAACACAGGTTACAATCCGACGCCTTGAGCGAGATCTGTGCCTTACCTGAGTATCAGCAGCAGTAGCGATGCGACTCGGACGACATATCGCCCGCCACGTACCGTTTATCCCTCCGAAACCTTAAGATGGACAGCGAAAAAGAATCGAGGGCTGACCGATCGTCACGTGTCATGAATTGTTTTCTCGCGATCGGCTGCCGCAGCAGCGAAGCCATCGGCTTCGTGCGAGAAAGGAAAACTGCATGAGTTCCAGCTCGGGCGTCATCGACTCCTCAGCTGCTCGGGTACCGGCCGCGAACGAGCCGCGCGCAGAGATCAGCGGAACGTCTACCGCGACCGAAACCGCCTCTTTTGCCGAACTGGGCGTATCCCAGGTGATCGTCGAGGCGCTCGCCGACAAAGGCATTGTTTCCCCCTTCCCCATTCAGGCCTTGACGCTACCGGTTGCGCTTCGGCGTGCCGACATCATCGGTCAGGCGAAGACGGGCACAGGTAAGACGCTCGGCTTCGGCATTCCCATGATTGAGAACACCAGCGGCCCCGGAGAAGAGGGATGGGAGAAAATCCCGCAATCAGAACGTGGCAAACCGCAGGGCCTCGTAGTGCTGCCCACTCGCGAACTGGCCAAGCAAGTCGCCGGTGAACTCTCCGACGCGGCTGCGCGGCGCTCCGTGCGGATTGTAGAACTCTACGGCGGACGCGCATACGAACCACAGCAGGTCGCTCTGCTCGAGGGCGCAGAAATCGTTGTCGGCACACCGGGGAGAATCATCGACCTCATGCGACATCGCGTCCTCAATCTCTCGCGAGTGCGAACCCTCGTACTCGACGAGGCCGATGAGATGCTCGACCTCGGTTTCCTGGAAGACGTGGAAACAATCCTCTCTGCCACGCCCGGCAACCGCCACACAATGCTTTTCTCAGCGACGATGCCGGCACCGGTTGTTGCCATGGCGCGCCGGTACA
Organism: Actinobaculum sp. 313; assembly: GCF_003073475.1. GTDB lineage: Bacteria > Actinomycetota > Actinomycetes > Actinomycetales > Actinomycetaceae > Asp313. The sequence continues at coordinate 1,079,155 of NZ_CP029033.1, read as the reverse complement.
TGGATAGGCCCACGCATATTCACGTGCAGGATCCCGAGGACACCAGTGCCACCGTCAAGGACACGCGGCAAGTGGTGTATCGATGCCACGCCTTGAATAAGGTGGAGGTCGTCGCGCGAATCCTGCAGGCGGAAGATCGCGGCCTGACGATTATCTTCACCCGGACGAAACGCGCCGCTGCCAAACTCGCCGACGATCTTACCGAGCGCGGCTTCGCCGCCGGTGCACTGCATGGCGATCTCGGGCAGGGCGCGCGCGAACAGGCACTGCGTGCCTTCCGCAATGGCAAGGTAGATGTTCTTGTCGCCACCGACGTCGCAGCACGCGGTATTGATGTTGATAACGTCACCCACGTCATCAACTATCAGTGCCCCGAGGACGAAAAGACCTATATTCACCGCATTGGCCGAACGGGGCGCGCCGGCCATTCCGGAACGGCCGTCACCTTCGTGGATTGGGAGGATCTTCCGCGCTGGGCGGTAATCAATCGCCTTCTGAATCTGGGGCAAGCCGACCCCGTCGAGACTTACCACACCTCGGACCACCTGTACTCCGACCTAGGAATCCCTCGTGACGTCGGCGGAAAGCTACCCACGTCAAAGCGGGTGCGCGCCGGGTTGGATGCGGAATACATTGAGGATCTTGGTGGACCGGGAGCGGGGCGCGGCCGGAATGCAGCCAAACGGGGACGTTCCCGCGCGACGCGGAGCTCCGGTGAACGGGAAAGCAGAAAATCATCGCGGGCACGGCAACGCCGCAGAACGAAGACCACCGACAGCTCCATCCAGCGGCAGGCGCAGCCGCGTTCCGCCATTGAGGATAATCCGCAGGCGGCACCCCGCCGCGAACGCAAGCGTCGCCGTATTCATCGTTCCCAGGACGGAGAGTGATCTAGTACAGCGAGTGCCTCTGCGACGGGTGATCTCTGCTACGACAAGCGGCCCGAGGCGGCGGTGGGGACTCCTCTACGGCGTCTACGGCATTCCCCTACGCGGCAGCAACGATGGTCAACACCGCGTCGATCATCAGTTGTGTGGCAATGGCCGCCAGGAGCATGCCCGAGATACGCACCAGGAACATCGTGCCACCTTCCCCCAGCAGTCGATGTAACGGATTGCCGAAGTACATGGTGACCCACTCAACGAGGTGCACCAAAACCATCGCCACGACAACCGCCCATATACCGCCGCTCGTCTTTCCCGACTGTTGGGCGGCCATCATCACCGCCACAATTGAGCCAGGACCGGCCAGCAACGGCACCCCCAGCGGCACGAGGGCAACGTTAACCGATCCGGGTTCGCCCGGATCGTCCTCGTGCCCCGTCAACAGCTGAAGTGCCACAAGTAGCAGAAGCAACCCACCGGAGAGCTGGACCGCTTCCACGGAGAGATGAAGTACGTCGAGAATGTAGTTGCCGAAGAGGCCGAACACGGACAGGACGACGAATGAGGTCATCGTCGCCTGCCAGGCGGCGGTTCTGCGTTCGCGCGGCGTCATCCGCGAGGTCAGGGCGATGAACACCGGGAGATTACCGAAGGGGTCCGCGATGACGAACAGGGTGGTGAACGTTGAGACGAACAGCGTCACGTCGAATCCGGTCACGGATGTATAACCTCCAGCAGACAGCGCTCGGTTAGAGCTTCGATAACCGCTGGCGATGTAGTACGTTCGCCCAGACGGTTGGGCTTGCCCGCACCATGGTAGTCACTCGCGCCGAATCGCGCGAGGTGGAGGTGACGCACCATCTGCTCCAGCTGCGGAATCGATTCCGCCGTGTTGTCACGGTGATCAATCTCCACCCCGAATAGTCCCGCCTGCGCCAGCTCGTCGAATGCCTCCCAGGGCACTACTCTTCCCCGTCCCGGTGCCCGCGGATGCGCGAATACCGTCTCTCCCCCAGCGTTTTTCACCCAGCGGATCACATCGGTGGCGGCTGGAGCATAGTGCGGCACGTAGTAGGGAGAACGAGGATTAAGGAACCTGTCAAAGGCCTCCGCACGGCTACTCACCACGCCACGCGCCACCAGGGCATCGGCGATATGCGGCCTGCCGATGGTCGCATTGCCGCTGACCTGCGCTACAACGTCTTCCCAACTAACGGGGACGTCCTCCGCTAGGCGCTCCACCATCGCCCGAGCACGTCCCACCCGTGATTCACGCACTCTCCGGCAGTGCTGCCTGATGTCGGCGTCGGCGTCGTCGAAAAGAAGCCCGAGGATGTGTATAGAGATACCGTGATAACGCGCGGAAAACTCCATGCCGCGCAGCAGGCCGACACCGGTGCGCAGCACGGCGGCAGCCGCTTCGCTCCAACCCGCAGTAGTGTCGTGGTCCGTCAAACCGACCATATCAAGTGCGGCGTGGCGTGCGCGCATCATGAGCTGCGCCGGTGTCTCGGTGCCATCAGAGGCGGTGGAGTGCGTGTGTGGATCAATGCGCATACTCCAGGGTACGGCACCACGGGGCCGGGGCGCCTAACGGTAGTACATGGCCAGGCGCATGCCGTCAATATCGTGCACCTCTGCATCGATGCCGTAGATCTCGGCCAGCTGCTCCGGATTGACGACGTCGTCGGGCGCGCCGTCCGCCACCACACGGCCGTCCTTCATCGCCACGATACGGTCGGAGTAGGCGGAGGCGATATTGATGTCGTGCACGACAATCAGAACCGTACGGTCAAGTTCACCGGCTACTTTCCGCAAAGCGTTCATCATGTCAACCGAATGTTTCAGATCCAGGTTGTTCAACGGTTCATCCAGGAGTAAGTAGTCGGTCTCCTGCGCCAGAACCATGGCGACGAAGGCGCGCTGCCTCTCACCACCGGATAGCTGCTCGAGGAAGCGTCCCGCCAGATGCTCGAGGTTCATCTGGTGCATGGCGAGAGCCACCGCCTCCCGGTCTTCGCCGGTGAGGCGCCCACGCGAGTACGGGTAGCGCCCGAATTCGACCAGTTCGCGTACACGCAGCCGAGCGGTGATGGTGTTGACCTGTCGCAGAATTGCCAAATGACGCGCCACCCGCATGGAGTCCAGGGAGCGGATGTCCCGTCCGTCCAGCTCCACCCTCCCCGTGTCCGGCGTCACGAGCCGAGATGCCATGTGAAGAAGTGTTGACTTCCCGGCACCATTGGCACCTATTAGCGAGGTAATGCCACCGGTGGGAAAAGCAAGCGATACGTTATCCACGACTGCCAGCCCACCATACTTCTTCGTCAGACCGTGCAGGCGGATCATGAGAGCCTCTTTCTGTGCGACAGGATAAGAAGGATGAAGACGATGCCTCCGACGAACTCGATAACACCGGAGAGCACACCATTCATCCCCAGTTCGAATTCAAGGATGGCCTGCCCGCCAACTAGGCAGATCACGGCGATGCAAGCGGCGGCGGGCAGAACCCAGGTATGCCTGGCGCTACCGGTGAGGCGGTACGCCAAAGCGGAGACGAGAAGGCCGAAGAAGGTGACCGGTCCTACCAATGCCGTCGCTGTCGCCACCAGAACAGCGACGTCGACGAGGATGCCGAAGAGCGCCCGCCGGTAGGGCAGGCCGAGCGATATCGCGTGCTCACGCCCCAGTGTCAGCACGTCCAGGACACGCGAGCGCCGTAGCAGGTCGCACCCCAGGGCACAGATGATAATGGTAGACACGCCCAGCAGGCGGGAGTCGACTGACCCGAACGAGGCGAAGAGCTGCGCCTGTAATACGGTCAGCGAGTTCGGTTCCATAATCGACTGCAAAAGCGTGGAAACAGACCGAAGCATGGTTCCCAGCACGATCCCGATGAGAATCATCAGTTGGATGGGCCGCCGCATCATGGAGGTGAACAGCGCTACAGCGAACACCACCATTATCCCGCCGGACAGAGCGAACTGCGCCAGTACTCCCACATGCTGCGTATAGGCGGTGCCAAACAAGAAGATAATTGTTGTCTGCACCACCGCATACAGGGCGTCGAAGCCCATGATGGATGGGGTGAGAATACGGTTCTCGGCAATTGTTTGAAAGGCAACCGTGGAGATGGATACGGCCACGCCCACCAGAACAAGCGCTGCCACTCGCGTGGCTCTCATGCGCAGGACGAGAAGGTTCAGATTGCCCAGATCCAGACCGGCCAAGAAGAAGATAGTTACACAGGCAAGCGCGCAACACACCATTATGGTCAGGCGCACGGCCGGTTTGCACAGGTAATAGGCCGGGCGATGACGCCGTGACCGGGTATGCTCACTGCTGTGCCGCGTGTCGAGCGGTGCCGCGCGCTTTGTGAGCCGAACGCGCCGCAAGGGCGATTCTTGCTGTCTGCGCGACGACTCCCCCTCCAATACCCGAGCAGTGCGCGGTTGCGGTTCCTTCTGTTTGCGCGGGGACACCCTGCGCTCGCTCATATGCGCTCCTCGCTACGCAGGAGAAGCACGATGAACAACACGCCGCCGACGACCCCGACGACGACGCCGATGGGAATCTCCGCAGGAGCCACAACTGTACGCGCGAAAATGTCGCAAAGTAGAAGGAATGCCGCACCTGCTAAAGCCACCCACGGCAATGACCTTCGCAGACGATCACCGACGAACCGACTGACAATATTGGGAACGACCAGCCCCAGGAAGGGCAGCGAGCCACAGGTCACTACCACCACCGCAGACACCAGCGACACGGCTCCTATTCCGGTGGCTAGTGTGCGCCGGTAGTTAAGCCCCAAGGAAGAGCTGAGACCTTCTCCCAGTCCGGCAATGGTCAAGCGGTCGGCGGCAACATATGCGTAAACAAGTGCCACCGCCGCTAGCAGCAGCGTCTCCCAGCGTCCCTCGATAATCCCCGTGAAACGGCCGACCGTCCATTGCGTTAACGATGGCAGTAGATCGAGCCGGTAGGCGAGTACCGATGCGACGGCGCTTATGATGCCGGAGAAGATCAGGCCGATCAGTGGCGGCAAAATGGCGTCATGCAGCGGTATGCGGCGCAGGATCAACAGGTAGAGCCCGGTGCCAACCATCGCCCCAATAAGAGCCAGACTGAGTCGCCCAAGCACGGGCATCTGTGGCACCAACACTGCAGCGAGAAGCAAGCCCAGGGCGGCAGACTCGCTCGTACCCGTTGTGGAAGGCTCGACAAAGCGATTACGCACAAGTAGCTGCATAATCACTCCGGCTACCGAGAGCGACGCACCGGCCAGGACAATCGCAGCGGTACGTGGCACACGTGAACCAAGCAGGACGTGGAGCTGCTCGTCGCTTATCTGCCCCGTCACGACATCGCCGAGGCGCAAATCAGCATTGCCGGTGGCGAGCGATACGACGACCAACACACCGAACCCAGCCGCCGCAATCAGGCGCAACGGCTGGGTCCGATGCCGAATATGAGCATTATCCGCAGCGGTCACAGGCTTGCGGAGAGCTCATCCAACATCGCCGGGAAATTCGATGCACCCTGCATGACCAGATACCAGCGTTCCGGCGTAACGTAGGTGATCGTGTCGTTTTGTGCAGCAGAAGTACCGTTGACGAAATCGTTGTTTAGGACCTCTTGCGCGGACGTCGCTTCGCCGCCATCGCGAGAACCGACGACGGCGTCACGGTCCAACACCCAGATGTAATCGGGGTTTGCCTGCGCAATGGTCTCGAAGGAGACCTCGGCGCCGTGGCTGTCGTCGGCTTGCGCGGTGTCGGCGTCGCTCAAGGCGTACTCCACACCGGTGAGGTCATAGACGTATCCGAAACGCGAGCCCGGACCGAATGCAGTCACATTTCCGCCGGTGACCAGCAGGAACACACCAGTCTTTCCTTCAATTCCGGCATCTTCGGCAGCCTGCTGAAGCTCGGAAACCTTGTCGTCAATCGCGGTGGTCAGCTTGGTGGCCTGGTCACCCATGCCCACCGACTCGGCAACAATCTCGATATCGCGCTTGACGCCTTCGACGTAGTCCGAATAATCGAGTGTGGCATCGACAGTGGTGAAGTTCTGGGAAAGATCGTCGTACATGGAGGACGTACGTCCGCCGGTAATCACGAGATCCGGACCCACCGTGGCGATGGTTTCCACATCCGGTTCCACAATGGTGCCGAGATCGGTGTAGTCGTCACTGTCGTAATCGGATAGGAACGACGGCACTGTTGATGATCGCGGCAGTGCGGTCACGCCTTCAAAACCCAGAGTGTCAAGGGTGTCAAGAGCTCCGAAGTCGAGAACGGCGACGTTCTCCGGCTGGCTCTCGATGGTCGTTTCACCGGCGCTGTGGGTCACGGTGACCGGAAACGCTTCAGCGGCGTCCTGCGGCGTGGTTGTCTGATCGGTGGCGGCGGATGTTGTTGTCTCCGAGGTATTCGAGTCCGAACTTGAGCACCCAGCAAGGGCAAGTGCCACGACTGCTGGAAGTGCGAGTAGCGAGTGTGTGCGGCGCATAGGCCTCTCCTTATTTCTGGTATGCGAGCGACGCAAAGGCGTCACGACTGACTACGTCCGTGAGGGCTCGTCAGCCTTACCTTACTGCTGTTCAGGGCGTGTGGACAAGACCTGTCTCATCATGAGGTGAACCACTTCTTCTCCCCCGTGAGCTCGCGGTTACGGCGGCGTGCGGGAACGGTCCCAGCGCGTGACGCCAGGCCGTGCGCTTGGGACTCTTCCGACGCAGGTGCGAGAATGTCCGCATGGCCAATGATGAGAAGAAGCAGTCGCTGAGTGAACGCGGTGATAACCGCTCTCGACAACCACATAATGAGCAGTTCCGAGCATTCATGGGAACCGACTGGGGACCGCGGCCCTCTTCGCCCTCCCGCAGCAGGGTTGCCGATGTTACTCCTGCCCGCCGGGAGAAGCTATCAGACCGTTTTCCCGGCGAACGCCTCGTCATTCCGGCGGGAACCTATCATGTGCGCAATAACGACAATGTCTACCGCTTCCGGGCACATTCGGCCTTCGCACATTTGACCGGCCTGGGCGGTGAACTGGAACCCGACGCCGTGCTGGTGCTCAATCCAACCCCCACCGGCCACGAGGCCACGTTGTACTTCCACCCGCGGGCATCTCGCTCCTCGGAGGAGTTCTACGCCAATTCCCGTTACGGTGAGTTTTGGGTGGGAGCTCGCCCCTCCCTGGCCGACATGGAAGCGCTGACCGGCCTGCATTGCGACTCGATCGATAATCTTCCCGATGCTCTCGCTAAGGATCTGGGACCGGGCCAAGTGGGACTGCGCGTAATCCCACAGTCAGATGCCGCCATTGAGGCGCAAGTGGCTGAGTTACGCGAAAAGGCCGATATCGCGCACGCGAGCAGCCAGGACGATGCCGAACTGGCGGAGGCGTGTTCGGAGATACGTCTGGTCAAGGACGACTGGGAAATCGAGCAGATGCGCCACGCTGTTCAGGCCACCCACGAGGGCTTCGACTCCATCATTGCCTCTTTACCCCGTGCAATAACGCATTGGCGCGGCGAGAGAGTTGTCGAAGGGGCCTTCGGCGCCAAGGCCCGTGAAGAAGGCAACGGCCTGGGCTATGACACCATTGCCGCAGCGGGCAACCACGCCAATACGCTTCACTTCATCGACAACGACGGACCGGTGATTCCCGGCCAGCTCATTTTGGTCGACGCCGGCGTGGAAATCGATTCTCTCTACACCGCCGATATCACGCGCACTCTGCCGATCTCCGGTACTTTTACCGATGCGCAGGCGGAGGTCTATCAGGCAGTTCTCGACGCCGCCAATCGCGCCCTGGAGGAGGCGGCCAAGCCGGGGTGCCGTTTCCGCGATGTACATAATGCCGCCATGGAGGTCATTGCCGCGCGCCTGGAAGCATGGGGAATGCTACCGGGAACGGCTGCCGAATCCCTGGCACCCGACGGGCAGTTCCACCGACGCTGGATGCCGCACGGAACATCCCACCACCTCGGCATTGACGTCCACGATTGTGCACAAGCTCGGCGCGAAATGTACGTGGATGCCGTCCTTGAACCGGGCATGATCTTTACTATTGAACCTGGTCTATACTTCCGCGAGGACGATCTAAAGGTCCCGAGCGTTTCCGGGGCATAGGCGTGCGCATTGAGGATGATATTCTCGTCACCCCACACGGGGTTGAAAGGATATCAGAGGCAATACCACGTGAAATCGCCGACGTGGAAGCCTGGATGGCCCGCATCTTGGAAGAGTAAGTAGGTGATGATATGAGCTCGTCGAACCGCGTCTTTGTCGCCCGTCTAGCCGGTACTCCGGTATTCGACCCAATAGGAGACAAGGTCGGCACTGTCTATGACGTCGTCGTCCTGTTCCGTCTCAAAGGCGAACCGCTGGCCGTCGGGCTCGTTGTGGAAGTGGCGGGAAAACGCCGCGTTTTCCTACCCTTGACCCGTGTCACCTCCATCGATAACGGCCAGGTCATCACCACCGGCCTGGTCAACATGCGGCGTTTCGCGCAACGTCCGGTTGAAACTCTCGTGATGGCGCAACTGCTGGATCGGAACGTGCGACTGCGTGAGACCGGTGAGGAAGCCGCCGTCGTCGATGCCGCAATCGAGAAGGTTCGCGGCCGCGAGTGGCGGCTGACGACCCTCTATGTGCGCACATCCAAACACGCCGTGGGTGGGCACCGTTCTCTGATCGTTCCCGTACGCGATGTTAGCGGCCTGACGAATCCCGCTGCCGATCAGGGGGCCGACGCCATCCTGGCGCAGATTTCAGGACTGAAGGCCGCCGACGTCGCCGACATGCTGCGAGACCTCCCAGAGGATCGTCGACAGGCGGTGGCCAACCAGTTGACTGACGAGCGCCTGGCGGACGTGCTGGAGGAACTCGGCGACGAAGACCGAGTTACAATCCTCTCCTCCTTGGATGTGGAGCGTGCAGCCGACGTGCTGGACGTTATGCAGCCAGACGACGCCGCCGATCTGGTTGCCGAGCTTCCCACCGACCAAGCTGCCCAGCTACTCGACCGCATGGAACCGGGCGAGGCGGACGATATCCGCCGTTTGCTCGTTTACGAGGAACGAACGGCAGGTGGCATGATGACGACGGAGCCAATTGTGCTACCCCCGGAGGCGACGATCGCACAGGCATTGGCGTCGGCACGACGCGTCGACATCCCTCCCGCCCTCGCGGCGATCCTGTTCGTCTGCCGCCCACCCCTGGAGACTCCGACCGGGCGTTTCCTCGGAGTTGTTCATATCCAGCGCGCCTTACGCGAGCCACCCTCGACCTTGATCGGCAACATACTCGACACCGATATAGAAGGTATTGCGCCCACAGAGGGCCTGGGAACAATCACCAGGCTGCTGGCGACCTACAACCTGACTGCACTGCCGGTGGTTGATGAGGGGCTCCTGCTAGGGGCGGTCTCGGTGGACGACGTCCTCGATCACCTCTTACCCGATGATTGGCGCGACGCCGACGACGAGACAACGGACGAAGCGATGGAGGCACAGCATGGCTGACTTCGACAAGCCCCTGGATAAGAGCCGTCGCCGTCTTCCTTTCCGGCGGCGCCACGATTCGGACGGTTTTGGGCGCTTCGCGGAGGCAACCGCCCGGTTCATGGGCAGTCCGCGTTTTATCCTCTATATGACGATCTTCGTCGTCGCCTGGATTACGGCGAATATTGTGCTGTACAAACTAGCTCAGAATTACGCCTGGGATCCGTACCCCTTCATCCTGCTCAACCTCGCCTTCTCTACACAGGCCTCCTACTCGGCGCCGCTGATTCTACTCGCGCAGAATCGCCAAGATGACCGCGACCGCGTCATCGCGGAGCAGGATCGCCAGCGCGCTGAACGCAATCTGGCCGATACCGAATACCTGACCCGTGAAATTGCGTCTTTGCGCTTGGCCTTGGGAGACGTCGCCACACGTGACTTCGTGCGCTCAGAGTTGCGTGACGTGCTGGAGGAATACGATCGCGACCGGCAGGAACGTATGGACGAACGCGATCAGCGCATCCTCGAGCTTCAGCAGGAATTGGCCGATTTGCGCGATCAGCATTCGGAGTCTCCCAGCGTACCGACCTCCGACTGACGGATCGGTGGCGGGAGCCCACACCGCAGACGGTTCAGGGTGTGTCGATCTGATCGTGCCGTGCGTGTCAATATGCACGCCGATATGCAGGAGCTTTGTGCGCGGTACGCAGGTACGATAACCCTATGGTTACCATTGACGACGTCAGCCGCGCCCTTGAGGATGTTATGGACCCGGAAATCCGTCGGCCCATCACCGACCTCAACATGGTTGAGGACATTAGAGTGGACGAGGCTGGCAATGTTACCGTCTCGCTGCTCCTGACAACCCCGGGCTGCCCGCTGCGCGATACGCTGCAACAAGACACCGAGAACGCTGTCCGTGCTCTGGAGGATGTCGGTACGGTCAAGGTCAATATCGGCGCCATGAACGACGAGCAGCGCTCAGCACTGCAGGAGAAACTGCGCGGGTCGGCTCGCACGATTCCCTTCGCACAGCCGGGGTCACTGACGCGCGTGTACGCGATTGCTTCGGGCAAGGGCGGTGTAGGCAAGTCAACGATTGCCGCGAACCTGGCCGCCACGATGGCAGCACAGGGTCTTAAGGTGGGCCTCGTTGACGCGGATATCTACGGATTCTCTATCCCCCGCATGCTGGGCGTCGATACTCCCCCGGCGGCCCTCAACAATACGATCATTCCACCCGTCGCCCACGACGTGAAGACGATCTCGATCGGCATGTTTGTTCCGGACAATTCACCGGTCATCTGGCGTGGTCCCATGCTGCACCGCGCTCTGGAGCAGTTCTTCGCCGATGTTTACTGGGGTGATTTGGACGTCCTGTTGCTGGATCTTCCGCCCGGAACCGGCGACGTCGCCATCTCGATTGCACAGCTGATCCCGGGGTCGGAACTCCTTATCATTACGACGCCGCAGGCCGCCGCCGCCGAGGTCGCTGAAAGAGCTGGGCAGATCGCTAAGCAGACCGAGCAACACGTTGCCGGCGTGATCGAAAACATGTCTTACCTCGTCATGCCCGATGGGTCGAAGAATGAACTATTCGGTTCCGGTGGTGGCTCCACCGTGGCCGCGCAACTGAGCGCTGAACTCGGATATCCGGTGCCACTCCTGGGCCAGATCCCAATCGAAGTTGAGATGCGAGTGGCCGGTGACAGCGGCACTCCATGGGCGCTCAGCGACGGCGATTCCACGGCTCAGCAGACATTACGTTCCATTGCCGATGAACTGGGGCACAGGTCTCGTGGTCTTGCCGGCCGTAACCTGGGCGTCGCGCCGGTGTGAGTGAGGCCGTCGCACAGAAACATCGCGCCATGGCGCTCTAGGGGTGAGGCGGCGATCCCGGGGTGAGGCGGGAATCCGGGAGCCACACCGGATGCGATCACTGGCTGAAACACGTGCGATGGCAGCGGCTTCGCACCGCCGCTGCAGTAGCATAGGGCATACAGGCGAAGGGAGAGCCATGTCGGCAGATCAGACGCAATCTTGGGCGTATGCGGAAAGTGTACGCATTGAGGATGACATCACCGCCGCCGCCCGGTACCTCGCCTCTGAATTCGGTTTCAGCGCTCTCAGCCCGGCCACGGGCGCTTTCCTTGAGGTTCTCGCGGCTACAGCGCACGTCCACAACGCCGTCGAGGTGGGCACGGGTACAGGCGTATCAGGCCTGTACCTGCTCGCTGCCTCCCCTGACCTCTCTCTGACCACAATCGACATTGAATCAGAAGCTCAGCATGCCGCGCGGGAAGCGTTTTCGCGCGCTGGCGTGCGGGCGGGCCGCACACGCCTAATCAATGGGCGGAGCGCGGATATCTTGCCTCGCCTCGCCTCGGCCTCTTATGACCTTGTACTTCTTGATGGCGATCCGCTGGAGGTTCCGGGCGACGCGGTCGAAGCACTGCGGATACTGCGCCCGGGTGGCCTGTTGGTGGTGGCACGAGCACTGATGGGAGGCCGAGTCGCGGATCCTGCCCGGCGGGAAGAGGACGTCGTCGCCGTACGTAATCTCGGTCGCGACTTACTGGCTTCAACGGAGCTGCGCACTGCCCTGGTGCCGATTGGAGAGGGTCTGCTGCTGACAACGGTGCGCCAGTAGGGATATTCGCCAGATACTTCCGGGAAGCCTCCAACCAATAGACCGGGAAGGCTTCAACCAATAGGAAAATGGTGGGAAACACTCCAGGAGCGCTTCCCACCACATCCTTGCTGCGTCTTAGCGTTCGATGTCTGCCAGAGCCTCTTTGAGGCTGGCCGCCTCCTCGTCATTCAGCTCGAGGACGAGCCGACCACCCCCGTCAACGGGCACGCGGACAACGATTCCCCGTCCCTCGCGTTCAACTTCCAGCGGACCGTCGCCAGTACGTGGCTTCATGGCTGCCATGGTGCTTCCTTCCCGTCAACGGCAGGAACCGTCAACGCCTTCATTCTACCCGTAGTAAGGGCAGATGTCCCCGGCCGAGGTCAGATATCACCGCGGGTAGCCGCATCCGCCTGCGCACGGCGTTCATCTGCCAGGCGATGGATACCATGGCGAATTGCATCCACGGCTTCCTCCTCGCTATCAACCAGCGTGAACAGGTCGACATCTGTCGCGGAGATCGTGCCCGCAGACACCATGGTGCCCTCAATCCACTCAACCAGACCGTGCCAGTAGTCGCGTCCCACAAGGATAATTGGGAAGGATGAGACCTTTTGGGTCTGTACCAGCGTCAGCGCTTCGAAAAGCTCGTCCAGGGTTCCGAATCCTCCCGGCAATGCGATGAATCCCAAGGAGTACTTCAGGAACATCATCTTTCGCACAAAGAAGTAGCGGAAGGAGATAGCCAGGTTGACATAGTCGTTGATCCCCTGTTCAAACGGCAGTTCAATCCCCAGGCCAACAGACGTGCCACCGGCCTCACGGGCGCCTTTGTTGGCGGCCTCCATAATGCCGGGGCCTCCGCCGGTGATTACGCTGAAGTCCTCGTCAACGAGCAAACGCGCTATGCGCTCCGCCTTCCGGTAGCTCGGATCTTCTCTGGCCGTCCGCGCTGATCCGAAGACCGAAATCGCCGGGCCCAAACCCGCCAACGCGCTGAAACCCTCCACGAACTCTGCCTGGATGCGCATCACCCGCCACGGGTCCTGATGTACCCATTCGGAGTCCTGCTCCGGCGCCAGCAACCGCGCATCCGTCGTCGTCGATGGAATCAGGGGCCCCCGCAATAGTACCGGTCCCCTGCGATATGACCTGCCGTTTCTTGCCATGATGCCAAGTCTCCCCTACTTGCGCCCGGAACTCCACCGCACCACGCGGCCATCCACACCGCGTATCTTCCGGCACGCGCCAGACTCTCCCCAATACACACAGCCGCGCCGAAATCCCCCTCCACTTCTTCCCGCACGCGCCAGATTCTCGGTGCCATAGGAACTCAGTCGCACCAAGACGGTTCGGCATGAGCATGGACTTCACTGTCCGTTTGGCGCGCAGCTTCGAGTAAAGCTACGCCTCTCGTAGGCGACCAACTCCCGTGCCCGGCCGCTCGCGCTCACCACCTTCGGCGCGCGGCGGAGACGCCTTCTCGCCTAGTCGCGGACAGGCGGAGCGATTCCCGAGACACGAGAGGTTTTAGGAAGTAATGTTGATTCATGACTCAAAATGAAGCGGATTCACACACCGCGAGCACGGACGCCGCCCACGCAGCCGCGTTCATCGCCGAACGGACCGGAATCTCCACCCACGAGATCGCGCTAACACTCGGATCCGGATGGGGCGAAGCAGCGGGACTAATAGGAACAACCATCGCCGAGGTCCCCGCCACGGAGGTTCCCGGGTTCTCATTCTCCGGCGTTGCCGGGCACGCCGGTACGATCAGTTCGATTGAGCTTCCCTCCGGGCACCACGCCCTGATTCTCGGCGCCCGCACCCACTTTTATGAGGGCAAGGGTGCAGCCGCCGTCGCCCACGGTGTACGCACAGCCGCAGCAGCCGGGGCTAAGGTGGCTCTTCTCACCAACGGTTGCGGATCGACCGTCCCCGAATGGGGCCGGGGACTGCCGTCCTCATTAAGGATCACCTGAACCTGACCGCGTGCTCTCCACTCGAGGGCGCCAACTTCGTCGATCTCACCGATGCCTACGCACAACGGCTACGCAACCTCGCACACGAGGTGGATCCCGCGCTGCCGGAGGGTGTGTACGCCCAGTTCCCCGGCCCCCACTACGAGACGCCTGCGGAAGTACGTATGGCGCGCACACTGGGCGCCGATCTTATTGGAATGTCCACGGCACTCGAAACCATCGCTGCGCGCGGCGTAGGGCTCGAGGTACTCGGCATTTCATTGGTTACAAATCATGCCGCGGGTTTTGCGCCGGGCACCCTGGACCACTCCGAGGTGCTTGCGGCCGGCCGGGAAGCAGGACCACGCATTTCCCAGCTGCTGGCGCAGATTGTTTCACGCATCGACAAGGAGATTCTGTGACATACGAAAACGTTCGCGACTGGATCGCCCACGACCCGGACGAAGTTACACGCAGGGAGCTCACCGAGCTCCTTTCGAAGGCGGAGGGAGGCGACGACGCCGCACAGGCTGACCTCGCTGATCGTTTCTCCGGCCCGCTTGCTTTCGGCACTGCGGGACTACGCGGCGAGATGGGCGGCGGTGAGCATCGCATGAACCGCGCGGTCGTCCGCCGCGCCGCAGCGGGCCTGATGGCCTATCTGCGTGAGCACGCGGGCGAAGACGCCCTCCTCGTCGTCGGATATGATGCACGCTATAACTCGCAGATCTTCGCGAAGGAGACCGCTGCCATTGCGACGGCGGCAGGCATCCGCGCCCGCCTGATGCCGCGCGCCCTTCCGACGCCGCTGCTGGCCTATGCGGTACAGAAACTCGGTGCCGATGCCGGCGTCATGGTAACGGCTTCGCACAACCCGGCCCGTGACAACGGGTACAAGGTCTACCTCGGTGGACGGTGCGCCGATCAATGGGGGCAGGGCGTCCAGCTCGTTCCCCCGGCCGATAGTGATATCGCGGCCTGTATCGCCGCCACTCCCCCGGCCGATGAGATCCTACTTGCCGACGGGTACGAATTCATCAGCGAAGACCTGATTGACAGCTACATCGCCGATTGTGCCGCATTAGTCCCCGCTGAACACTCCCGCGACATTCGGATCGTGTACACGGCGATGCACGGAGTGGGCGCACAGATCATGCGTCGAGTGTTCTCCGCCGCCGGTTTCACCAATGTCATAGAGGTTGCGCAGCAGTGCGAGCCGGACCCCGACTTCCCAACAGTTTCCTTCCCGAATCCCGAGGAGCCGGGTGCGCTCGATATGGCGATGGAACTGGCCGAACGCGAAAATGCCGAACTGGTTATCGCCTCCGATCCCGACGCTGATCGCTGTTCAGCCGCCGTTCCGACCGCGAGCGGCTGGCGGCAGCTCTCCGGTGATGAGATTGGTTCCCTGCTCGGCGATTTCATGGCCGAAGTGGCAGGTGCCCGCGAGTCTTCGCCGGAGACCGCTACGGGAAGTACGCTGGCATCGTCCATTGTTTCGTCGCGGCTCCTGGAGCGGATCGCCGGTGCACACGGACTGGACTACCGGTCCACACTGACAGGATTCAAGTGGATCGCCCGTGTACCGCATCTTGCCTTCGGCTACGAGGAAGCCATCGGTTTCTGTGTGAATCCCAATGCGGTGCGCGATAAAGATGGACTTTCCGCAGGAGTGCTGCTGGCCTACCTGGCCGCGAAGCTCCGTGACGAGGGCTCCGACCTGGTCAGCGACCTCGACCGCCTGTACACGAGGCACGGCGTGTACCTGACGGGGCCGGTCACCGTGCGCGTGGATGATCTCTCCATCATCGGCAAGACAATGGACAAGGTGCGCAGCGTGCCACCGACCGAGTTGGCGGGTGCGCCGATTGTCAGCGTTGAGGATCTGACGGACGGAACGGAGTCGCTACCGCCGACCAATGCCATCGTGTGGCATACCGACCGCGATGATCGCGTCATTATCCGCCCCTCGGGCACAGAGCCGAAGGTCAAGTGCTACCTGGAAGTCATTGCTCCGGTTGCTGGTTCGGAGGCACTCGATGACGCTAAGGCTGCGGCCCGCGACCGTCTGGCGGAGCTGAAGGCGGCCGTTGCCGAGGCACTCCGCCTCGACTAGTTGCACGTCTCAACACGTCCCGGGCCCGTTTCCGCTGCTGGATTCGGGCCCGGTTTCATATGACGGTATTCAGGTTGCCGCGTGGGGTCTCCATGCTCGCCATGTGCTCATGTACCGCCCCGCGCCCCGGCAGAGTCTCCGGGTATCCGCCCAGCACCGAGACGACCCCGCAACCACCACAAAGACCGATTCTCCGGGTTTTCGCCAAAGCTCCGGGATATTCGCGGAGAACTGCGGAACGCCCGGAGAGTCTCGAGATAAGGGCGGTCACCGGTTCACCACCGAAGCTGCTGCGTTGCGGAATCACGCCATCGGCCGCTGCACGATTCAGCGCTCCACCACGGCGCACCGCCACCTGCGCCCCTGGAGGAAGCAAGGCGAAGGCTCGTCGTCGAAGGCAGACTGTCGAGCTCTGCGACCGGAAGCACGGCACCAGCACGCCCGAACGGCACCACTGCAGCGCACACGGCTTTAGACGCCTACGCTGCGACGTCTCTCCCTCGACCACCGGCACCCCACCGCACGCGGCATGAAGAGACCTCAGCCGCTTGTGGTGACGTCCGCGGAGGTCGCCACCACAAGGCCTACGGCTTCAGAGTGTGTCAAGAACCTTCTGGGTCGAGCTGAGACCAAGGCGCGTCGCACCCGCGTCGAGTAGCTCCGAGGCGAAGGCGCCGTCGCGAATACCACCGGAGGCCTTAACCTCGAGATCGTCGCCCACCGTCTTCTTCATCAGTTCGACGGCGTGCACGGACGCACCACCGGTTGGATGGAATCCTGTCGATGTCTTCACGAAATCCGCACCGGCGGCCTTCGAGGCCTCACACACGGCGACAATCTGCTCGTCGCTCAGCGCCGCAGACTCGATGATCACCTTGAGAACCGCGTTCGGGATCGCTTCGCGTACCGCGGCAATGTCCGCTTGGACCGCGTCATAGCGGCCTTCAACGGCGTGCCCGACGTTGATCACCATATCGACCTCATCGGCACCGTCAGCAACTGCCTGCTTGGCCTCGGCGGCCTTGACTTCGCTACGGTGTGCGCCCGACGGGAAGCCGCAGACAACCGCCAACTTCACCTCGCCGAGATCAATATCAGCGGGCAGCGGCAGCATGCTGGGCGAAATACACACCGAGTAGGTGCCCAATTCCTTAGCGTCCGCGATGAGGCGCCGCACATCGTCTAGCGTTGCCTCCGGCTTCAGCAGTGTATGGTCCACCATGCCGGCGACTTGCTCACGTGAATACTGTGACATTCAGTTGCTCCTGTTCTTTCTGCTCATTGTTTGCTCACTTTTGGACGGCGGGCATGCGTGATCGGGATGCTCGCCGCTTCGTCGCTAGCCGCCAAGGCAGCCTCCCGCTGGTTGTCACGAGTGGCTGGCGCAGCGTCGCGATCCTATTCCCGCCCGATTCGCTCCAGCACGACCGATGCACGCGGCGCAACGGCCTCATCGGAGATATGCAAGGTATCCGCGAGGGACTCACGCGCACGGGCAAATCGCTCCGGCTCATCGGTATGCAAGCGCAGCAGTTTCTGCCCGCGTACGACCTTGTCACCCGGCCGGGCGAAGATCTCTACACCGGCACCTGCCTGCACCGGATCCTCCTTGCGCGCACGACCCGCACCCAGTCGCCACGACGCCACCCCGACGGCGAGTGCGTCAAGGTCTTGGAGGATGCCGTCCTTCTCGGCCAGCACGTCTTCGGTGTGTGCGGCCTGCGGTAATGGTGCATCCGGGTCACCGCCCTGCTCTGCGATCATGGTGCGCCACACGTCCATTGCGCGGCCATCACGCAGCGCTGCAGCAGGATCAGCATCTGGTTGGCCCGCAGCAGCAAGCATCTCACGCGCCAAGGCAACCGTCAGTTCGACGACGTCGTCCGGTCCTCCACCGGCAAGTACCTCCACGGACTCGCGCACTTCCAGTGCATTTCCCACCGTGAGACCAAGAGGAACAGACATGTCGGTCAGCAATGCCACGGTGTTCGTACCCGCATCGGTTCCGAGGTCCACCATAGTACGGGCGAGTTCACGCGCCTTATCCAAGGTCTTCATAAAGGCGCCCGATCCCACCTTTACATCTAGCACCAGCGAACCCGTTCCCTCGGCAATCTTCTTGCTCATGATCGATGACGCAATCAGCGGTACGCAGGCAACCGTGGCCGTCGCATCACGCAGAGCATAGAGTTTCTTATCGGCCGGCGCCAGGCCCGCGCCCGCGGCACAGATCACCGCTCCCGAGCCGGTGCCCAACTGCCGATAGATCTCCTCGTTGGAGAGACCGGCCCGCCATCCGGGAATGGATTCCAGTTTGTCGAGGGTACCTCCCGTGTGGCCGAGCCCGCGTCCGGACAATTGCGGTACCGCCACGCCGAAACTGGCAACGAGCGGCGCCAGAGGGAGGGTGATCTTATCGCCCACGCCCCCGGTGGAGTGCTTGTCAGCGGTTGGGCGTGGGAGGCCGGAAAAGTCCATTCGTTCGCCGGAGCGAATCATGGCATCCGTCCAGCGCGCGATCTCGTGGCGAGTCATTCCGTTGAGGAAGATCGCCATGGCGAGAGCACTCATTTGGTAGTCAGTTACGACCCCGCGCGTATAAGCATCGATAACCCAGTCGATATGCTCATCCTGAAGCACCTCGCCGTCTCGCTTGATCGCAATGACGTCGACGGCGTCAAAGGCCTCACTCATCGCTTCCCTCCCTGCGCCGCCGCAACAGCCGCCTTGGCATCAGATCTCGTGAATGTTGAGGTAGCCACGTCTTCCAAATCCTTTTGCCCGAAGCCGTAGGGCAGCACCTCCTTCATTGGCATAATTCCCTCCGGCATCGCCAATAACATCTCCGGACCGCCATGTTCGTAGAGTACCTGCCGACAGCGACCGCACGGAACAACGGGCTCACTATTGCCGTTGACGCACGCCACGGCCATAAGCCTCCGTCCGCCACCGCGTACAAATGCGCTGACCAGCCCGCATTCGGCGCACAGCGTTACCCCGTAGCCCGCATTTTCGATATTGCATCCGGAGTAGAACGTGCCATCCTCGGCGATACCCGCCGCTCCAACCGGGTAGCCGGAATACGGAGCGTATGCAGTTTGCATGGCCTCGACTGCGAGACCATGCAGTTTTGCCCATGTCTCAGTCGTTATTTTCATCATTCCTCCACCGGGTGATCCCGGTACTGCCGGTGTTTCAGCGGTCGCGTATAGACCGCGGAAACACGTCAATTCGATACTTCTATCGCTGGTGCTTGTACTCTGGCTGGCGGGCATCACCGACACCCGCCAGCCAAATACTCCAGTGCGTGCACAGACGCAGGTTGCGTCCGCCCAGCGGTTTACTTGTAGTACGGAACGTTCTCCGACGCCGGTGGCCTGGAACGTCCGACAAAGCCGGCCACTGCCAGCACCGTTACCAGGTACGGGATCATGTTGATGATGTTCGACGGCGCACTGTCCTGCAGACTCGGCAGCAGGATCGAGATCGCATTGGCAAATCCAAACATCAATGATGCACCCACCGCACCTAGCGGGTGCCACTTTCCTAGGATCATGGCGGCTAGGGCGATGTATCCGTTTCCAGCGGAAATATTCTCGTTGAAGGAGTGCGCGATCGCGGCTCCTATGGTGAAGTATGAACCTCCAAGCCCCGCCAGTGCAGCGCTGAATAGCGTATTTCTGATGCGAGTGCGCTGCACATTGATACCTACCGTATCCGCCGCGTGGGGATGCTCACCGCAAGCACGCATGCGCAGGCCCCAACGGGAGCGGAAGAGCATAATGGTCAGGACGATGATCACGACGTACATGAAGTACGTCAGCACTGTCTGCCTGAACAACACCGGACCGATTATCGGAATATCGCCAAGCAGCGGAATCTTGAAGTCACTCAAGCCCTCGGGACGATTCAGATCCATGTTCTTCGTCATGATCGTCGAGTAGAAGAACGTGGTCAATCCAAGTGCGAGTACGTTCAGCACAACACCGACAATGATCTGATCCACGTTGTACTTCACTGCGAAAACCGCAAGAATCGCACCCAGCAACATTCCCGCCAAAGGAGCAGCAAGCAGTCCCAGCCACACGTAACCCGTCCACGAGGCGACGAGAATGCCCGCGAATGCACCCACCAGCAACTCGCCTTCGATAGACATATTGACGATACCGGAACGCTCCGCCACAACACCGGATAGCGAGCCGAAGATCAGCGGCGTCGAGAGGGCCAGCGCAGATGCGAGTGTCGCGGTCAAGGTGATCGTTCCAGCGGACCCTCCACCGAACCAGACCAATAGTGCGAAAACCGCAAACAATCCGACTAGGACCGCCGGGGCCGCGCCAGTCTTCCGCCGTGTCACAGCCCGAAACACCGAGTAAATGCACACAAGTAGGCAAACGACGAAAGCAATCGCACAGACTAAGCGTGCATCGACCACCCAGTTCGACAGCTTGACACTATCGGCCTTCGACCGGTTAAAACTGATCGTTGCATCGCCATCGGCAGAAATCATGAGATACAGCGTCAATACAGATGCGATGAAATAGGTGATCGGCATCTTCCAGTTGATCTTCGCCTTTACCTCATGTTGGGTAACAGGGGCGACGTCTGGAGAGACCGTGTCGATTGTGGTGCTCATGCCGCGACCTCCTCGTTGGCAGCAGCCTTCTCGGACTGCAGTGTCAGATACTCACGGATCGTCATCTTTCCATCGTTGGGCAGATGGAACAGCCAGCGTAGGAAAGGCGGTGCCGCGATGAGGAGGACAATCACTGCCTCCAGAATAAGAGTCATATCGATCGGCACATCGGCCTGCGTGTCCATAATGCGACCACCGGCGCTGAAAGCGCCGAAGAGGAGTCCGGCGAAGAAGGTGCCTACCGGCTTGTTCCGCCCCAGCAACGCCACCGTAATCGCATCGAAGCCCATGTTTCCTGCTACCCCATTGTCAAGGTAGTAGAGCGTTCCCGTCACCTGCACTCCACCAGCCAAGCCACAGAACGCTCCCGATAGCGCCATGGTCAACGCCGTTACACGCGCAATCGACATCCCCGCGACCCGGGCCGCGTTGGGGTTGGCGCCAACCGCACGCAACTCGAATCCCCATGTAGAACGCTCCAAGTACCACCACACGAATAGCGCCACCAGGATGGCGATTATCAGACCTGCGTTGAGCCTGAACGGACTCGGCAGGAGTGACGGAAGCTCTGCACTCTCGGCTATGTTCGGCGAACGAGGATTCGAAGAGCCCTCTTCCTGGAAGAGAGAAAGCGAGAGCAGGTGGTTCAGCAACAACAGCGCCACCGAGTTGAGCATGATGGTGACAATGACCTCGTTGGCCCCGGTTTTCGCTTTGAGAATACCGGGAATCCAACCGTACAGTGCACCGGCGGCAGCACCGCCCAGTAAGCAGAGAAGCACATGAGCAAAGCCCGAAACTTCCCAAGGCGAAGCGAAACCGAGATAAGCCGCCATGATAGCGCCACAGATGATTTGGCCTTGACCGCCAATGTTGAACAGGCCGGCGCGGAACCCGAGCGAAAGGCCCAGACCGGCGATGATCAAGGGCACCGCGTTGTAGACGGACTTGGTCAGCGGAGCCAACTTTGCTTGCCATGCCTCCGCTGTGTAGTCATAAATGGCGCCGCGGAACATGGCAGAGTATGCCTCGGTCACGCTCGCGCCGGAGATGATTATCAGCAGCGCACCAATTAGCAGCGACACCACAACTGCCAACACGTAGACCAGCCAGTTTGATCGCAGACTCACCGCGACGGCGGCTTCCACCCACCTGCCGAATCCAGCGTGGGCATTCTCATCGATAGGCTTCTCCTCTTCCAGAGGATCAGTCTCTAGAGTCGTGCTCACTTCGCCCCCTCCTTAGCGCCAGTAGCCATTGCTTCTTCCTCAGGTACACCCGCCATCAGCAGGCCCATAACATCACGCGGTGTATCAGGAGGCACCACAGCTACGATGCGCCCGCGATACATCACCGCAATCCGATCCGCCAAGGCATATACCTCATCCAGTTCGGAGGAGACGACGAGGACGGGAACCCCCGCGTCACGCGCAGCAACAATGCGCTGATGGATGAACTCAATCGAGCCGACATCAACGCCGCGTGTGGGCTGGTTAGCCACGAGAAGACGCAGGTCCTGCGAGAGCTCGCGCGCAACAACCACTTTCTGTTGGTTACCGCCTGAGAGCGTAGAAATCGCATCGGTCACTGAACCAACACGGATGTCGAATTCCTGAACACGCTTTGCTGCATTTTCGGCAATGGCGCGTGGTTTCATGAATGGACCGGTGGCGAACTGCTTGTCGTGGTATTGGTCGGTTATCAGGTTTTCAGCGATGGAGAACGAACCGATCATGCCATCGGTGGAACGATCCTCCGGTACGAAACCGACATCCGCCTTGAGATGTTGCCGTACGTTCGCTTTGGTCAAGTCCCGGTCATCCAGTAGTACCTTGCCCTCGTTGGGACTTTCCAGTCCCAGGAGAACCTCGGCCAATTCGGTCTGACCATTGCCCTGCACACCTGCGACCGCCACAATCTCACCTGGACGTACGTCCAGGTTCACATCGTCTAAGAGCGTGTTGCCGGTGGGGGAAAGCAGCGAGACGCCCCGCAGTTCCAACCCGCCATCAGTCGGCTGGGCAGGGCGCTTATCGACCTTCAGCATAACGGGGCGCCCTACCATCATCGTCGCGAGCTCGGACTCGCTGGAGGACGCCTGGGCCTCCCTACTACCTGCCCGCGGCGGATAACGGTAATCTTGTCCGCCACCGCGCGTACCTCGCGCAACTTATGCGTGATGAAGATGATCGAGGTTCCCTCACTGGCAAGCTGACGCATGATATCCATCAACTCGTCAGTTTCCTGTGGCGTCAACACCGCAGTAGGCTCATCGAGGACGAGAATAGACGCATCGCGTGACAGCGCCTTCACAATCTCGACTCGCTGTTGCACGCCAACCGGTAGATCTTCGATATATGCATCCGGGTCGAGATCGAATCCGAACCTCTCGGAGACTTCCCGCACCTTCCGTCGCGCAGCACGGAAGTCGAGCAATCTTCCAGGACCCGATACTGGTTCGTAGCCTAGCGCCACGGATTCCGCAACCGTGAATACCGGCACCAGCATGAAGTGCTGGTGCACCATGCCAATGCCTGCCGCCACCGCATCACCGGCGGAGGAGAAATAGACCGGTTCGTCGTCCAGTAGGATCTCGCCGCCATCCGGCCGGTAGATGCCATACAGAACATTCATGAGTGTCGATTTACCCGCGCCGTTCTCACCCAAAAGTGCGTGAATCTCGCCCGGCTCAACAACAAGGTTGATGTTGTCATTGGCTACGAAGGAGCCAAAACGCTTCGTGATGTTCACAAGCTCCAGACGCAACTGCCGCCTGCCTTTCTTCAATGCTTCCACGCAGCCGTTTCGGCGCACGGAAGCCTCTGGGGCGCTGGAGCCCGGCACAACGGCCGGGCTCCAACATTATTGCATCGGATTACTTTTCGAAGGCCGCGTCGGACTCAACAACGGTCTTTCCGGTGATGATCTCCTCTTGGATCGCATCAAGTTCGTCCTGTAGGCCTTCGGGCAACTCAGACTCGAAATCATGGAACGGGGCCAACTTCACGCCACCATTCTCGAGCGTGCCGAGGTAGTTGTCTGCGGTGAAGTTACCCTCGCTACCGGCCTGAACAGTATCGAAGACTGCGGAGCCGATATCCTTCTGCACGGAGGTCAGGATGATGTCCTTGTAGTTCGGCGCGGACTCATACCAGTCAGAATCAACACCAATGATCAACACATCACCCTCGGTCTGCGCAGCTGCGGCGGCACCCAGTCCCACCGGACCGGCAACCGGCATGATGATGTCGGCACCCTGATTAATGAGTTGCTGAGCGGTCTCAGTACCCTTCGACTGATCATCAAAGGTATTCGTGAACTGACCTGTCTGGGCCTCCTTATCCCAGCCCTTTACCTCGACATTCGTGCCATGGTCCGCGTTGTAGCGGGCAACGCCATCAACGAAGCCGTCCATGAAGATCGTCACCGACGGAATCTGGATACCACCGAAGGTTGCAACCTTACCCGTCTTGGTCATGGCCGCTGCGGAATAGCCCGCCAGATAAGCAGCTTCCTGCGTGTTGAAGACCAGAGCGCGCTCGTTGGCGAGCGGGTCCTTGAATTGGTCATCGATCAGGGCGAAACTGACGTTCTCATTGTTCTTCGCGGCGCGCGAAATCGCATCGTTGAGGTTGAAGCCCACACCGATGACTAGATCACAGCCACTATCGACCAAGGAGTCGACATTGGGCTGGAAGTCGGCCGATGACTTCGACTCGGCCGTCTTTTCCGCAACGCCCAGCTCTTCAACCGCCCTTTCCAAGCCTTCCTTTGCAGACTGGTTGAAGGACTTGTCGTTCCAGCCTCCGGCATCAGAAACGAGACATGCGGTGTAATCACTGCCCGCCTTATTCCCACCGTCACCTCCGTTAGACGACTTGTTATCCGAGCTGTTTCCGCCACAAGCGGATAGCGCAAGCGCGGCAGCACCCAAAATTGCCGCAAGCTTCGTTTTATTCACGCTTTTCTCCTGATGTGTGTGCCTAAATCGCCGACGTGTTCGGCGCTGGTGAACATAGCCTACACGGCAATTCATGAAAAATGTGACACTTCATACCCAATTCGCTCATCTTGCAACAAAAATTGCCTTTCGGCGCTGCGCCAATTGCAACAAACAGCGCGTTTCCGCTGCTCAGGGCGGTGTCTGACGCAAACCGCTCCCCCACGAATGGACACACGTGAAAACCTACGAAGCGGTATGGAACCTGAATCACAGCCAATCCACACAGCGCTTGAAACTCTTTGCGTGAGTTCCTTGAACGCACCACACCTGACACGCTCCGCGCACAGTTGAGGCCATGTCTATGCGCATTCTCCCTATCGCACTGCGACTAAACAGCCCCGCACAGATGACCGTTTCAATCCGTGAACAACCTCAGTGCAGATAACCGAGGCCCGCGTCGTCGAGGCCGTCAACGATCCGCTTCACTTCCTGCGCAGCTGACTGTTGTGTGACAAATATCACGTCTGCCGCTTCTACGACAACCGCCCCTGGCACTCCGGCCACCACAATCGGTTTCGACCCCGCATACACCAAGGCGCCAGGTGAGTCACTGATGAAGGTCCTCTGCGGCTCACCGCCGGGAACAACCCCATGCGACAGCTCTGCGGGAGCAATGACAGCCGCTAACGAAGAGTAGTCACCCACATCGGACCATCCCATTTCCGCTGGAACAACGGCGACGCCGCCCTCGGCTGCGAGAGGCTCGGCAATTGCACGGTCGATAACAGCCGCAGGAAGGTCTTCCCAATATCGCTCAATTGCGGCGGTGCGCTCCGGAGTATCCCAGGCCTTCGCCAACTCATCGATGGGCCGCGCCATCTCCGGGTGAAAATGCTCCAACGCCTGCAGCAGAACCGAGGCCTTGGCGATGAACATTCCCGCATTCCAGAAGTATTCGCCGCTGGCCAAATAGCGGGTAGCGGTTTCCACATCCGGCTTCTCAACAAAAGCGAGCACCGACTGCGCGCTCTCTCCCATCGCAGCCGCTGCACGAATATAACCGTAGGCTGTGGACGGTTCATCGGGCGTTATCCCAATTGTGACAACGTAGCCGTTCTCAGCCGCTTCCAACGCCGAGCGCACTGCCCGATGAAACGCATCTTCGTCGCGGATAAGGTGATCCGCTGCGAAGGAGCCGACGACGACATCGCCGTACCGCTGTTGCAGAACCGCAGCTGCCAGACCGATTGCCCCCATCGTGCCGCGCGCGGACGGTTCGACCATGACGTCCGCCTGCGGTACCTGCTCCCCTACCGCCACCGCGTGAGCGGATCCGGTAACCACCAGGCACGACTTCGCCACTGGACTGAGGCGATGAATCGTTGCTTGAAGGAGTGTGCGTCCCGCACCGGTGAGGTCAGTCAGAAACTTCGGTGCGGACTGCCGCGAAAGCGGCCACAATCGAGTGCCTGCGCCGCCGGCGGGAATAATGGCATGGAAGTCGGTCATTGCTTCTCCGTTCGCATAGCGTGGACAAACCGGTACTCACCCGGCCCCGGCGCAGTCTATCGCTGCTGGGGCCACCACCGCACCCACAGCGCGCACGCAAAAGTCGGCACGGTTGCCATACAGGAGTCTTGATATCCACTCCCGCCAGGGCAGGCGTCTATCTCGTCGTACACCGTCGTGTCGATGATGGTTGATATCCACTCCCGCCAGGGCAGGCGCGCACGCAAAAGTCGGCACGGTTGCCATACAGGGCGAATACCGCAACGCCCGGGCCACCTGCTCCGGAACAATGCACACGGAGCGGTGTTTCGCTCGAAGCCCCGCTAGCGGCCGGAGATCCATTCATCTTCCGCGTGGGGCTGAGTCGCCGCCATGGTTTAGCACGGGGAATCGCGTGCCGTTATAGGTCTGAGAATTCACAGTGGGTCTGAGAATTCATGCGGGGCGCGTGGCTTCCAACGCATAGTCGACAACGAATGGCGCATGATCGGAAAATCGTTCCTGATAGGAAAGCGCACGGTCCACCCGAGCGTGGGCAACGACACCGGCCAATGCGGGGCTGACCAGCTGGTAGTCAATCCGCCATCCGGTGTTGTTGTCGAATGCCTTGCCACGCTGCGACCACCACGTATAAGGTCCCTGCCCGTCGGGCAGAAGGAAGCGTTGCACATCCACATAGCCGTACTCGCCGAACCATCGATTTAGATAGGCGATCTCCGGATCGAGCACGCCGGAGTGCCGGTTGTGGTTCGGTTTCCAATTGGCGATATCCTGCTCGCCACGCACGATATTGAAGTCTCCACCCACCAGCACACTTCCATCGCCAAGCAGTTCAGTCAGCCGCTTGTCGACGGCATCGAGATGGGCATACTTCGCGGCCATCTTCTCCGGGCTTGCGGCGTCGCCCGAATGCAGGTAGGCGGATACCACCCGCAAGCCGAACTCCGGCAACTCCACTTCCAACCAGCGGCCCGTATCCACCGGCGGTTGCTCGGCGGACAGCCCCCGCACCTCTCTGCCGATCTCAATCCCTTCACGAACCGCTATGGCAACGCCGGCGCGTCCACGAATGTCGCAGGCCCAGGTGATCACCTGGTATCCCTCGCCGATCAACGGCGCGACGAGATCGTCGGGAGCGCGCACCTCTTGCAGCAGCAGAACATCCGGGTCGGCAGCGGCAATCCACGCCGCCAGACCCTTGCGCACTGCGGCACGGATTCCATTGACATTGCAGGTCGCGATCTTCATGCGTCCCAGCCTAATGCCTACAGGCGGCAACCGCCTCTCAATGGCTCCTCGCTGTGGCCCGGGATGGACTTCAGCTGGGGTATGGCCTCGGTCGGCCCGCTGGGAACCGACGGCGCTTTTGCGGGCAGATGGACTTCAGCCGGGGCATTGCCTCGGTCAGCCCGGTAAGAATCATCCTTGTGGCACGGGACGGACTTGCGACACCCGGCTCCATATTGTTTCCACCTCGGGGGCACGCACCATACCGCGCAGACACTTACATTCTCCACGTCCACTACCGATGTACTCCGGGTTACTCGCACGACTCCGCGAGAAAACCGGAGTCTAGCGAGAAACTAGGAGCAGATCCATAGTCGCCGAATAGCTACACGACCCGAGGCCGGAGTCTGGGCCGACAGCAGGCATTCAGCTCAGTAGCAGGCTTCCGGCCGCGGACAGGTTCCACCTGGCAGTGCGCCGCTTCACTACTCGTATCACCGGCGCACGTCGCCCGCACGAGTACATTCAGAGGCTCGTTCCGGCTCAGAAGCTCAAACCAGCGTGTTGCTCGGCAATCGCGACCACATTGGAGAGCAACATGACGCGGGTCATCGGCCCCACCCCGCCGGGGTTGGGAGAAATCCATCCCGCAACATCGGCCACCGCCGGGTCAACATCGCCGCGAATCCGGTAGCGCTTCCGCTGCGGATCGTACACGCGCGATACGCCGACATCCACCACTACGGCGCCCGGTTTGACCCAGTCCGGTTTGACCGTATGTGCCTGCCCCATCGCCGCAATCACGACATCGGCTCGACGTGCTTCCGCTGCGATATCGGCAGTACGCGTATGGCACAGCGTTACCGTGGCATCCACCCCACGCCGGGTCAGCAGTAGCCCGATGGTGCGCCCGACGGTGATGCCGCGCCCGAGCACGCATACTCGCTTGCCCGAGACCTCAACCCCATTGCGCGCCAAGAGCTCCACAATGCCTATCGGAGTGCAAGGCAACGGCGATGCGATGGCACCACCAGTCCCCAGAACCAGCCGTCCCAGATTCGTGGGATGCAAACCATCCGCATCTTTTTCCGGCGCAATGCGTTCGATCAGAGGCCGGGTGGGCAGCCCATCCGGCAGCGGCAACTGGACAATATATCCGGTGCACGCGGGATCTGCATTGAGACGGTCGATCGCGCGGGAAACGTCCGCCGGACTCGCGCTCGCGGGAAGGTCCTCCCGCAATGACGCGATCCCGATCTCCTGGCAGTCCCGGTGCTTTCCAGCGACGTAGGAGACCGACCCCGGGTCCTCCCCCACCAGCACCGTGCCCAGGCCGGGAGTGATCCCAAGCCTCGCCAACTCCGCCACCCTGCCGCGTAATTCGTCTTTTATGACGGCGGCGAGAGCTCGTCCGTCAAGGATCTGGGCACTCACCGGGCACCCGCACCGGTCTGGTCCAGCCCGGGGTACAGCGGGAAGGCGTCGGTGAGGCGCCGGACCCGGTTGCGCAACGCATCAACATCGGCCGCCGGGCCTGCGGCAAGCGCGGTCGCGATAATATCCGCCACCTCTGCAAACTCCTCCGCGCCGAAGCCGCGTGTGGCCAGCGCGGGGGTGCCGATACGCAGTCCCGAGGATACCGAGGCCGGGCGGGGATCCCACGGAACGGTATTGCGGTTGACCGTGATTCCCACGTCGTGTAAGAGGTCCTCCGCCTGCTTTCCATCCATCGCCGCATTGCGTAGGTCCACCAACACGAGGTGGACATCGGTTCCGGCGGTGACAAGGGTGATACCGGCATCGCTCACGTCCCGCGCCAACAAGCGCTGCGCCAGAATTTGCGCTCCTTCGAGGGTCCGTTGCTGAGTTTGCTTAAACTCCTCACCGGCCGCCAGTTTCAGTGCCACGGCTTTCGCCGCAATCACATGCATCAGCGGCCCGCCCTGCTGCCCCGGGAAGACTGCCGAGTTCAGCTTCTTGCCCAGGGCGTCGGCGTCGCGCGAGAGCAGCATGCCCGAACGCGGACCACCGATGGTCTTGTGGATCGTTGTCGAGACGACGTCCGAATACGGAACAGGGCTCGGGTGCAATCCAGCAGCCACCAGGCCGGCGAAATGTGCCATATCCGTCCACAGGTAGGCTCCGACTTCATCCGCGATTTCCCGGAAGGCCGCGAAGTCGATATGCCGCGGATACGCGGACCAACCGGCGATTATCAGCTTCGGGCGCTCTTGAAGCGCCTGCTGCCGCACCTGGTCCATGTCAATACGGTAGGTCTGCGGATCAACACCGTAAGCGGCAACGTTGTAATTCCGGCCGGAGAAATTAACCTTCATGCCGTGGGTGAGGTGGCCGCCGTGGGAGAGTTCGAGACCCATGATGGTATCCCCGGCGCGGACCAGAGCATGATAGACGGCGGCGTTGGCCTGGGCACCGGAATGCGGCTGCACATTGGCATATTCGGCATTGAACAACGATCTTGCGCGCTCAATGGCCAGTGCTTCGACTCGATCAACTTCCTCGCAACCCCCGTAATAACGGCGGCCCGGATAACCTTCCGCGTACTTGTTCGTCAGCACCGATCCCTGTGCCTGCAACACCGCGCGTGGCACGAAATTCTCCGATGCGATCATCTCCAGATAGGCGCGCTGCCGCTCGAGCTCGGCGTCGAGAATGGCTGCTACATCGGGATCGACTGCTGCAATCGGCGCGTTGAACTGGGATGATTGGGACATTACTCCTCCTGCTTGGATGAACCCGGCCCGACCGGGAAAACGTCACGCCGCCCCGGCCCGGGTCGCTAAACTTCCGGCAATCGCGGCATGACCAGAGTACCGCAGGCATTGAGCGGACTCGGCGGCGTTCAACTGGCGGGATACCGGGCTCCACACTCTCGGCTTCACGCTCTGGGCCGGACTCTCCCCCGAGCTCCATCGTCCGCTACCGCCCAGCGAGGCCCCACGCCATGGCCACTTCGGCTCCTCTGTGAATCAGCCAGGCAGCCCGCTCGTCTAATCCCGCACCGAGGGTTTTCGGACTACGCGCTCCCGTCGACGACGACGAAGGCCACCGCCACCGGGCCATCGTGGGACAGCGAGAGGTGCAGGCGGGTCTCCCCCAGCGCCGCGAATTTCTCCTCCACAGCGCCGTACAAGCGCAGGCCGGGGCGGTCCCACTGGTCGCCGACCACTTCAATCTGCGACCACACCGTCTCCGGCAGAGGCGGCGCACTGCCATACAGTGCCGCCGACCAGGCCTTGACAAAGGCCTCCTTCGCCGCCCATCGTGCAGCAAGATGCTCGGCCACAGCTCCCTCGGAGCCGCCGCGGCGGGCGGCGCGTTCGTGCGCCGCCCGCCGTTCTCTGGCGGTGAAGACCTTCTCAAAGCGCGTGCCCGGCTCGGCGAGCTGCGCGGCGAAGGAGGCGATGTCGACGACATCGACCCCGGTACCGAGGATCATCCTCAGTACCGCCCGTCCTCGCTCAAGCGCGCGTTCTCATCCAGAAGCATGGCTATCTCCTCGGCGTGGGCATCGTCGTCGCTGAAGCGGCGACCATCCACTTCCGTGAAGAGCGGTGCATGCCCGATCATGCCGGCCGCAAGTTGCCGTGCTCCGGCAGCCAGGCGATTCTCCGCCCTATCGCGCCACGACGCAGCTGCTTCCTCACCGTCGCTACGTTCAACGGCGCGCTGGAACGCACCGGGATGTACCAGCGCCATCAAGGCGGAGACATGCCCGAATCCAAGCGATGTCAGCAGCGACGCCTTCACGGTTCCCACTCGCAGCGGCTCGCGCAACCAGACGAGGAAGTCGTCGTCGGCGAAAGCCGGATCCAGGCAGTCCAGTGCCTTGTTGGCCGGAATCACACCGTTCACGAACAACTGCATGAGTCCTGACATCTGGAAGAGCGCCGCACCACCCTTCGAATGACCTGTGAGGGTCTTCTGCGAAATGACGTACAACGGGTTGCCCTCGCTGCGTCCGATGGCGCGCGCCAGGTTGGCATGCAGTTCCGCCTCGTTCGGGTCGTTCGCATTGGTGGAGGTGTCATGCTTGGACACCACCGCAATATCGTCCGCACCGACTCCGAGCGGTGCCAGGCTACGTACCAAGGGCGAGTTGGTGCCACCACGTCCGGCTGCCAGTGCTCCTAGGCCGGGGGCAGGGATGGACGTGTTGATGCCATCGGCGTAGGAGTGGATGAAACCGACAACTCCAAGCACCGGCAATCCGAGGTCGCGGGCGAGGTCACCACGAGCAAGCAGCACAGTGCCTCCGCCCTGCGATTCCACGAATCCTCCACGGCGCAGATCTCCCGCACGGGAGAAGAAACGATCCGGGATCCCCTTCGCCTTCATGGCGGCGGATTCTGCGGTGGCATTCATCGAGCCGAAGCCGACCAGGGATTCCACCTGCAAATCGTCAATGGCACCCGCCACCACGAAGGTGGCCTTGCCGGCAACGATCTTGTCGAATCCTTCTTCCACGGAAACAGCCGCAGTTGCGCATGCGCCGACCGGATGAATCATCGATCCGTATCCGCCGACGAAGCTTTGCATGGTATGCGCCGCCACCACATTTGGCAACGTCTCCTGCAAAATATCCTGTGGATATTCGTTACCGATAAAACGGTCAACGTACAGCTGGCGCATGGAGGTCATGCCACCGAAGCCCGTTCCCTGTGTGTTGGCCACCTCTGCCGGGTGAATCGCCGCCAGTAGCTCCGCCGGGGAGAATCCGGCCCCGATGAAGGCATCCACTGTTGTGAGCATGTTCCATACTGCCATGCGATCCATGGACTCCGTCATGGATGCCGGGAATCCCCAATGCGAGGGATCGAAGCCGGTCGGGAACTGGCCACCGACGTTGCGACTGAGGGTTGTGCGGCGCGGCACGTATGTCAGCGCGCCGGCGCGGCGGGTCACCAGCCATTCACCGTCCTGCTCGCTGCAGGAGGTGAAATCCGGATCGGCCTGGACGTGGGCACGCGCCTGCGCCTCATCGGCCACCGGGAAGGTGACATCCGAGCTGAGATGCACCGGAGCAATGTCGACCATGCCGAGATCGGCCAGCGGGCCGTCGTCGACAAAAGCTCGAACACCGCACCGCGCCACGACTTCGTCGCGATAACGGTCCCAGATATCGGCCTCGTCCACCAGTGTGTCATTCGTGTCGTACCAGCCCGGCTGCGGAGTCTCGTGCCAGGTCAGCAGGCTCATCATCCACGCCAGTTCCAGTACTCCGGCAGCGGTCAAGTCAACGTCGCCGTCGGAGCGGATGCCAAGCTCCGCCTCCAAACGGGTGCGCGAGGAACCCCACGGTCCCACCTCGCCAACACCGACAACCACCACCATGTCTTCCGGACGGGCCGTCACGGCCTCCCAGTCGGCTGGATCATAACTTGCCAGGCGTGGATCGGCGGGCGCCGGTAGCGCGCCAATGGTCGGCGCAGGGGCCAGTTCCTCTGCTGAAAGCTCGGGTTGCGCCGCCGCGCGCAGCTCGCGTAGGTCGACCTTATCCAGGCCGCCGGTCAGATCGGCCTCGATGGGCGCAGCGGCCGCCTCCGCGCGTGCCTGCAGCGTGCACAGTTCGAGTAGCTTCTGCGCGATCTCCGTGGTGCTCCAGGTGTGGACACCGGCGGCCTCAACGGCCGCGACAAGCGGATCATTGTGCCCCATCAGCCCGGTGCTGCGCACCCAACCGATAACGGCCCGTGCCAGTGACGTGTTACGGCCCCACGGCTCCGTTTGCCACTTGTTCATAATGGCGTCGAATGCCGCTTTCACCTCGCCATAGGCACCGTCTCCGCCGAAGGTACCGCGGTTGGGGGATCCGGGAAGCACCACATGAAGCCGGTGCTCGAGGTTCGTGTCCACGCTGAGAGCAGACAGCGCGCCGAGCAGACGCTCCACCCCCCATAGCAGCACACGGGCCTGATTCTCCGCCTCTGGCCCGGCGTCGGTCAGCATGCCGCGTACCGGCGGGGCAGCGAAGGGGAAGAGCATATCGGGCACGAAAGCGGGCTTGACCAGCTTGGAGGTGGCGCCCACCGTCTCCCGCTGCTCGTTACCGATCCACTGGACCAGCGCATCAATATCACGGAAGCTGGCCAGATTGGCCGGTACGAGCCACAGCTCGGCGTCGCCGCGAGCGCTGCTGCGGTACAGTTCCTTCGCGAAGGTGAGGCGGGCGGTATCGATTCGGGAGGCCGTGGCCACTACTGTCGCCCCACCGGCAAGAAGCCCGGCGACCACGCCTCCGGCAATTGAATTCGCGGTCATTCCGGTGACGACGGCGATCTGCCCGGAGAAGGCTCCCGCCTCGGTGGAAACCGCCTGGTCGGCAATTTCTTCCAGCCGATCAGCCAGTTCGGGGTGCCGCCGTGCCTGCCAGCGCGCCTGCCGGGCGACTTCCTCGCCGACGCCTACGAAGTTCGCCGTGACATCCTGCCCCGCGACAATACGTGCCACGTCCTCGCGGGCAGTGGCCCATCGGTCGGCCAGACGGACGGCTCGTGCCGCTTCGAAGGCGGGGGTGACAAATGCCTCCCAGCCGCTGCCGAGTTCGGCCTCGATGGCGTCGCGCAGTGCGCCGGAATCGTCCGTGGCTTCCTGCACCGCGGCGGGTGCCTGCCCGAGACGATCAAGAAGATCGCGTGCAGTATCGGCTAGAACGCCGGTGATCTGCTCCGAGAAGGCATCCAACGCGGCAGAGTCGACGACGGCGCCGCTGGCACCGCCCGCACTGGGAATAGCCACGGTTACGCCATGCTCCGCAGCAACCTCGGCGACGGCGGCATCGATCAATGCCTCCAGCTCTCCGGTGTTCGCGGGAGCGGTGTTGTCAAGGTTCGCCAAGTCGCCGCCACGCAGCGACTTGCCGTCTCGTGTGCCGAGTAGCAAAGCGGCACTGACGTGCGCCACCCATCCGGAGCCGAGCTGCCACACGTTCTCGATCCGCTCCGTGATGCGGCCAGGCTTTGCACCGCTGCCACCGGCGAGAGAACGCAGGCGGCTTCCGATCGCCTCGCTGAGCACCGGACCGAAGGGCTTGTAGCCATGCGCCTGTGCATCCACCTGGGTGGACAGCGTAGCGAGCGGCGCCTCCGCCGCCCCATCGAGCGCGGCGAGCTCGAATTCGGCCGTCAGATCCATTAGTACCTGGTTGCGCTTGGAGGAAACGCCGTTCGTCAGCGTCTCGACACTGTCCGCATCGGTCATTTGGTCCAGCCGCAACTTCGTCTGCTGCGCGAGGAGAATCCGCAGTCCGTCGGCGGCAGTGAAAGGCAGGTCCGCCGCCGGTCCTGCCGCCGGAGCAGCGGCCGGGGAGGCCACAGAAACCGCCGCCGCCGGCGCGGTACTCGCCGTCGTCTCAGCGGACTCGGCCACCGGTTCGCTCGGGGCGGCATCCGCCTCGGTTACCGGTGCGGCTTCATCCACAACCGGAGCCGTCACGTCCTCGCGCAGTACCCTCTTCGAGTCACGCTGCACGTTGAGAACTGTGGCGGAAGCGCCCGCATGCTCGGGCAGAGCGAGTGTTCGCGCAGCAAGGTTCGCCAACGTGGGTGATGCCGCCAGGCCGACCTCAACGATCTCGTCCACGCCGGAATCCAGCAGCAGATCCTGCGTTTCGATCCAGCGAACCGGAGAGGCGAACTGCCAGGCGAGCAATTCAATAAGTAGCGTGCGGCCGACCTCCATCGGGTCTGTCATGCGCTCGTCGAAATGCTCGTGTAATTCGCGCACAGTATCCGATGGAACCACCTGCAGCATGGCGGCCGTGAAATCACGGCTCAGCTCAAACGGCCGCGCCACGAGATTCGGAATGTACCGCCCCACCAACACGTTCAGGTTGATCTGCTGCGGCAGCAACCGTTCCAGGAGGTTACGGAAATCGGGCACGCCGACGCGCAGCACCGAGGAATGGAACGGCACGTCAATGCCGGGGACCAGCATGAAGGGACGCTTGCCACCGGCGGCACGAGCACGCTCCCCCGCATCCTTGGCGAGAGCCTCTAGCCCGGCAACGGTTCCCGCCACCGAATACTGCTGGCCGGCCAGGTTGAAGTTCACTACTTCGAGGAATTCCCCGGTGGCTTCGGATACAGAGGCGACGTAATCGACGACGCCGTCGTCGCCCACACCGAACTGGTTGGGGCGAAGTGCGCCGAGGCGATAGTTGGAGCGCCCCTCCGCGTCGCGCGGTACGAGGTGGTGCATGGTGGAACCGCGGTGGAACACGATCTCCAGCACATTCTCCAGGGTGAAGATTCCGGCATAGGCGGACAAGGCGTTGTATTCGCCCAGGGAATGCCCGGCGAAATAGGCGCCCGAAACCAGCGCCCCTTGTTCCGCCAGGCGTGCCGTCTGTGCGAAGGCAACCGTGGCCAGCGCGACCTGGGTGAACTGGGTCAGATTCAGTACACCATCGGGGTGGCGATACACGGTGCCCTGGGCGGTCAGTTCGCGCGGATTGTCGCGAACAACCGCCAGGATGGAGAAACCGAGCGCCTTGCGCGTATGCGCATCTGCGCGTTCCCACACGTCACGCGCGGCGGGAGAGGCGGCGCGCTCATCCAATGTCATTCCCTGCGCCTGAATGCCCTGACCAGGG
The DNA here is from genome assembly GCF_003073475.1 of Actinobaculum sp. 313. GTDB lineage: Bacteria > Actinomycetota > Actinomycetes > Actinomycetales > Actinomycetaceae > Asp313. The sequence continues at coordinate 1,043,121 of NZ_CP029033.1, read as the reverse complement.
AACACGTAGGCGGTTAGTGGGGCGGCAACAGAGGCGCTGGCCTGAGAGACGATTTCACCATCGATGCGGCAGGTCACCTCTAGTGCGAGGCCTCCTTCGCGCAGACGCCCGACGCGCTCCACCGAGATCTCCACCTCGTCGTTGAGCGCCACCATGCCGTACATGCGGTAGGTCCACCCGGTGATGGCACCGACATCCACGCTGGCAACGGCGTGCTGGGCGGCCGCGCAGAGCCACATGCCATGCACCAGCGGGGCATCCATTCCCGCCACGCGGGCGGCTCGTGCAGAGGTGTGAATCGGGTTGAAATCGCCGGAGACAATGGCGAATGCCGTCATGTCGGTCGGGGCGGTCACACGGGTACGCGAGAGCAGTGACCGCGGCGTATCCACCACGTCACGCTCAATTCCGCCGCGTGGCGCCGGGTCTGCGGGCTGGTTCGTGGTTGTGGCCCGCCCGCGCATGGCGAAACGATCAGTGAACTCCAGAACGGTCTCACCCGTGGCCGTGGTGACACGCGTCGAAATGGTGACAACGCGCCCGGAGGCCGACTCGGCTATATCCGAGCAACGGGAGTGCGCGGTGAGCTCGCCTGCGGCGTAGATCTCGTCCAGGCTGACGTGAAGCAGCTCGGAGTGATCCAGGTGAACAGCGTTGAGAAGTCCTTCGATCACAGGGTAACCGCCGGCCTGTCCGGAACCAATTGCGGCGTAGATGGTTGGCCAGCAGGAGCCTAGCAGTGCCGAGGGAACGCTGGTTTGGCTTCCCGGTGCCGTTACTCCTGCGTGCAGGCTGCTGATCGACGGATTCACGGCGAAGCTGAAATGGGCCTCACCGTTCTCGTCAATCGCCGGGAACTCGCTGATCGGCGTTCCGCCGATGGTTTGGGAGCCCACTCCGGCCATGGCCGCCAACAGTTCGCGCATCGCTCCTTCCAGGCGAGACTCGTCCACCACCGGTACTCCGCCGTCGGCAACCGAATCCGGCATGATCAGTGGAATACGCATATGGTCGACGACGTGCTGGTTGGCACCGGTCCCCTCCCACATGGTGTCTAGCGGCAGATACAGTTCGAGTCCCGCAGGAGTGTCATGAATCTCCGCCTGCGCGATGGCAACAGCTGGATTGGCAGTGAGATGCCCGTGCCACATGAGGTTGGGCACGGTGCGCAGATACTCGTCGCGAGTTTGGGCGAGCCGTGAGAACGCCTCGGGAGCCTCACCGGTCACGCGTGCAACAGCGGCATCCTCATAGCGGGCGAGAATATCGGCCACCGGCTCGTCCACGCCGGTGATTCCGGCGGCGGACACCGGGCCAGGAATGATTCGCACTTGATCGGCCGTGTAGCGAGGATCCTGTGACTGCCACAGTGAGTCCCCGCCCCACCACTGTAGGACATCCGTGCCGATCACCGGCACGAAGGGCACCGGCTTCGGGTACTTGCGGCACAGCGAAATGAACCAGGCGGCGTCACTTGGCGCAAGTCGGGTGCTGGAGGCCGCTGGGAAGGTCTCAACAAGGCGGTCAATGGCAGCGTGCGGCTCCGTGATCGAATCTTCCGTGGGGAACATCGTCTCCCACGGGCCGTGATCGGGTGGGCAGAGCCGTGCCTCGGTCCGCTGCAGTAGCTCATACAGCCGGGTGAGCTGGGCACCGTCGGTCCACGGATAGCTGAGGTTGACGTAACGGCGCAAGACATCCTCATAGGTCATGTCCTCCAGGTCACCGAAGTAGGGCTTGGCGGTACGGTCAAGCGCCTCGATGATCTCGTCGCGGCGCGCGGCGATGGCGTCCGCGTCGCCGTCCACCTCTACCAGCAGGCGCCCGGCAACAGAGGCCGAGTTCTCAACCTGATAGATGTCCGCATGTAGCTGCGACAGACCCGAGGTCATTCCACCGCGCACGGCTCCAGAGGCGATCCAGCCGCCGCCATCGGACTCCTGTACACCGGGAACGGAAACCAACAGTTCCTTGACATCCCGGTTCGTCTTCGCTTCGCGAGCGGTCATGGCGGCCGTGCCAATGAAGACGGCGTCCACGGGCATGGGGCGCATGCCGTGTGCCTTCGACCATTCGCCGGTCAGGTAGGCGGCGGCGCGCTCGGGAACACCCAGTCCACCGCCGACAGCCAGCACCACTCCGGCATCACGGACCTCGCGATAAGTCGCCAACAGCAGGTCATCGAGGTCCTCCCACGAGTGGTGACCACCGGCGTGTCCGTCTTCCACCATCATGAGCAGCGGCATACCCTCACATTCTTTCGCGATGGTCACCACCTGCCGAATTTGGGCAACAGTTCCCGGTTTGAAAGCGACGTATGGGAACCCCTCGCCACGCAGACGAGCGATGAGTTCCAGCGCCTCGTCGAGATCCGGAATGCCCGCGGAGATGACGACGCCGTCCAGCGGGGCACCCGCGGCACGCTCGCGTGAGACGAGTCGGCGCCCTCCGAAATGCAGATCCCACAAGTAGCGGTCGAGGAACATGGCGTTGAACTGCGCTGCCCGCCCGGGCTCCAGTTGCTCCTTCAGCCCGGCGATATGCGAGGTGAGAATCTCCTCGGTGGACTGGCCGCCACCGGCCAGCTCCACCCAGTGCCCCGCATTGGCGGCGGCCGCCACGATCTCGGGATCGACAGTGGTCGGAGTCATGCCGCCCAGCATTACCGGCGAACGGCCGGTGAGCCGCGAGAACGCAGTGTCGAGAACCTTTCGTCCTCCCACCGTGCGCAGTTGCGGGGCGTAATCGGACCAGTCCTGCGTGGTGGTGGCACGCGCCATTCCCGCACCAGCTGGTCGCGCGCCGGAGCGGTGCCCGCATCCACGTATGTCACTCCGCTGCCCGCCAAGTTCTCCAAGGTCAGACGCTGCAAAGAACCGGGGCCCAAATCAATGACGTAGCCGCCGCCGGGCGTCTCGAGTTTCGCCACTGCAACGGCGACCTCGTCATCCCAGGCGAGCGGGTCGATCAGAACCGCACTGGCCAGCTCGTGAGCATTTGCAACGCCAAGATCGCACCGCGAAATCCACTCGTCGGCAATTCGCAGGGCATCTGCAAGAAGCTGGGAGTGGAATGGGGTATCGACGTCGAGGAACTCGCAAATGGGTGCCAGTGGCGCGCCACCGGTACGCTTTGCCTCTCGCTCCTGACGCGACGCGGCCGCCCGCTGTTCCAGGGTTTCAACCAGTGCCGCCAAGCGGGCGGGAATACCCGAGACAACCGCCGATGTATGCGAGTTTGCAATGGCGATCTCCAAGCCCTCCGCGGCGAGGATATCGGCAAGCACCGGACGCGGAACACCGCGTATTGAGAGCATCGGCGTCGTCTCGCCGACGCGGGAAGCGCCAACTTCACGGGTCACCCGCGTGGCCGCTGCACCGATAATTCGTGCCAGTGCCAGAACTCCGGCTGGCTTCTCGGACGAGATCATCGCTGCGGCGAGGATCCCCTGCGAGTGTCCAATAACAGCAGTGGGCTCGGCCCCGGCCAGCGCGTCCTCTACATCAAGATAGGCGCCGTACTGTGCCAAGAGCACGCCCGGCACCGACGCGATAGCCGCGCTGGTGTTCGCGGCGGGACCGCGGCGGCCGAGCAGGTCGAGGCGGCCTGCACCAATGACGGTCAGCTCGGGCAGGACGGGGGCAAGCAGTTCTTCCGCTTGCACGTCCAATGCCGTGAGCGAGGCCAATACGCGCGGATCTTCCAGGAGCTCATTGAGTTCCCGGCGCCACGGCGAGGACTGCCCTGCGAACTGCAGGACCCACGGGCTGGAGGAGCGGAGTTCATCAATAACGGGGGACATAATCAACTTTCTGATGTTCTCGGTAGAACAAACTTCGAATAATGGCGTGGATAGGTCGGTGGCTCGGCGCGACGCGCGCATTGGGAGAAGCGCTTCGGGCCGGGCGTTACTCACATGGGCATATTCCCGTGGCGGCGGGTACCGGGATGCGAGCGGTCCTTCGTGCGCAGAACGCGTAGTGCGGAAACGATGGTGGATCGTGTGGATTCGGGTGTGATAATCGCGTCGAGCTCTCCGCTGGCAACCGAGAGATACGGGTTGACGTTCTCCCGGGTGTATTTGTCGGCGAGCTCCTTGCGCAGGGCCTCTACATCCCGACCCTCGGCGGCGGCCTGTTTGAGTTGCCGCCGTCCGGTGATCGCCACCGCGCCGTCGGCGCCCAATACGGCAATCTCGGCGCCCGGCCAGGCGAAGTTCATGTCTCCACCGATTGCCTTGGATCCCATAACGATGTACGCACCACCGTACGCCTTGCGGAGCACGACTGTAACGAGCGGGACTGAGGCGTTCGCGTACGCCCAGATCAGCTTGGCACCGCGGCGGATGATGCCCGCTTGTTCCTGCTCGGTGCCGGGCCGGTAACCCGGCACGTCCACCAGCGTGACGACGGGAACGTTGAAGGCGTCGCAGAACTGGACGAAGCGGCCCGCCTTCTCCGAGGCATCAACGTCAAGCGTGCCCGCCTCGTGCAGTGGCTGGTTCGCAACGATTCCGATGGATTCTCCCGCCAGTGCCGCGAAGCCGACGACGATAGAGGGGGCGAAATACTCCTGCACCTGGACGAATTCACCGTAATCGACCAGGTGGCGTATCACTTCCACCATGTCGTATGGCTGCTTGGAGGACTCGGGAACCAAACCGGCCAGCCCGGCTGCGTCGACGGCAGCCTGTGGCCCGTCCGTGTAATCCCAGTGGCGGGTAGGTGCATCGCAATTCTGCGGCAGATAAGTGAGCAGCGTACGCGTGTAGTCCAGGGCGTCCGCCTCATCCTCGGCGAGGTAGTGAGCCACGCCAGACTGGAAGTTGTGCACCTGTGCGCCACCCAGGTCTTCGAAGCTGACATCTTCGCCCGTTGTGGCCCGCACTACGTCGGGGCCGGTGACGAACATATGCGAATGATCGCGTGTCATCACAATGAAATCCGTCAGGGCCGGGCAGTAGACTGCACCGCCGGCACACGGCCCAAGGATCACCGAGACCTGCGGAATCACACCGGATGCCTCGCATGTCTTTCGGAAGATACGACCGTACTGGCTCAGTGCCACCACGCCCTCCTGGATGCGGGCGCCACCCGAATCGAGCATGGCGACGATCGGGATGCGTAGCTCTAACGCCTTGTCCATGAGGGAGATGATTTTGTCTCCCTCGGCCTGGCCGAGCGTTCCGCCGGAGATCGAGAAGTCCTGTGCATAAACCGCGACCGGTTCTCCCCCGACGGTTCCGATACCGGTCACCACCGCTGCCCCGGTGAAGCCCTCGGCCATGTTACCGCCGACGAACTGCCCTATTTCGGTGAAAGACTCGGGGTCGAGCAACAGACCGATACGCTCCCGCGCGGTGTTTTTCTCCTTGGCATGCTGGCGCTTTCGCGCTTTCTCCTCGGCGCCTTCCGCGAGACTCTGCTGGTAGGCGGCAAAGTCGGCTCGATTGATAACACGCGATGTGGAGTCAATGGTCTGCGACTCGTCTGGCAGGCCACGCAAACTGGTGAGTGTCATGATTATTCTCCTTCCTGCTTGCGCGCCACACGCACAAGCGGCTGGTAAGCGGACACGTTTTGACCACCACTCACGGCGATTTCAGTGACAGTACCGTCGTAAGGGGCATGCACGTAGCTCTCCATCTTCATGGACTCGAGGACCACGAGGAGATCGCCGCGGTTGACCGAGGCACCGACCTCGACGCATACGCGTACCACAATGGCCTGGATCTGTGAATTGACCATGCCGTCGGCATCCACAAGCTCACCGCTGCGCGCGTCGGCGCGAGCACGGTTGGCGCTGCGCAACGGTTGCTGCGTGCGCGAATGCCCGCCGGTGTTGAACATTGAGCGAGGAACGGTCAGCTCCATGCGTCGGCCATTCACCTCGATGACGAAACTGGCACGTTCCTCCACCGGTGCAGCGGCCACCGCTGGCGCGTTATCCACCGCGACGCCTGCCGAGGCATCGGCCGGGGCGATGTATCCCGGCAGCACCTCTTCTTCAAACCAGCGGGTCGACGGCGCGGCGCCCGCGAACTCCGGCATGGCGATAACTTCGCTGTACAGCCGGGCAGGGGTTTGCACGCCCTCCAGCACCAATTCATCGAGTACTCGGCGGGAGCGGGCAATTGCGGCCTCACGCGTCGGTGCCGTCACAATGAGCTTGGCCAGCATGGGGTCGAAATCGGCGGTGACCGCATCGCCCTCCGTGACACCCGATTCGATCCGTACCCCGTGCCCGAGGGGCCAGCGCAGGCGCGTAATAGTGCCGGTGGACGGAACCAGACCACGGCGCGGGTCCTCGCAGGTTATACGGAACTCGAAGGAATGAGCGCGCGGCGTCGGCACCTGCGATAACTCCTGCCCGGAGGCAATTCGGATCTGCTCCGCAACGAGGTCGAGGCCGGTGACTTCCTCGGATACCGTGTGCTCCACCTGCAGGCGCGGGTTGACTTCGAGGAAGTTCACGCGCCCATCCGGTTCGACCAGGAACTCACATGTTCCCAGCCCCACGTACCCGACGGCGTCGAAGAGCCGATGCGACCACTCCACCAGCGTCGCCACCGTCTCCTCTCCCAACCCGGGGGCGGGGCTTCCTCGATGAGCTTTTGGTTTCGGCGCTGCACCGAGCAGTCACGCGTTGAGATAACGGCGAAGTTGCCGTGGGAATCCCGTGCGCACTGTGTTTCTACGTGCCGGGCGGTGCGGATGAAGCGCTCCACGAAGAAGCCTTCCGCCTCGGTGCCGTGAGCGGCGAAGAAGAGGTCCAGATCCGCATCGGATTCAATGATGGTGATGCCGCGGCCGCCGCCGCCGTCGGCCTTCTTGGTAACAATCGGATACCCGTGCTCGGCTATGAATGCGGCAACGGATTCCCGCCCGGAGACCGGATCGGAGATACCGGGAACCGGGCTGACGTCCACCGATTCGGCCAGGCGCCGGGCCTGGATCTTGTCGCCGAGGCGGGTCAGAACATCCGGAGCCGGGCCGATCCAGGTCAAGCCGACCTCTTGGACGGCGGAGGCGAATTCAGGGATCTCGGAGAGGAACCCGTATCCGGGATGTACGGCATCAGCACCGGCCTGCTTGGCCGCATCTATGAGTTTGTCGCCGTTCATGTAGCTTTCGGCGTATGCCGTACCTCCGAGGGCATAGGCAGAATCCGCCTGGCGGACGAATTGCGCACCACGGTCACCGTCGGAATACACGGCCACCGATTCGATACCCATATCGGCGGCGGTGCGAATCACCCGCAGGGCGATTTCCGAACGATTGGCGATGAGAATACGGGAAATTGACACTCAGGACTCCTTGCCGCGACTCGATTGAGACCATTGGATTGCTTTGTGATGCCGGGGAACGCGTTGGCCGATGGGCGGCGTATGCTGCTCGGGCGATGCCGCACGCTCCATTCGTCCCAGCAGGGAGACTTCGCCGGAGGTGACGACCACCGGCCCGTCGTCGGTGACCATGTCGAGCGACCCATCCGCCAGGATGGCACGTCCGGTTCCGTTCAGCGGTGTGGCGCGTGGACGCCCCACCGTGACGCCTGGACGCAGCGTTTCGCAGCAGGCATTGGCCTCCTCGATCAGACCGGAAGCGACGGGGTCTCCCGTATCGATCAAGGCGTCGATACGTTCGCGTAGGCCGCGCAACCAGGCAGCCGCCAGCTCGTCCCGCGTTGGTACTGGCAGCCCGGCGGTTGCCAGCGAGGCCGAGGTAGGAGTGGGAAGCTCTTCGGCCTCCAGCGACAGGTTGGCGCCCAGTCCGATGACGCAGGCGATCTTGCCGTCGCGTCGACCGCAGAACTCACCGAGGACTCCGGCTACCTTCCGTGGTTCCGGTACACGGACGACGACGTCGTTGGGCCATGACAACAGTGCGGCGTCTCTACCTGTGCACATGTTGATGGCGCTGCGGGCCGCTGCCGCACCGATGAGGGTCAGTAAGGCGACATGCTCTTCAATGCTCTCCGGAACCTCCACCAATACGGAGACCAGGAGTGAACGACCGGCTGCCGAGAACCAACGTCTGCCGGAGCGGCCTCGCCCGGCCGTCTGGTCGTCGGCGACCATTACGGTGAAATCCGGGATGCGGCCCGCTTCCCACAAAGCAGTTAAGTCGTCCTGAGTGGATCCGGTGAGTTCGGTGTGGAATAAGACGGCGGCCTGTGCACCAGTGAGTGGAAAGCGCGCCGGGGGCAGACTCGCCTCCGGTTGTCCCGCTTGGTCCCATGCACTCAGTTCGCCCATTTCGCCATCCTTTCGCGCCGTCTCTCGGCACTCTCTCTGCGCGGACATCACCCACACCGTTACACTTACGTTATCGTAAGTTACCCTACCGTACAGTAACTAGTGTGCGGTGTGTTGTTCCCAACAGCACGCCGCAGCATTCCCATTCGCCCACGGCAAACGGCGCAAGCGGCATGGCAATACCATCGCCTGATTCGCAACAGCCGCCTATGGAGTGGTATGGATTCTGCGCCGCGCCACTGCTGAAAAGCGCATATTTGGCGCGGGTGGGGCCCCGCAGCATCCCACGCTCGGAACTGCTTGAGTACTACGCGCTTACTGCCGGTGCGACCCCGCGCAAGGAGCGGCAGTGTTGTGTGCAAGCTCTCCTCAAAACGCCTGAGACATGACGCCGCAATCGGATTCCACCTGTGCACGAAGTATTCCGTGACCCCGGGTTCGTTGGATCGGCCATGCAAGCGACCCTACCCGCGTCTGTGCAAAGTGCGGCTCATCGCCCCCTTCGAGCCTGTCCCATCTATCCAAATTCTCCGGGTTTTACGCAGTTTTCCGCGAAAAACCCGGAGAATGGAAGATAAACCGGAGAATCTCGAGCAACAACGGACGGGTAACCGTCGGAATCACTCGGTTTCGCTCCGCCACCCCGCTACAGCCAGTGTAGGCAGGCGCCGGTGTGGGCAAACGGCGGAGGTGGCGGTGTCTGAAGCGGGAGTACACCGCCCCTCCACACCCGGGCGTGCAGTCCCCTCCGCCACGACAAGCACGCGCAGTCGCCGCCTTGCAACTGCACAAGCGGGCGACGGTCGATTTCACAAGGAAGCCACGACTGCGCTCAGCCTCGCCACTGCCCGGGCAGGCTCTGGCGTACAGCCGGGGCAGCAACGCCGCCAAACGTGGCTTCGACTGCAGCGTGAAAGACTGGTAGGGCCCATCGTTGCCTGCCACACGCGGCAGGCAAGCCACACGCGGCGGGCGACGGGTGCAACATCTAGCCTCGCCACGAGGCCACATGCGAGTGCCCGCCCGAGACAACGCTCGGGCGGGCATATGAGCACCTACCGCTGCGATGGGGGCAATGCGCGGCGCCACCGCGCCCACATCACCACCGGGACGGTATCCCGCATCACGGCCAAGATGGTGGCCGTTCTTCGCTCCACGCGACTCAGATCAAACCGAGTGCGCGCACGGCCTCCAGCTCTTCTTGTGCGGCCTTAACGTTGTGGTCGATCCCAGCGCGTGTGCGCTCGGAGATCTCCAGGTCATCAACGATCTGCCACTCGCCATCCACCGAAACGCAGGGGAATCCGAAGATCAGCCCTTCTGGCACACCGTAGTGCGAACCGTCGCTGTACACTCCCGAAGTCACCCAGTCACCTTCCGGAACGCCATTGACCCAGCTGTACACGTGGTCAATGGCAGCCGAGGCCGCAGAAGCCGCCGACGAGGCTCCCCGCGCCTCGATAATCGCCGCTCCGCGCTTGGCAACTGTGGGAACGAAGTAGCTTTCCAGCCACTCGGCGTCCACCAGTTCACCCGCTGGCTTGCCGCTCACCGTCGCGTAAGAGACATCCGGGTACTGGTCAGCTGAATGATTACCCCAGACCACCATCTTGCGAATATCGCTGACCTTCGCCCCAGTCTTCTCTGCCAACTGGGAGATGGCGCGGTTATGGTCGAGTCGCATCATGGCGGTAAAGCGGCTCTTCGGCACATCCGGAGCGGAGCTCATAGCAATGACGGCGTTCGTATTGGCCGGGTTTCCAACCACAAGAACGCGAACATCGTCGGCGGCATGATCATTGATTGCCTTGCCCTGCGGTCCGAAGATGCCGCCATTGGCTTCGAGCAGATCGGCTCGTTCCATGCCCTGTGTACGCGGACGAGCTCCAACCAGCAGCGCCACATTCGCGCCCTCAAAGGCGGCGTCGGCCGAGTCGTACACGTTCACGGAATCAAGCAGCGGGAAGGCGGCGTCATTCAGCTCCATGGCCGTTCCTTCGGCTGCCTTCACCGCCTGCGGAATCTCCAGAAGGTTCAAACGAACCGCAGTGTCCGGCCCCAACAGGGCTCCGGAAGCGATGCGGAAAAGCAGAGCGTAGCCGATATTTCCGGCCGCTCCGGTAACGGTAACAGTGACTGGCGTTTTCGCCATGGATTTCTCCTTCGTAGGTTGTCGTAACGGGCTCTCCGCCCAGAAAAGAGGGGTCTATGCCCGGACTATCCCAGCATATGCGGCGGGGTTAATTTAGTCCGGGCACCTTAGACCTAGAAGACCGCGGGCACCGGCATGTGGATTCTCACCGCAGGCGGTAGGGGGCACGCCTCTGCGCAGAACTGCAGGCGGAAATAGCCCGATTCTCACTGCGGCGATACCCCGAGCCACGCGGGGCATGCGAATAGTCGCAGCGTTTCAGCAGTAGGATCCTGCCGCGCCACTGGGGCCTCCTATGAGTCTTCACCAGCGGCACTCCGCACACAGAGATTCCCTTATTTGCGATGCGCGCGGTAGTAGGCGATCAGACCGGCCGTTGACGAGTCCTGCTCGGCGAGTGCGGCGGTGTCGCCGGCAATCGCCGGAGCCAGATCTTTCGCCATTTGCTTGCCGAGCTCCACCCCCCACTGGTCGAACGAATCGATACCCCATACGCAGCCCTCCACGAACACGATGTGCTCATACAGGGCAATGAGTTGGCCGAGCACTGCCGGAGTCAATGCCGGGGCCATAATCGACGTCGTCGGCTTGTTGCCGGTGAAGACACGCGCGGTGACGATCTCCTCCGGGGTGCCCTCCGCCCGGACTTCGTCGGCGGTCTTCCCAAAGGCAAGCGCCTTCGTCTGGGCGAAGAAATTACCGAGGAAGAGCTCATGCTGATCGGAATCACCGTCCCGCAGCGCGTACGTCGGGTTGGCGAAGGCAATGAAGTCGGCGGGAATGAGCTGCGTGCCTTGGTGAATCAGCTGATAGAAGGCGTGCTGCCCATTGGTGCCCGGTTCGCCCCAGAAGACCTCACCGGTCGTCGTCGTTACATCGCTACCATCCCAGCGCACCCGCTTGCCGTTGGACTCCATGGTCAACTGCTGCAGGTAGGCGGGGAATCGATGCAGGTACTGCGAGTACGGCAGAACGGCGTGTGTGCCCGCCCCATGGAAGTTGGAGTACCACACTCCGAGCAGCCCCATGAGCAGCGGCACGTTCTCCGCCGCCTGCGCTTGCGCGAAATGCAGGTCCATGGCGTGGAATCCGGCGAGGAAATCCGCGAAGTTCTCCGGCCCGATGGCGATGGCGAGGGAGGTTCCAACAGCGGAGTCTACGGAATAGCGTCCACCTACCCAGTTCCAGAATCCGAACGCGTTGGCGGGATCGATGCCGAACTCGGCCACCTTCTCCAGGTTCGTGGATACGGCGACGAAGTGCCGGGCGACGGCGTCGTCGGCGCTAATACCGCGCGCCGCGAGTTGCTCCAGCAACCAACTGCGGCACGCCTTGGCATTCGTAATGGTTTCCAGCGTGGTGAACGTCTTGGAGGCAACGATGAAAAGAACGGTCTCCGGATCAACGCCCTTGAGGGTCTCCCCCACATCTGTCGGATCAATGTTGGAGATGAATCGGCACTCTAGCCCTTCCTGCACGTAGGGCTTGAGGGCCTCGTAGGCCATAACCGGCCCGAGATCGGAGCCTCCGATCCCCACATTGATGATGGTTGTCAGCGGCTTACCCGTTACGCCGGTCCACTCGCCGGAGCGGATTCGCCGGGCGAATGAATAGATCGCATCGAGTACGCCGTGAACGTCCGCAATAACGTCCTGCCCGTCAACAACCAACTGGTCAGTGCGCGGCCGCCGTAGTGCGGTGTGCAGCACCGCCCGATCTTCAGTGACGTTGATATGTTCGCCGGCATACATGGCATCGCGACGGCTTTCCACCCCGACTTGCTCGGCCAGTTCGAGCAGCGCGGAGAGGACCTCCTCATCAAGGTAGTTCTTGGAAAGATCAACATGCAGATCGGCGGCGGTGAAACTGTAACGTTCCGCCCGCTGGCTATCGGCCGCGAATGCGGCGCGGAAATCGGGGCGGTAAGACGCCGCAAGTTCGGTGAGGCGCTGCCAGGCGGCAGTCTGGGTGGGGTCAATCGGAGAGCTCATTCTCAATCCTCAATCTGGTCGGTATCCGGGCTGGCTGGCAGTCGTTGTAATAGCCAGGCACGCTAGCCATTCTATCCGGCATTGGCGCCCTCGGCAGCCCCACGGGTAAACGCCTCGCATACAAATCGCCGGTGGCAGGCTGAACCACACTGCCACCGGCGATTGCCCGGCTCGCACCTCCTACGTCTTAACCGTTAGGCACACACCTATTTTCGGTAGACGCCGAGCGTGTCGGTCCCGTTGCCATTCCAGTCACCAGCGAGAGGGGTATCCGAAGGCTCCCCGTAGACGACGACGTCATCCGCGGGGCCACCATCGGCGGAATTGGCGATGTAGTACTGATTGCCGCGACGCAGGGCAACCGTGTCGGCCACCCATGGGCCATCGCTGGCACCGTCCCAGTTGCCCACCAACACCTCGTCGGCAGCCCGACCGTAGTGGTAACTCCAGTCAGCGTTACCGCCCTGCAGGCTGTTGCGCAGATAGAATGCATTGGCTCGCCGCACGGCAACGGTATCCTTCCCATCGCCGTCCCAGTCACCGGCAAGAATCTCATCGCTAGTGCGGCCGAAAATAAAGCTCTGTTCGGCAGCTCCCCCGCTGAGCGCATTGTTGATGTAGATCGTGGCACCTCGGCGAACGGAGATGGTATCGCGCCCGTCACCGTTCCAGTCACCGACCAATACGTCGTCACCGCTGCGCCCGAAACGGAAGCGTGTCAATGCGCCGTCGTCGCCACGCAGCACGAACTCGTTGCTGCCAGCGATCCGGAACCCGACCTCGTCGCTACCGTCACCGTCCCAGTCTCCCGCAATAGGTGTGCCATCCTCTACGAAGTGGAACATGATGTCGGTAATCGAGAGGTCCTCAGAACTCAAGAAGAAGGTGCAGTTCCCCTCGGCCTCGCAGCCGTTGACGGTCTGCTTCTGTTCAAGAACCGCCACGGTGCGACCGGGGATGGTGACTGTGCCGTTATCCCACACGGTCTGCTTGACGACCTCGTCACCACCATCCTGTTGGATCTGTGACAGTGTGAGGTCAGTACCCTCCATGCCATTGATCGCCTCCGTGATCGCGTTGGGCGAGGCATTAAAGACAACCAGCAGACCATCACGTTCGGGATCGATATCGGCACCCGCAGTGTCATCGATACGCATTACAAGCAGGCCGGGCGTCGCATTGGGGCCGGCGTTCGGGAAGGACACCTTCTCCTTAATCAGATCGGCGTCGTCCAAGGTGAATAGCTCCGAACTGGAACGCAGGCGGAGCAGATCAAGTGCCTGCTCATGCGACGCCGTCATGGCGGCCGCATCCGGCACCAGATTCGCGTTGGAAAGGTACGGCCGCATGGCGTCCCACCGCGCAGAATTATCGCGTGCCGGAGGCAAGCCGACGCCGAAGTTACTCGTCTGCCCCGACCAATCAATCGCATTGAACCAGTCACCGGAGTTGTAGGAGTTACGGTCCAGTGACTTACTACGCAATAGATCGGTGCCACCATGCCAGAACACGGGCGACTGTCCGAGGGTAACCGTGGCCAGGGACAGCGTGTTCATTCGCACCCGGTCCTCCATGCTGGAGCCCATCGGCATCTTCCAAACGTTGAGATCGTAGAGTGTCTCATTATCGTGTGCGTCAACGTAGTTCACCGACTCATACGGCTGGGTGGCATATCCGACGCTGGCACCGTTGAAGGTTATCTCGGCGCCGGTCTTTTCGGTCCCGTCCGCGGCAGTGATAGTGAAATCGCTCAGATTACCGGCCAGACCGATTCGGATCGTGTCGGTGTAGAAGCGCAACTGGTCGGCGTCACCACCGGCAATGCCGTTCGGATCGGTATACAAGCCGTTGCCGAAGCCCTGGGTGTCATTCTTACCGTCGGATTGGGCGCCATGCACTGCGTCGCGCAGGCGATCATTGAAGGTTCCGATCCCGGTGCCGCCGAGCCTACCCTGGATGGAGGGCTCGAACCGCGAACCGTCGGCGGTGGTGCCGAATGCCCACCCCTCGCCGTACAGGTACATGGACTTCCCGTCCACACCATCTTCGGCCAGGGTTAGTTCATCAAGGGCAGCGCGGATCTTCTGCATGGACTGCACGGAGTTGAACTCCATGAGGTCGAAACGGAAGCCGTCCACCTTGTATTCCTTCGCCCATGTCACCAGCGAATCGATCATGAGATCCTCCGCCATGGCATGTTCGGTCGCATATTCGGCACAGCACGGGCTGTTCAGGGTCTGCCCCGCATAGCCCAGCCGATGGTAGTAACCGGGGACGATCTTCTCGAACACCGAAGTCTCATCCTGCCCGCAGGCATAGGTGTGGTTGAACACCTCATCGAGCACCACCTGGTAACCGGCTGCGTGCAGATGCCCCACCATTGAGCGGTATTCCGCAGTGCGCGCAGCACCATCCTGGTTGCCGTCACTGGCGTAGGATCCCTCCGGCGTCGTGTAGTGGAAGGGATCGTAACCCCAGTTGTATCCGTCCTGGTCGGCAACGGCCATCACGGCCTCTTGTTGCTCGGAGGAATCGGCAGCGGCCTCTGGCACCTGAGGGATTTCCTGCGCGGACCTGTCTTCCGGAATGGAGGCGATGTCGTAGGTCGGAAGCAGATGGATGGTGTTCATTCCGGCATCTGATAGCTCCCGCAGCTCCTTCATCCCGTCGGAATCGGACACGCCGAATGCTCCGTAGGTTCCGCGTAGAGCCTCCGGAACTGTTTCATCCGCGATTGAGAAGTCACGCACGTGCATTTCGAGGATGGCACGGTCCGAGAACTGGGCAATAACCGGCGACGCCGTATCGCTCCACACCTCCGGCATGGCCTCCGGATCGTCCAGGTTCACGATAACGGACTGCTTGGAGTCGGTCGTCAGGCCCACCGAGTTGGGGTCGGTGACAATGTTATGAACCACTGTGCCGGCGATGGCCTCCTGCGCCTCGTCACCGGCGGTGATTGCCGTCGGAGGAACATATACCTCCACGTCATACAGATATGCCCGGTTGGCCCAAGAAGCCTCACCCGTAATCGTCCAGGATCCGTCACTCTGCCGCTCCATGGGCAGCTCCTGCGGCTCACCCTCGGCGGAAAGATCGTCATACAGACGCAGTGTTACCGACTGCGCCGTCGGTGCCCAGAGAGAAAGCGTTGGCGTCTTTCCCTGGAAGGAGACTCCCTGCTCGCGCTGCGCGGCCTTCTGCGCGTAAAGGGCATCGAGGACGCGTGCGGTCTGCAGGGATGTGAATGCAACCGGATTGCCGTTGGCATCGGCCTGCAACACCTCTATCTCACCGGTCAGAATGGTCTCGATAAGGTCTCTATCCAGCGGTTCCTCGGGCGTGAGTGCCACATAGTCCTTGCGGGCCGAGGTATATTTCGCGGTCAGATAGGGATCCTGTTCCTTCTGTTCGCTTGTCAACCCTCCGGCCTTGACCTGCAGGGCAACACTACCGTCAGCTCCCGAGACGTCGGCACCCTGGCGTGTTATTCCCCCATTTTTCGCATAGTAGAGCGTGTAGGTGGCGCCATCGGTGGCCACATCGGCCGGCCAGGCGAGGGTCTCCTCATCCAACCAGTAGCCGATGGCCTGCCCGTCACCCACCACCGGTATATCGGTTACCTCAAGTGTGAGGATATGGGTGGAGGGATTGTAGGTGAACACGGCGAGCTTACCGGCAGGAACCGCGTCGAACTGGTAATTCGGAGAACCACCGGCTCCGTTTCCATCTCGGCCATAGGCGACATCCCAACTCAGCGATTCGGAGACCTTTGCCTCGATTGGCGTGGCGGGAAGCCGCGTCGTGGAGAAGGTGAAGATGCCGTCCCCATCTGGATCCGTCATCAGTGTTGCCAGGCAGGCAGGATCCCAGTCCTGCGCACAGCCCACGGCCGCATTGAAATTGCCCGGCACCGTGTAGGGCGGATGCTCGGCGGTATTGAAGAACTCGTGAGTCTTCGCGTTGTAATAGAAAGTGACCGGGCCCTCGGCGGCCACCGTGTAAGCCACATTCGCACCATTTGGCACGGCCCCCGCACCAAAGTTCACATCCCAACTACCACCGAGGGCGATCTTGTACTCGTAGTTACCGGCCGGCAGGGTGAAAGTACCGCTGTACCAGTCGGTTCCGGCCACTGCGGTCAGCTGGGTCTGATCACAGGCGGGCTGCCAGTTGCCCGTGCATCCCAGCGCAAGCTGGTGCGTACCGGGGATGCTCACCATGCCGGTCGTATTATCGTTACCGGAGTCCTGCGCACCAATCGATTGGTTCACACCCAACGAGCCGAAGCCGGTATTAGCCGCCACTTTCCCTTCGGCGTCCACCGAGATCGCCCGGTACTCGATGAGTGTTCCCTCTTTCAGGCCACTGACATCGTGGAAGACGCGCGGGGAATCACCGGTTGCCGTTCCCAGGCTCGTCCACTCGTTTGTGCCCACCAGCCGGTAGGCAAAAGTCGTCTCCGCCCAATGATCATCCTGCACAGTGGCTGTTACCGGAACCAGGGATTCACTGACGTTCTGCCCCGCCAAGGTGGTCGCCTGCACGGTCAGAGCCTCACCGGCCGTCGGCGTGACCACTACGCCCTGCTGATCGGCGGCAGCAACCTGCCGATCAGCCCGGAATACAACAGCGGACAGAGGCGCCACCGCGACGGTCACCTGACCTGCGGCGTCGGCCGTGAGACTATCATCAGTCCCATATACCCCGGTATAGGAGGCCCCCGGAGTCAGCGTTGTGAAAGTCGCCGTGGAAGCAGAAGTCGCGTTGTTAACGGCGACGACGTACTCGATCTTCTCGTCGCGGTCCACTCGCGAGAAGGCGTAGACTCCGGGGCCCTTCTCCGCGTAAAGCTCGATCTGCGCGCCGACACGCAAAGCCGGTGTGGAGGAGCGTAGCGTGGCAACTTCAGAAATCGTTGTGTATAGCGTCGTCGTCTGATCGTAGTGGTCACCGGCACCGAAGGTGCTACCGTCCAGCAGCTGTTGGTTCCGGTATTCGGCGGTCTGCGAGGCGAATAGCGACTGCCGGGCATCCTTGTCGTTGCCGGTTCCCGCGAATCCCTGCTCGTCGCCGTAGTAGACCACCGGCTGGCCGCGGGTAAGGAACATGATTTCGTGGGCAAGTACGCTTCGTGTCTCCGGCTGATCCGCCCCGGCGGAATTCAAGAGGTATCCGATCCGGCCCATGTCATGATTGCCCAAGAAAGTCGGCATGTCACCTGCATTGGATGTGGCGGTCGTGAAATAGTCGTCCGCGGCAAAGGTACCGGCTAGTGACTGCGCCGTGTAGCCGCTCGCGTAGTTCTTCACCGAGTCTTGGAAACCGAAGTCGAGGGTAGCTCCCATATCGGTTTGCCGCACGTAGGGAGCACGGTCGGTTGCGGCATTGTCGTAGACCTCTCCGAAGGTGAAGAAGTCTGGATTCGTCGCCTCGGCGTATTCGGATATCCCCGCAGTCCAGTCCTTCCAGAACTGGAAGTTCACATGCTTGGCGGTGTCGATGCGGAAACCGTCGATCCCGAAGTCCATCCACGCCTTGTACACCTCTTCAAAGGTCTGCTCGACCACCGGATTCTCGGTCATGAGGTCGTCCAGCCCGTCGAAGTCGCCGTAGGTCACCGACTCACCCGACCAGGTGGAGTTGCCACGGTTGTGGTAAAGCGTCACATCGTTGAGTTCAGCGGGGACGACGTCGCCCTGCCGCTGCGGAACATAGGGGAATGACGTGGCAGCGTCAAGCTCTGGGAAGGTCGTTCCGGCAATTGCGGCCGGGTCGAAGGTCTGCCCCGCGGCATCCTTGTACGGCGAGTCCGCTAGCGAGACGTACGACGTCGAATCGCCCTCGTACTCGATGAGATCAGCGGTGTGGTTGACGATGATGTCGAAGTACACCTTGATGCCGCGCGAGTGCGCATCCTCGATGAAGGCCTTGAACTCGTCATTGGTACCCAAATGAGGGTCAAGCTGCGTAAAGTCGGTCACCCAGTAGCCATGGTATCCGGCCGAAGCATCGCTGCCGCTGCCCTGCACGGGCTGGTTCTTGAAGGAAGGCGTCAACCAGATGGCCGTTGTCCCAAGGGACTCGATGTAATCGAGCCTCTCGCGCAGTCCGGCGATATCGCCGCCCTGATAGAAGCCCTTATTCGTCGGGTCGTACCCCGATACCAGCGGATCGCTATCCAATCCGCCGGTGTCATTGGAACTGTCGCCGTTGGCAAAACGATCAGTGAGAACGAAGTAGAAATTCTCGCCGGATCCGCGAGAAGCCGGCGCGGCGATAATCGCATCGTCCGCGGGTGTGTAAGACGTGTCACCCAGGTCCAGCGCCACTCCCACCTTGTTGGTCGTGGCGTTGAACTGGAAGGTGACTTGTGTATCTCCGGCCACGGTGATCGGCATGTTAGCGTCACCGTTACCCCACGAGTTGTTCCAGGAATGTCCGCCGACAATCTTGTACTCCCACGACCCTGCGGGCACGGTGGCAGTGAATTCGTAGATGCCCTCCGAGGTCTCCGTCAGTTCGGTAGCGGTACACTTCTCATCCCAGTCAGCGCAGGTGGAAATCTCGCTTTGCAGATCCCCTGCTAGAGAGTATGGTCCATCTGCGGCCACCGCCGGCAGTCCGGGGAGCGCGATCAGGCCGCTGGCGGTCAGTGCGCCAGCTCCAAGCAGTGCAGTTATACGTCGGGTGTGCATTGTTCCCTCCAGGTCGTGGACCCAGCACGGCTACGTGCAGCGGTAGGCCCTATATGGGCACGATAGTAAAAGGGCGTCCGCGTCCCTGCAACAGATTTCCTCAAGTCTGCAAAAAATGGCACAGGTCACGTAAACCCTCATCTAGGTAAAACCCGTGGATTCACGCATATTCGGTCAAAACCGCATTGTGACACAATCGAGAATCCTGCAAAAAACGACCTGTGGATGGACGGACAAGAGGGGCGCATGGGGCGGATTAGCGGGCGTACACCGGGCGGACTGGAGGGGCTCACAAAGGCAGACTGGAGGGGCTCACACCAGAGGCGCATTAGGCCCTGACTCCCACCACAGACTTGCTGCAAGAGGGCACAATAGAGGTGTGAGCTCGAATGCAGATAGTCGCCAAAGAATTGCCGTCCTGACATCAGGCGGTGACGCACCGGGGATGAATGCAGTTGTGCGCGCCGTCGTGCGCACAACTATCCACGCCGGTGCCGTTCCCTATGCCATCTATGAAGGGTGGAAAGGCGCCGTCGAAGGCGGCGATCTCATCCGCGAAACCGGTTGGTCTGATGTCTCCAACATTCTCAACCAGGGCGGGACGCGTATTGGCACCGCTCGCAGCGAAGCGTTCCGTACTCGCGAGGGTATGCGAGCTGCGGTCCGAAATCTCGCCGCACTCGGCATAGACCGCGTCGTTGCCATTGGTGGAGACGGTACGCTCACCGGGGCGGCCGAACTGCGTTCCCTCTGGCCGGAATTGCTGGCTGAACTCGTGGAACGCGGCGAGATTACCCCCGAGGTGGCAGCGGCACATCCACGCTTGCACCTAGTCGGCGTCGTCGGTTCGATTGATAACGATCTGGTCGGATCGGATATGACCGTTGGAACTGACTCCGCATTACATCGCATTGTCGACGCGATTGACGCTATTTCCTCCACCGCCGCATCACACCAGCGTACCTTCATTATCGAGGTGATGGGCAGGCGCTGCGGTTATCTGGCGCTGATGAGCGCCATTGCCGGCGGGTGTGACTACGTTTTCATCCCGGAACTTCCTCCCGCGCCGGGATGGGAAGAGCAATTGTGCGAGAAACTGCGCACCGGGCGGGCGGCGGGACGCCGCGACTCCATTATTGTGGTTGCCGAAGGCGCCCAGGACCGTGCCGGTCTGCCCATTACCGCCACGCAGGTGCGCGACGTCTTGGCGGACGGGCTTGGCGAAGAGGCGCGTATCACCGCCCTCGGCCACGTGCAACGCGGCGGCACGCCCTCGGCCTATGACCGGTGGATGCCGACCCTGCTGGGATACACAGCGGCTCTGGAAGCTGTCCGCGCCGACGACGAGGCCGAGCCGTGCATCATCGCAACAAACCGCAACCGCATCACACGCCGACCTCTACACCAAGCCGTCGCCGATACACGCGCGGTGAAGGGCTACCTGAAGGACGGCGATTACGATGCGGCGGTCGACTCACGTGGCGTCGGCTACCGGCAAATGATTGATATCTTCGAGACGATATCCTCCCCGGTGCCAACACGGCACGGAGCCGGGAGCGGCGCTCGCGTTGCCATCATGCATGCCGGCGGTCTCGCTCCCGGTATGAATACTGCGGCGCGAGCTGCGGTGAGACTGGGCGTCGACCGTGGCTTCACCATGCTGGGTGTTAACGGTGGCTTCCCCGGGCTGATCGACGGCGACGTGCATGAACTGACCTGGGGCGATGTCGATTCTTGGGTGGGCGCGGGAGGCGCGGCGCTGGGAACGCGGCGCACCGGACCCGCTGTAGAACAGTACTACGCACTCGGTCGCGCCATCGAAGAGCATCGCATCGACGCCATCTTAATGATCGGAGGCTTCGCCGGCTACGAGTCCATCTGGCGCCTGCTGCGCGAACGTGACCGCTTCCCGGCCTTCAACATTCCCTTCGTCTGCGTTCCAGCCTCCATTGATAACAATCTGCCCGGCTCCGAGCTGTCAATCGGCGCCGATACGGCCCTGAATAACAATACGGAAGTGCTCGACCGTATCAAGCAGTCCGCAAGTGCCTCCCGCCGCTGCTTCGTCGCCGAAACAATGGGGCGCAAGTGCGGGTTCCTCGCGCTTATGAGCGGTATCTCCTCCGGGGCGGAGCAGGTGTATTTGTACGAGCGTGGCATTACGTTGGCGCAACTCTCCGCGGATACGCAGCGCATGGTCGAAAGCTTCAAGGCGGGCCGCGAGCTGTACCTGGTGGTCCGATGCGAGCAGGCCTCGGAGTATTACACCACCGATCTACTCACTCGTGTCTTCCAGGAAGAGGGGCATGGCCTGTTCGACGTGCGGCCAGCCATCCTCGGTCATATGCAGCAGGGCGGAAATCCCTCACCTTTTGATCGGACACTCGCCGTGCGGCTAACAACCTACGCCATTGATGAGCTGGAGCGGCAATTGCACACCGGGCGCCACCGCGGGGCTCACGTGGGTATGGCGGACGGGACCGTGCAGACCTATCCTCTCTCGCATATGGATGAACAGATCGATATGGCCACTCGCCTCCCCTATGACCCGTGGTGGCTGAACCTATATTCGGTTCTGTACACAGTGGCCGACAAGAACTACACCGAGCCGCTGCAACCGCTGGACATCTTCGAGGGTTAAAGACTTCTTTTGCGAAGTCCGGGCTGGGCGGATGTTAGCCCGGACGTTGAGGCGATGTAAGCCCTCAACCACCGGTTGGGTCCGGACCGGACAGGTGTTAAGCCCGAACCCAACCGACGGCATGTGCGGCGTCCGGACGCAGCGGCTATCGGAGCGCTCCAGATATCAGATACCTCAACTATCGGAACGATTCAGGCCTTGCTGACCTCATCCAAATAGGCCTCGGGGTCGAAGGTCCGGTGCCCGTCGAAACCCTTCACGTTTTCATTCACTTCACCGATACGTGGCCCGGCCAAGCGCTCCACAATCAAGGCTATTGCCCCGTCCCCGGTTACGTTGGTGGCGGTGCCGAAGGAATCAAGGGCCACGTACGTCGCAATCATCAGACCCACGTTGGCATCATTGAATCCGAGCATAGAAGCCAGGATGCCGGTGGCAGCCATAATGGCTCCACCCGGCACGCCAGGGGCGGCGATCATGGTCACACCGAGCATGAAAATGAACCCGACCATCTGCCCCGTACTAACCGGCAAGTGATTGACGGAAATAATTGCCAGGGCAAAGGCGGTGATCTTCGACGTCGATCCGGCCAGGTGAATCGTGGCGCACAGTGGCACGGTGAAATTCGCAACCGGTTGTGACACTCCGTTCTTCCGCGTCTGACGCAGGGTCACCGGAATTGTCGCCGCCGACGACGACGTTCCCAACGCCGTGAAATAGGCCGGCAACATCGTCACCAGTGCCTTCAAAGGGTTCTTCTTCGCGATACCGCCTGCCAGGCAGAACTGGGCCAACAGGATAACTACCTCGAGCAAAAGAACCAGTACCACCACGCGCAGCAGCACGCGGATAATGGACGCCACTGCACCGGCCTCCGTCAGATTGAGGAAGATACCGAAGATATGCAGCGGAAGAAGCGGCACGATCACCTTCGAGATCAGACCGGTGACGATCACGCGAAACTCGAGGAATCCCTTACGCAGCACCCCACGTGGTGCCAAAGACAGGCCGATCCCCAGTACAAAGGCAATCACCAGCGCAGTCATCACGCCGAAAGCCGGTGGAATCTCGATTGTGAAATACCCGGAATAGGCGGTATCTGAGGGGTCCTCCACGGCGGCTAGCCCGCCGGTAGAGAGCAGACTCGGGTACACGGCGGCACACACGGCGTAGGTGAGAAAACCGGCGAAGAGTGTTGAGCCGTAGGCGATCGCAGCTGTCACCGTCAGCCACTTGCCCGCTCCCTTACCCAGGTCGGCGATAGCCGGCACCACCAAGCCCACAATAATCAGTGGAATGGCAAAGTTGAGAAACTGCGCGAAGATATCGCTAAAGGTGAAGAATACTCGCGCCACGGGCAGGGGCAGGAAAAGTCCGAAGGTGACTCCCAGAACAATTGCTCCTAAAACCCAGGGGAGAATACCGGCGCGTTTGAGCGCATTCATACGTATCCTTTCTGCTGCGCCGTCGGAGAATTACCGCGACGAGCAAACTGTAGGCGGCGAAACCTATGCGTCAGTTGATATTGATGCGTGCGCGTAGGTTCGTATCGAGCACATCCATGAACTCTTCGGTAGTGAGCCATTCCTGCTCGGCGCCGATAAGCAGCGCGAGATCCTTGGTCATCTTGCCGCTTTCGACGGTTTGTACAATAACGTCTTCCAGTGTGGTGGCGAAGCCGGTGACCTCCGGTGTGCCGTCGAGAACGCCGCGATGCTTCAGTCCGCCTGTCCACGCGTAGATCGAGGCGATCGGGTTGGTAGAGGTCGGCTGCCCTTGCTGGTGTAGGCGGTAGTGGCGGGTCACCGTGCCATGCGCGGCTTCGGCTTCCACCGTCTGACCGTCCGGGGTCATAAGAACGGATGTCATCAGCCCGAGCGAGCCGAAGCCCTGTGCGACGATATCGGATTCGACGTCGCCGTCGTAGTTCTTACATGCCCACAGGTAGCCGCCCTCCCACTTCAAGGCTGAAGCCACCATATCGTCGATGAGTCGATGCTCATAGGTAAGGCCCGCGGCGTCGAAACGCTCCTTGTACTCGGTGGCGAACACCTCGGCGAAGATGTCCTTGAAGG
Organism: Actinobaculum sp. 313; assembly: GCF_003073475.1. Lineage (GTDB taxonomy): Bacteria > Actinomycetota > Actinomycetes > Actinomycetales > Actinomycetaceae > Asp313. The sequence goes on along the minus strand of NZ_CP029033.1, from coordinate 1,019,307 downwards.
CGCCGTCGTACGCCTTGAGTATGGTGTTCTTCGTCGAGAGATAGACGGGATAGTTGCGCTGCAGCGCGTAGTTGAAGGAGGCGCGAGCGAAGTCGCGGATGGACTCATTAAAGTTGTACATCCCCATGGCGATGCCGCCACCTTCTGGCATTCGGCACACCTCCATCTCAATGGGCTCGCCACCGTTGTCGGGAACGTAGGAGATGGTTACGGTGCCGACGCCGGGCACCTTGAAGTCTGCGGCCTTGTACTGGTCGGCATGGGCATGGCGGCCGATGACAATCGGCTTCTTCCAGTGCGGCACAAGGCGCGGCACATTCGACATGATAATGGGCTCGCGGAACACGACTCCGCCGAGGATGTTGCGGATCGTGCCATTCGGGCTTTTCCACATCTTCTTCAGCCCGAACTCCTCCACCCGCGCCTCGTCCGGGGTGATGGTGGCGCATTTGACGCCAACATGATGCTCGGCAATGGCGTGGGCGGCGTCGACGGTCACCTGGTCGTCGGTGGCGTCACGGTTCTGAATGGAAAGATCGTAGCGGCGCAGATCGACATCAAGGTAAGGAAGGATAAGCCGCTCCCGGATATCCTGCCAGATGACCCGCGTCATCTCGTCGCCTTCTAGTTCAGCGACGGGACCTGCAACTTTGATCTTTGTCATTGCGTTCTTTCCCTTCTGAATAGTTCTCGCCACCGAGAAGACTACTTGATTCCGGGAGTCGCCGCCTTTTCGTCTCCCGTCGGCCATGACCGTTGCCCGTCTCTCCCGCACTGCGGCACCGTCCGGCACCGCAGTGCCGGTCGATCAGTCCTCCTCCGCCTCCTCTGGCTCCCGCTCGGTCACGCTTACCCGCGCAATGCGTCGTCCCTCCATGCGTGTCACCGTTAGTTGAAGATCGTTCCATGTCACCCGGTCCCCAACTTTCGGCATATGCCCGAGCTGGGCAACGATAAACCCGGCGAGAGTGTCGAAAGGCCCATCCGGCAACTCGCGTCCGAGCGCCTTCAATACCTCCGCTCTGCCAGCCAGTCCGTCGATGAGTTCCGTATCACCACGGCGCACGACGACGGGCGATTCTTTGTCGTACTCGTCGTTGATCTCACCAACGAATTCCTCCACCACGTCTTCCAGGGTGATAATCCCGTCAGTTCCACCGTATTCGTCGACCACAACGGCGAGATGCGCGTGTTTGGCGCGCATCTCAGTCAAGGCATCCAACACTGGTTTTCCGGTGGGGAAAAAGAGAATTTCACGAACGAGGTCGCCAACCGTTTTGACGTGGCTCGCCGGGTGGATGAGATCTCGGATGTGGATAAAGCCGAGCACGTCGTCGTCGGATGTTCCCTGGCGTACCGGATAGCGCGAATGCTCGAGGCTTGAAACCTCAAGCTGCGCTTGTTCAATCGGCATATCAGAGGAGAAGAAGTCCACCTCGGTACGTGGCGTCATGATTTCTTCCACCGTGCGGTCCCCCACGGAAAGCATGTCAACAACCATTTCACGTTCTTCCTCGCCGATGGTTTCTTGGCTGGCGACGAAGGCGCGTAGTTCGCGCACGCCCATTGCCTCCTTCTGGGTTTTCGGATTGCGCCCGAGCAGGCGCAACACCACATTGGTGGAGGCACCGAGGAACCAGATAACCGGGCGCAGCAAGGCGGTGATGGCCGCAAGCGGTCGGGCGGCGACCAGCGCAATGGATTCAGCCGATTGCAGAGCAATACGCTTCGGCGTCAATTCCCCGAAGACGATGGAGAGGTAGGCGATAGCAATCGTGATTAGAACGAAGGAGAGTGTGGACGCGCCCGTGCTGCTCATCCCGGCCCTTTGAAACAGGGGCGCGACTTCCGGCGCGATTTGTGAAGCACCGAAGGAAGCTGAGAAGAACCCGGCGACGGTGACGCCGACCTGCACCGCAGAGAGGAAGCGGTTCGAGTCCGCGGTGAGTCGCTGAACGGTGGCACCCGCGGCACCTTTCTTCGCCATCTCGTCGATTTGGGTCTGGCGCAGCGAGACGAGTGCCATTTCCGAGGCGGAGAACAGCCCGCCAATCAATGTGAAGAGCAGGACGAACAAGACATTTTTCAGGAGTGGGTCCACGTGCCTATTGTCCCTGCCAAACCCCTTGCGCCCAAATACGCTTTATCCCCTCCATACCCTTGCGCTCAAATGCGCTCGGCGCAGAAGGCGTGACAGAGTTAGAACACCTGCGGCGTATTAGCCCACTGAGAAAGAAAAAGCAGCATCCCGGCGGTGAGCATGTAAATGGTGACATCGAAAACGCGACCGCGTACATGCGGAAGCACCCCGCCCGGCAGGGTGGCACGCAGCAAGGCAAAGACGACGAAGCTGGCTGCCATGGCAGTGACGGCGAAGCGCGGTGTCCACACGAAGGCAGTCACGCAGATCCCAATGGTCCACACCACCAGCAAGATGTATGCCAAGGGGAAACCCGTTCGCCTCTCATGCTCTTTACTTTAGCGCCTGTTCGCTAACACCGCGTGTATGGGGGTGTCGGCAGTGCTGATACGCCAACGACACGGTTCATCGGGGCATGACCGATCTCGCAAGGGTATTGGACGGTGTTGGACGAAGTCCTGCTGGGCGCCGTCGTGCAACATCCCCGACATCCGCTCCTTACTCCGGGTTTTCCACAATCCTCCGCGAAAAACACGGAACTTGGGCGAGAGCCCGGAGAAGTCAGAGGCGCACAGGCATGGTGAGGAACGAACCCACTCAACCCGCAGGTTCAACCGACGCCCAGTTCATGCACGGACCCAACAGGCACCCGGTCAACCGGCAAGCCCAGCCCACACCCGCTCAACCCCGGTTCCAACCGGCCGGACCACGGCGCCCGGGCATATCAGTGCAGGAAGTGCCGACACCCGGTCAGATACATCGTCACGCCCGCCTCCTGCGCGGCGGCAATGACTTCCTCATCGCGAATGGATCCACCCGGCTGCACGACGGCGCGCACCCCGGCCTCCGTTAGGATACGCAGACCGTCAGCAAACGGGAAGAACGCATCCGATGCCGCAACCGATCCGCGCGCCCTTTCGGGCACGGTCTCCTGCCCCGCCGCCCCATCGACCCGCCCGAGCGTGTTAGCGCGCTCGACGGCCAGTCGGCAGGAATCGACCCGATTGACCTGGCCCATTCCCACGCCCACGGTGGCCCCGTCGCGTGCCAGCAAGATGGCATTCGACTTCACTGCCCTGATGGCGCGCCAAGCGAACTCCAGGTCGCGCAGTGCCGCCTCATCGGCGGCCTGCCCGGCCACAAGAGTCCAGTTGCGCGGGTCATCACCGGGTGCGTCAAGAGCATCGCGTTCTTGAACCAGCAGCCCGCCAGAAATCGGCTTGAGATCGAATCTTTCGCTTGCTGGCCCATCCACACGCAAGATACGCAGGTTCTTCTTGCTACGCAGCAGTTCTAACGCCTCCGGGGTGTAGCCGGGGGCGGTGATGACTTCCGTGAAGATCGGCTTAACTTGCTGCGCCATCTCCACGGTTACCTCCCGGTTGGCAGCAATCACGCCGCCGTATGCGGAGACCGGATCGCAGGCATGCGCCTTGCGATGCGCCTCAGCGATATCGCGACCGATGGCCACTCCACAGGGGTTGGTGTGTTTGATGACGGCAACGCATGCCTCGTCATGGTCGTAAGCGGCGCGAAGTGCTGCGTCCGCATCCTGGTAGTTGTTGTAGCTCATCGCCTTGCCGCCGAGCTGTGTGGCACCGGCGAGCCCGGAGCTGCCCCTTTCCGCCACGTACCAACCGGCTCTCTGATGCGGGTTCTCGCCGTATCGCAGCGGTAGAGCTTCGTGCCAGGCTCCGCTGACGAAAGTGGGGTGGTCGCCCCCGAGCAGAGTTTCGCTCATCCATTCGGCGACGGCGGCATCATAGGCGGCGGTGTGGGCGAAGGCCTCAGATGCGAGCTGGCGGCGTTCTTCAGCGGTGAAGCCTCCGGCTTGTGCTGCTGCCGCTACCTCGGGATAGCGTAACGGCTTGACGACGACGGCGACGTTGGCGTGATTCTTTGCTGCCGCCCGTACCATCGCTGGGCCGCCGATGTCGATTTTCTCGATACACTCGTCAATACCCGCTCCCGCAGCAACGGTCTCCTGGAACGGGTACAGGTTGACCACAACGAGGTCGAAAGGTGTTAGTCCCAGTTCTTCCAGCTGATCGCGATGCGCCGGGAGGCGTGGATCGGCGAGAATTCCACCGTGGATGCGCGGGTGCAGTGTTTTGACGCGGCCGTCAAAACACTCCGGGAATCCTGTGACCTGATCGACTGCCGTCACCGGCACCCCGGCGGCAGCGATGGTATCGGCGGTTGAGCCTGTGGAGACGATTTCACAGCCACTGCGGTGAAGGGCCGTGGCCAATTCAGCGATGCCGTTCTTCTCGTAAACGGAAATAAGTGCTCGTGTCAAGGGGGTTCGCATTCCTGCCTCTTTCAATCTTTGGAATGCCCAGGCGCGCGGCTTGTGCGGCGGGTCACTCCCCGGTGGTGACCCACCTTCAACGCCAGTCGCGACCGGCATCAGTCTAGCGTGGGGCACGGCGCGCTCGCCTCGGCGGTCATCGCCTGAGACCACGCCAGCCCGGCGGCGCCGTGCAAAGCTGGGTGATCCGCCCGCCTTCGCCGCTCACGGCCCGGCGTCCCTTGCTTCAGGTGAGAACGTCGGCGTGCCTTCCCTCGATCCACCAACCGCGGCGGGCCATCGCTCCCACGGTTTCCACCAGTTGCGTCCGCTCTACACCCTTGATCCGCTCCAGCAACGAATCCGCGTCGTCGTCCTCTCGCACCGGGCAGGCGATCTGCGCCAGAATCGGGCCGGTATCCACACCTGGATCGACGACGAACAATGTTGCGCCCGTGATCTTGACGCCGTAATCGAGGGCGTCGGCCGGACCGTGCACACCCGGGAACGAAGGCAGGAGCGCGTTGTGGGTATTGATGACTCGCCCAGGAAAGGCCGCCAGGAAGTCTGCGCTGAGGAGTTTGAGGAATCCGGCTAGTACGACGATGTCGGGCGTATAGGCGGCGACGTCGTCTCGCAGAGCAATGTTCCAGTCGTCGCGCGTGGCGTAGTCCGGCAGTCTGCGCACGAAAGTCGGTATTCCGGCCTCTTGTGCAATTTCTAGACCGCGGATATTCTCCCGGTCTGCGCCGACGGCGACGACGTGGGCGCCGTAGCTGCCGTTTTCACACGCGCGTAACAGTGCTTCCAAATTGGAGCCCGTTCCCGAGACCAAGACGACGATTCGGGCGGGGGCTGTTGGGCGGATTTCGGTCCTCACGGCATGAGCCTACCGCGCTTGGGCAGTGACACGCGCGGATGCCCAAGCAACGCAGATGCGCCATCGGCACAGACTCCGTTTAGCCCGGAGAGACCGCTCGCAGCGGTGGCGCCGCATCCTGCGCCGCTCCCCCTTTACTCACCCCACCTTCATCCTGGCCGGTTGCGATCTGCTCCGCCCAGGCGCCTTCTTCCTCGGTTTGCCGCTCTTGCTCAGCTTGCCGCTCTTCCTTCCGCTGTGCCGCGGCCTGCGCACGGCTCGCCCGGAGATCGGAGAGGTGCTGGCGAAGCTGCGCATTGCGTATCGTAAGCCCGAGTAGCAGCCCCCCACCGGCTTCCAGTGCAATGATCGCGCCGAACATCGGCGGAGTCACGCCCATCTCCTGCATGCGCTGCGGTCCGATGCTTCCGCTGGCAAGCACACCGGCAAGGGCAACAGTACACAGGATGATTGCCACGGCAACCCCGCCGTCGGTGACCAAGTCGCGCCAGGTCGCGCAGCTTCCGGCGCGCCACAGTCCTATCCCGAGGCCGATCAGAATCAGGCATGGGATAAGCCACGGCAGCCGGACGTCCAGAGTCGGTAATGCGCCCAGCAGCGGAATTGCGGGCAATGGCTCCGATGCACTTCCGAGGCTGGAAAAACTCGCCCCGCTGCCTACGGCGAAGCCAACGCCGCATGCATAAGCGAGTGACCAGATGGAGATCGTGGGAAGGTAGAACAGTTGCGCCAGGGTAAGAAATACCACCCCTACCGGGCTGAGCGCGTAGTATCCGTAGATGTCCGCAATCCGTGCGGATCCTGCGACGAGTGCCACCACGGCGAGAATAAGTGATGCCGCCGAGAGCAATGCCAGTACCGGCCAGGCCAGCCGCCAGGCTCGGCGTACCAACTCCCACCCCCAGCCGGCAGGCGGAGACTGCCGCCACCAAGTCACCAGCGCTGCCGCACCGGTCACCACAGCAGCGCCGAGCGCACCGATCCATAGATGGGAGTCACGTGCGGTGGCGCCAAGCACTGCGGCAACAATCGCTCCGCTGGCCGCACAGGTTGCGGCTTCTCCCCACCCGAAAACACCGGCAGAACGAGCGAAACGGAAACATAGCCACACGATGAGAAGCGTTAATCCAAGCGGGAAAAGGCTGATATGCGTGCCGGCTACATCCATTGGCGCGCCTAGGCTCATGAGCCAAAGCGACGATCCCAAGCGGGCTGCGTCCTGCCACTGCGTCTCACCCAAAAGCGGTGAGGAGGCGGAGACCGTGTACACGAGAATCGCCAGCGCAACAACACCCACCCAACTGAGCACAAGCGGCTGCAGGGCCGCAAGAGCTGCGGCGAGGTAATGCTGGCGTGTTTCGGTACTCATCGTCACTATCGTTCCCTCTTCAGGGAGCTATCGCACGCTAGACACGCGGTGTGTCTCTCACCGTCCTACCCGCGATCAGCCAGCGGCGACTCAGCGCCGCTGTATCGCAGAGCGCTGCGTGCCATACCCGACTGCCATGACTGACTATCCGACGAGTCCACCTTCGTATGCCATGATCACCAACTGCGCCCGGTCACGCGCTCCCAGGCGTTCAAGCAGGGCACTCATATGGGTTTTCATCGTGGCATGGCTGATATGCAGAGTCTCCTCGATCTCCTGGTTCGAAAGACCGCGCGCCACAAGCCGAAGCACCTCGGTCTGCCGCGGGGTCAACGCGGCGAGCTTAGCCGTACCCACGGCTTCCGGTACGAATCTTTCGATTAGCAGATGCAACGCGGACGGGGAGAGGAGTCGCTGTCCGTCGTGTACGGTACGCACTGCCTGCACAACAGCTGTGGGTGTTGTGTCCTTCAAAAGGAACCCGGCCGCTCCCGCCCGCAACGCCTGATAGACGTAGTCCTCCAACTCGAACATAGTCAGGATAATGACTCGGGTCTCCCGCAGACTAGGATCCTGCGCAATCGCCGCTGTAGCTGCTATGCCGTCCAGACGTGGCATGCGGATATCCATAAGCACAATATCCGGCGCGTGCCGAGTGACGATATCCGCTGCCTCCACGCCATCTGCAGCCTCGCCCACCACTCGAATATGTGAATCAGCGTTCAGAAGGGTCACAAGCGAAGCTCGCAGAAGTTCCTGGTCCTCGGCAATCACCACTGATATTTCCACCGGCATTACACCTTTGCTTGTCACAGTCTCACTCATCACGGGTTCGCTCCTCACAGGTCTGTCTATCACGGGTCTGCTTCTCGCAGGCTCACTCATCACGAGGCCTCCATCGCCACCGGATCGGGAATACGCGCCCACACCGTAAGTCCACTCTGCTCCCGCTGGGTCAGGAAGTCACCACCCAGTGCCTCCACCCGCTCAGCGAGGCCGCGAAGCCCGTGGCCACCGGGCAGTGGCTCGCCCTCAGCACGCCAGGGGCTATCGTCACGTCTTGCACCGTGACCACCGCGTAGTGCCTCGTCCCTTGTGGAACGTTGTGCGAACCGGAAGTCCCGGCTGACAGCACCACACTCCTCATGCTCCTCGCATACCGCACCGCGCCGCACGTCCTCTTCGCCGACGGACTCCCCTGCCTCGCGGTGAGCAGTCGACCGCTGGCCGCCGTCGTCGTGCACTGTAACGGTAATGAATCCTTCCTCCTGCCGCAGTCGCACATCCACCGAAGCTGGGCCAACATGCCGCGCGACATTGCCGAGGGCTTCCTGCACAATCCGATACACCGCCACGGAAACGCCGTCCGAATGCGCATGAACGCCTTCACCGCTGAAGGTCACGCGCAGTCCAGCCTGGCGGGCGCCGGAGACGAGCTCGCTGATGCGTTCGATGCCGGGAAGCGGTGCGAGCGGTGTCTCATCCCCGCGCAATACATGCACCATGCGCCGCATTTCCAGCGTCGTCGCCCGACTAGCCGCCTCCACGTCGGCCAGTGCCGTGACGAGCGCGGCCGGATCGCCAGCACAACAACAGCACCGAGCATGCTACGCGAAGAAGGACGACGCATACTGCGCGAAGATGGACCACGGGTCATACATGCACCCTACCCGCCACGCCAGCGGGCGTGTATCAGCCCTAGGGCTGATACCTCTGAGCTGATGGATAGCCGGAATTTCGGATCAGCGGCCGATGTCGCGCGGGTCCGCGCCCGGCGAAGATAACCGCATGAGCAATACAGATGGCCCAAGCGGCAGCGCCGATGCGCGCCCAGATACAGCAAACTCGCGCCCAGATACGCTAGAAACCGCAGATACGCGCGCGGAAGAGCCACGCTCCGCCACAATCGCAATCAGCCACCTCAGCAAAACATTTGGCCGCCGCTCCGTGCTACGCGATATCAGTTTTTCCGCCCAGCCTGGCCGGGTGACGGGCTTCGTGGGTCCTAACGGCGCCGGCAAGTCAACAACGCTGCGTATCTTGCTCGGGCTCGAACGCGCAGATCGAGGCCAGGCAACTATTCTGGGAAGGCCGTATCGCCAGCTGCACGCACCGGCACATACGGTGGGCGCGATGTTGGACGGTAGCGGAGCACATCCGTCACGAACGGCACGTGGTCATCTCGCCTGGATTGCAGCCGCCGGTGGAATTCCCCGCTCCCGCATCGCCGAGTGCCTAGAGGAAACCGGACTGACCGGAGCGGCCCGGCAGCGAACCCGGGAGTTCTCGCTCGGCATGGGCCAACGCTTGGGGATTGCCTCAGCTCTCATAGGTGATCCGGACATTCTCATCCTCGACGAGCCGGTTAACGGCCTTGACCCGGAAGGCATTCGCTGGATACGCAACCTTCTGCGACGGCGAGCCGACGCCGGTGGCACTGTGTTGCTTTCCAGTCACCTCATGGGCGAACTCGCCGAGATCGCCGACGACGTCGTCGTCATCTCTGCCGGACAAATCGTTGCCGCAGGTCCTCTCGCCGAGGTTACGGCCGGTTACCGCAACCTCGAAGAGGCTTTCTTCACTCTCACCGGCGGTGCGCAATGACGATTGTACGAACACTGCATGCCGAGGCCCGCAAGTTGCTGACACTGCCCGCGGCCTGGGTGGCGACGGCGCTGACCGTCGCGGTACCCGCGCTTCTGACATGGGTGAATGCTAATACCGTCCGCCGCGCCTTGGAGACGGAGAACGTTGACAATTTGGTATCCACATCGACGGCCGATCTGGGCCTCACCGAGCTGTTCATTGGCGCAATCGGCCCGATTATTGCCGGCGTCGTCATTATGTCCAGTGAATACACGCGCACCGCGCAGACGCTCGGACACACTCGCCAGATCTCCACCACCATGGTGGCAATCCCCCGCCGCTACCTTCTACTGACCTGAAAAATCACCGTTCTGGCCGCGTGGCTCGCCGCGCTGGCAGCTGTGGTGATACCTGCAGTTCTCGCGTTGTCACGGCACCTGCTCGGACCCTACGCCGAGGAAGTAGACGCCATGTCTACTCGCATACTTGGAGTTCTTGCTTATTGGGCCGTGCTGGCGTTGATCGCCTTCACACTCACGGTGCTACTACGCAGTGGCGTTATTCCACTTGCGCTGCTACTAGTCAACAGCTCCCTCGTCTCTTTGAGCCTCCTCCTGGCAAATCTGACCGACGCCGTCCGTTTCCTCCCGGATCTTCTGGCACGTTCGATTGTGTTTTCCGGCGAACAGTTTCGAGATCTCGATAATGGCCTGCCCATAGCAGATCTGCACCCCCTCGATCCTGCCACCGCCTGGACGGCCATAGGAGTATGGGCGGCGGTTTCCCTGGTCTCCGCCTTGATCTGCTTCGGAAGGAGAGACGCGTGAGCGGTCGATTGAGCCCCACGACGACGCCCGGAAAAACGCCTGTGACCGGGTCTTTGCGCCGCTCCTTGCAGGCGGAAGCGGTGAAAGTATCCACCCTGCCCTCGCTGTGGTTGGCCGCGCTTGCCACAGTTGCCCTCGAAAGCATAGTCGCCAAAGCATTGGATGGCACTAACTCCGGCGTGAGCGATGCCCAAGTTCTACACTCCGCCACCGCGTACGCGCTTATCGGCATAATCGTTCTCGCTGTGCTAGCCGGGACTAGCGAGTTTGCCGGGCACCAGGTTGAGGGCAGCCTTCTTGCCGTGCCACGGCGTACTCCCTTCATAGCCACGAAGATAGCAGTTTTCAGCGGAGGCTTCCTCGCTACTGCGCTCCTCGCCAGTTTCGCCGAGGTTCTTGCCTTGACCCCCGGAGAGCTCGCACTGTGGCGTACCGGCTTAGCGTGTGCTGTATTCCTGACGACGATGGCTATGTTCTGCGCGGGTGTCGCCTTCTTTGTGCGCGACGTCGTCGCCGCGCTCGCGATCTGCCTCGTGGGCCTGCTCGTTTTGCCACTTGTACTGCGCTCCTTACCAGGAAGCGAGTGGCTGCCAAGCGAACTGGGTCAGCACCTTGTTGATCTCGCCTTGCGGACGGCGAGCAGTGGGCCCCACCCGCTCGCCGCCGCTGCGGCACTACTGGCGTGGGTGGCCACCGCGTGGGTGCTGGGGATCGCTCGACTTCTCAACGGGCCGCTCCGCTAGTGGCTCCGCCGCTACCGCACACATCAGGCAATACCACTCGGGACCGAAAACCGCGCTCCCATACGGGACAACGCGCGAGGTTCACGGCATAAGGCCCGTCAGGAGTGAAGAAGCTCCCGCACCACACGCGCCGCCTCGCTTGGGGTATGTCCCACGTGAGCGCCCGCGGCCTCCAATGCGCGCTTCTTGCTCTCAGCTGTACCCGTCTTACCAGACACGATGGCGCCGGCATGCCCCATCGTTTTGCCCTCGGGAGCGGTGACTCCGGCAACATAGGCAACAACGGGCTTGGTGACGTGCTCTTTGATGAACGACGCCGCCTGCTCCTCGGCGTCGCCGCCGATCTCGCCGATCATGAGGATGAGTTTCGTCGCCGGATCCTCCTCGAATGCAGCCAGCGTATTGATGAACGTCGTCCCTATCACCGGGTCTCCGCCAATGCCGATACACGTGGAGAACCCGAGATCGGAGAGTTCATCCATCATCTGATAGGTCAGTGTTCCCGACCTGGAGACAAGGCCGACGGGACCGGCTCTCGTGATATCGGCCGGGATTATCCCGGCATTGCTGGAACCAGGAGTGATAATGCCCGGGCAGTTCGGGCCAATAACAGTCGTGCCGCACGCTCGCGCGTAGGCGATGAACTCGACACTGTCCGCTACAGGAACGCCGTCGGTTATAACCACGACGAGTCGAATACCGGCCGCAACCGCTTCCATAACGGCCCTCTTGGTTGCAGGCGGAGGAACGAAGACGACGGACACATCCGCCTCGGTTATTGCCCGCGCTTCACCCACGGTGCCGTATACGGGTACGGTCATACTCCCGGGATATACATGACTGGGTGCTCCCGAACACGGTCGCACCTCGAAGTCCACCGTTTTACCTGCCTTGCGTGGATTCACCCCGCCGACAATCCGTGTTCCAGATGCCAGCATACGGCGAGTGTGCTGCATTCCTTGCGAGCCGGTCATCCCCTGCACGATAACCTTCGAATTTGCGTTGAGAAGTATTGCCATCTGATGCCCCTTTTAATCTTGTCCAGCCCGGTTGCTATCCGAGAATCCGGGAGTGATTGCTCCGTTGGCTACCGCTTGCGCGTCGCCTGGTGCACGCATGTCACTCATCTGCTGCCTGCGCATTTCCCGACGCCCCTGCGCCACCCGTTGCCTGCACGTTGGCTGGCCGACGGGTCGCACCCGTTATCTCTGCGCGGTGCGTCAAAGCATTCTTTTCCAGTTCCCGCTGTGCAAGCGCAACGGCTTGTTTCGCTCCGTCGTCCATCGCATCTGCCGCGGTGATATTCGCCTGCCCAGATTCTCGTAGGATTCGGCGTCCTGCAGCTACAGCGTTACCCGCCAAACGAACGACAACCGGCTTATTTGCAGCGTCCCCCAGCAAGTCCAATGCGGAAACAATTCCCGCAGCCACCTCATCGCAGGCCGTAATACCACCAAAGACATTGACAAAAACCGACTGCACGGAGGGGTCTGCGAGGATGATCTCGAGTCCATCGCGCATCACTGCGGCAGATGCTCCTCCCCCGATGTCGAGGAAGTTGGCCGGGGCGATACCGGAGTGTTTTCCGGCATGGGCCACGGCGTCGAGAGTGGCCATAACGAGCCCAGCACCGTTCCCGACCACGCCCACGCTACCCTGCAGCCTGACGTAGTGCAGGCCGCAGGCCGCGGCATGTTTCTCAAAGGGGTCCCTTGGCGCGTTGTCAGTCAGAGCTTCCCACTCCGGATGCCGGAAGCGGGCATTGTCATCCAAAGTCATCTTGGCGTCGAGCGCCATGATCTCGCCGTCCGCCAGTACGGCTAACGGATTGACTTCGACCAGTGTCGCGTCTTCGTCTAGCAAAGCTCGCCAGAGATTCACGAGAATCGGGATGACTTTCTTAGCCACTCCACCAGGCAGCCCAGCGCGTGCGGTAATATCGCGCGCCACCGCCTCGGTGATGCCAATGTGTAGGTCGATATCCTGGCGAATCATGCCGTGTTGCGTGCTCGCAAGGCGTTCCACATCCACCCCGCCTGCGGCGGAGCAGAGCGCCACATAGCCACGGGTAGCACGATCAAGCATAATCGCAACATAGTATTCGGTAGCCACCCGTTCGGCTTTCGCAACAAGGAGACGGGATACCGGATGATCGTTAATGCTCTGGCCGAGCATTGCGTTGGCCGCAGCCGCAGCATCTTGGCAACCGTTGACCACTCTGATCCCGCCTGCTTTGCCGCGTCCGCCGGTTTTCACCTGTGCCTTGATGACAACCGGCGTTCCAAGTAGCTGTGTCGCCTCGGCCGCTTCCTCTGGGTATCGGCCAGAAGAGCAGGAGGCACCGGTATACCATGAGCTTCAAAGATCGCTCGCGCCTGGTACTCGTAGAGATCCACCCCATGTCCTTTCGTCTGAACCTACAGTTAGGTTACCGGCTAAGTAAGGAGGAGGGAACCGGGTTCACCCGGCGCATAAGCCGCCGCTTTGTCCCGGATTCTTTCAGGGTCACGCGGTAAGAGATGTCGATTTACCCTCCCTTAGCACCGAAGTGCGGGACGCTCAGCCGTGGGAAGTACACGCGGCGTATCCGTTGCCGCAGTGCTCACTATCCCCGCAAAGGCCTGTGACTATTACGGCGACGACCTCGACCGTTATCAATGAGCTTGCTCTCTGGGCACACAGATGTGCACAGCACGTACCGTGACTGGTGTCAGGTTGGTCTGTCCCCGTCCAATTAGATCTTCTCCAGCGGAGCGAAACGCAGCATGAGCCGCTTTGTTGCACCGGAGCGGAAGTTTACCTTGGCGACGGTTGACTTTCCGCTGCCTTCGAATGACACGATCCGGCCGGCGCCAAAGCTCTTATGCCGTACGTCATCACCAACAGCCAGACCATGCGTGTCGGCGCCACCGCTTCCAGCGCTGCTTCCTGCAGAGTCCTCGGCATCCGGGCCGTCCGCCAACACCGCCGTACCCGCCTTCTCCGTGCTTGCCTCACGTAGGCCGAGTTTGCCCGGCACAAATCCTTTCCCCGCACCGAATACGGGACCGTCGTCGTCGAAACGCGATTCGTAACTGGCACCGCCACTCCCACGGCGCCCGTAGTTTTCACCCCAGGTATCCGCGCCTCGCCACGACGAGCGAAGAATGTCCTGACTGGACTGCTCACGCCGCCAGTCCACCAGCTCCGGCGGAATCTCCTCCAGGAAGCGCGACGGCGGGAACTCCTGCGGAGCACCCCAGGCCGCTCGCGTAGCCGCGCGGGTCAGATATAGGCGCTGCCGTGCACGCGTGAGTGCCACATATGCCAGGCGCCGCTCCTCGGCAAGCTCCGCTGGGTCATCCATGGAGCGCATGTGCGGGAATGTACCATCCTCCAGACCGGTCACAAACACCGCCGGGAACTCCAGCCCTTTCGCCGTATGCACGGTCATCAGTGTCGTTTCACCCTCGCCGTACTCCCCGTCCGCCAACTGGTCCGAATCAGATACCAAGGAGATCTGGTCCAGCCACTGCTCCAGGGTCCCCTCCGGGTCGGCGGTCCGAAACTCCGCGGCAACCGAATGTAACTCCGCCAGGTTCTCCAGGCGTGACTCATCCTGCGGATCATCGGAGGACCGCAGCATTTTCAGATACCCCGCCTCATCCAGGACTTCGTCGAGGATATCGGCAGGCGCCTCCCCCTCCGCAGCCATCGCGCGTCCCTTTTCAAGCACGGCCACGAAATTGCTAATCGACGAGCGCGCGCGTGCGGTCAGACCGGAAACCACGCCCCGGGCATCCGGGTGGGCAACATCTTCCAGCGCGGCTCCGAACGAGATACCGAAACGCGCCGCGTGAGAGGCAACGGCCTCCTCGGCCCGATCACCAAGTCCACGTTTGGGCATATTGAGAACCCGCCGCAGGGAAACGGTGTCATCCGGGTTAACCACGGCATGTAGATAGGCCAACGCGTCCTTAATCTCACGCCGCTCATAAAAGCGCGTTCCGCCGATCACCCGGTACGGAATGCCCGAGCGCACGAACATCTCCTCAACGGCACGCGCCTGCGCATTGGTTCGGTAGAACACCGCTACGTCTCCGTAGCGGTAGCCAGCGGTCTCCCGCAGGCGATCAATCTCTTCGACGACGAAATTCGCCTCGTCGGCTTCCGAGTCGGCCACATAACCGACCAACTTCTCACCGTCACCCTGATCGGTCCACAGATTCTTAGCACGTCGGTGCTGGTTATGGGAGATCACCGCATTGGCCGCCGAGAGAATCGACTGTGTGGAGCGATAGTTCTGCTCAAGCAGGATCGTCGTCGCGCGAGGAAAATCGTCCTCGAAATCCTCGATATTGCGGATCGTGGCACCGCGGAAGGCGTAGATCGACTGGTCGGCGTCGCCAACCACGGTCAGTTCGCCGTGCACAGGGTCATCCTCGGTACCGGTCAAGGTACGGATAAGAACGTACTGGGCGTGATTGGTGTCCTGATACTCGTCCACGAGGATATGCCGGAAACGACGCCGATAATGCTCGGCCAGGTCCGGGCGAGTCTGGAGTAGTTCCACCGTGGACATGATGAGATCGTCAAAGTCCATGGCGTTGGCTTGTCTAAGCCGCTGCTGATAGCCGGCATACGCCTGCGCAAGCACTTGACCGGCCTGATCGCTGGCACGGTCCGCCGCCTGTTGCGGGGTGGTGAGCTCATTTTTCAGATCTGAGACCTGGCGTGCGAGCTTTTTCGGGGGAAAAGCGCGATGATCAATGCCTTCTTCTCGGCACACCATATTCATGAGCCGCTGTGAATCGGCAGCGTCGTAGATGGTGAAGGTGGAGCGCATGCCGAGTGCGGCGTGTTCCGCTCGCAGGATCCGCACGCATGCAGAATGGAAGGTCGAAATCCACATGGCACGCGAAAGGCCCCGAGCATAGTCTCCAAACGTTCCCGCATCTCCTTGGCCGCCTTGTTGGTGAAGGTGATGGCGAGCACCTGACCGGGTAGTGCGCGGCCGGAGGCAATGAGGTAGGCAATGCGCGAAGTGAGAACGCGTGTTTTCCCCGATCCGGCTCCGGCGACGACGAGCAGCGGACCACCCGCGTGTTCAACGGCCTCCCGCTGGCGCGGATTCAAACCGGAGAGGATTCCCGCCATACGTGCCCTCGCCGCCGGGGAAATAGCCGCACCTGCCGCAGAGGTGGAGCCTTCCGCCGGGGCGCTCGGAGCCTCCGCCGCGCCATTGGCGGTTATCCCCGAAGAGGCAGAAGATGGTGACGTGTCACCATCGGTGCCGACAGCGAGCGGATCGTCGCCGTCAGACCCGGCCTGATAGCGGGCGATGCGCGCCCGCAGGCGCTCCATCGAATCCAAGTAGGCGTCACGTGATGCAGAATTAGTCGAGCTCATACAGGAACAAGCCTACGCCACCCGCGCCTCCCGTCCTCATTTCCCACACGAGATCTCCGGTGGCTGTGCTGAGTGCGGCTACCGCTCCCCTGCTCCTCTCACCAAGACGAGATCCCCAATGCGCAAGGTGAAGAAGTTGGCTCACGCTAACTGCTCCTCGTACCCACGCGAAAGTCTCATACCCCGCGAGTTCTCCACGTGACGTCTCGATCCTCCTCGCACCCGCGCGAGGGCCAATGTCACATTGCCTCTCTTTAGGTACTGGCAGGGCGCCTCCTCGCACCCGCGCGAGGGTCTCTCCTCCCACCACCTCGTACCATCCGCACCAGGCCCTCATTCTCACCTCTCCCCATCCGTACCAGGCCCTCGTGCTCACCTCTCCCCATCGTGCCCGAGGCGTTCGCACATCCCCTGTGTATATCCTTACGCGTCCCGTTTCCGCCGTCGATCCACACGCGGTTTCACCGCGATACACCACACCTGGAGCGGGAGTCTCTGCACGGAACAGGGGTCTGACCAGCGAAAAGACAGAATTTCAGGGTGCATTCCGCCGCCTACCTCGCGGAAGACGCATATCATAGAGGTGAAACTTATTTGCGATTCCTCGGAACATCGGATTAGGAGGCATCTATGTGCACAGGAGTCAGGTTTACGGATGGCGAAGGCCACATGTACTTTGGCCGGAACCTCGACTGGAGCTGCGGCTATGGCGAACAGGTGCTAATCACCCCGCGGGGGTATACCCCAGTTTCTCCCTTCGCAGCCGTCCCCGCCATTGCGTACGGGATTATCGGCATGGGCATTGTGCAGGAGGGTGTTCCGCTCTACTTCGACTGTGGCAATGAAGCAGGACTGGCCGTGGCGGGCCTCAACTTCCCGGGATACGCCGCTTACGAGCCCAGCCCAGTGGAGGGAAGGATCAACGTCACGGCCTACGAGTTCCCGCTGTGGGTCGCCGCCTGTTTCGCCTCAGTAGACGAGGTCGAGGAGGCACTGCGCAGCGTTGCGATCATCGACCGTCCTGTCAACAACCTCTATCCGTCGTCGCTACTTCACTGGATCATCGGTGATGGCACGCGCAGCATCGTTGTGGAGTACACAATCGCTGGCATGGAGGTATTCGACGACGATGTCGACGTCCTCACCAACCAACCTGGATTCGCCTGGCATGCCGAGAATCTACGCAACTACCTCAACCTGACGCCCGAGGTCCCCGCTACGGCACAGTGGTCACGCGCTGAACTTGCCGCCTACGGTTCCGGCGGGGTATGCGTGGACTTCCAGGCGATTACTACTCTCCCTCGCGTTTCGTGCGTGCGGCATATCTCAATGCGCACTATCCCACGAAGAACGGCGAGGAGGAGAATGTGAGCAGATTGTTCCACACGCTTGGTGGTGTTGCGATGATCGAAGGAGCTGCACGCATGAGCAACGGTGATTTCGAAAAGACAGTGTACACCAGCGGCTTCTCCGCTCGTACGAAAACCTACTACTGGTCGAACTACGACAACCCGGAGATCAGCTCGGCCCGCCTCTGCGATTTTGACCTGGACGCAACAAATCTCATCACGGCCTAGTTCAAGGCACGCACAACTGAGCAGAATAGTCATCTTGTAGCAAGCGACCGGCGCGGTGCAACAATGGATCGGCGCGGTCGGAGCGAAAGCAGCGGCCGCACCGTCCACACTGTGGCCAAAGATGCGTCACGCAATCCACCCTCCCTAATGTGCAAAGGGTCCGCCGTGGACGGCGCCTCTTACCCGGGGTTGCCTCTTCGCCAGGGAGGTTCTCATGCGAAAAATGCTGACCAGCTTGCCATTCATTCTTCTCGTTGCCGTTATCATCGGCATCCTCGTTGGCCTCGTCGCCACCGAACCCGTGATGAATGCGGTTGTCACCATCCAGTATGTGCTCAACCAGCTCATCATGTTTTGCGTGCCGCTTATCATCATCGGCTTTATCGCTCCGTCGATCACGCGACTTGGGTCCAACGTGTCCCGCATCCTGAGCGTGGGAGTGCTTATCGCCTACCTCTCCTCCATTGGCGCAGCATTCTTCTCGACGGCGGCCGGATATCTCATTGTGCCGCGACTGTCCATTGCTTCCACTGCCGACGATCTGCGCGAGTTACCCGAGGTTGTCTTCCAGTTGGACATCCCGCAGGTGATGAGCGTGATGAGCGCACTTGTTCTGGCAATCCTCCTGGGGCTTGCCGCAGTTTGGACAAAGGCAAAGACCTTCATCCGTTTGCTTGACGAGTTCCAGCGAATGGTACTGGTGATTGTCACCAAGATCGTCATCCCACTTCTGCCTGTATACATCGCGGCAACATTCTGCGGTCTGTCCTACGAGGGCAGCATTACACGGCAGCTGCCCGTCTTCCTCGTCGTTGTTGTCATTGTTATCGCCGGTCATTACATCTGGCTTGCGGTACTTTATGGCATTGCGGGAGCTTATTCGGGAAAGAATCCGCTGCAGGTCTTGCGGCATTGGGGCCCCGCCTACCTCACAGCCATCGGGACCATGTCCTCCAGTGCGACCCTGGCGGTGTCTCTTCAATGCGCGGGAAAGGCCAAACCGCTGCGCCGCGACATGGTCAGCTTCGGTATCCCGCTGTTTGCCAACATCCATTTGTGTGGGTCCGTGCTTACCGAAGTTTTCTTCGTCATGACGATCTCACAGATGCTCTACGGCACGCTGCCCAGCCTGTCCACCATGATTCTCTTCTGCCTCCTGCTCGGGATTTTCGCGGTTGGAGCGCCCGGCGTGCCGGGAGGCACCGTAATGGCGTCTCTTGGACTGATAACAGGAATTATCGGCTTCGACACAACCGGTACTTCGCTCATCCTGACCATCTTCGCCCTGCAGGATAGTTTCGGCACCGCGTGCAATATCACTGGCGACGGTGCCTTGACCCTGTTTATGACTGGTTACGTGGAGCGGAAGAAGATACCGGAAATGACCGAGTCCGTCGATATCTTCAGCGACAAGGCACTCAACACCACCGCAGGAGGGAGCGAATTAGCGCGCTGTTGATGAACATTGTCGTTCCACGCCTCTTCTGGCAGGCAACCAGCGGCACCTTCTTTGAAGTATCAGAACTCATGTGACACGCTGCTGCACTCTGCTGTATACAGATGCGCCTCGTGGAAATCAGGGGTACTCGGCACCGGCACTCTGCTGTATACAGATGTGCCTCGTGCTGCGAACGACAGTACCGGTAGTGCGAAGAGGGCGCCGGTGTTTCCCGCACTACGAGCACCGAGTTCAGCACTGTTTTCTGCTCTATGACCAGATGTATGGCAGTACTCCCAACCCGAAGATGTCACCCATTGAGTGGGCAAGGAAGAACGGGAGCAGATTCTTGTCCTTTGAATAGCGATACGCCAGGAACATGAAACTTCCGAGCACTAAGCCAATTCCCAACGCAGAAATCGTCCCTTGATAGGTGTGGAATCCAACGCGTACCAGCAGCGAAAACGGGAATACCCACTTAAGATGCTTGGGCGCCACCGCGAGGCATATTCCCAGGAAGTACAGTTCCTCGCACATGCCGTTGAAAAGGCCATAGATGACCCTCGACACAGTCTCCTCGTTGAAAGATGCTCCAATCGGGCCAGGGAACGGAAGTTTCTCAGCCAGCGGCGCGGTGAGCAGAAAGTACATGTCATAGAGCAGCGCTCCCCCCAAAAAGAGTAAACAAGCGAACAGAGGCGTCGTCCAGGTGAAACGAACGTTCCAGGTGCGGAAGTCAAAACGCCGCAAATAGAGGTACAGCATAGCGATGAGGAAGAGTCCAAACTCCCGTGCCAGTGCCCCGTAATTGGCCTCCACAGAAAAAACTACTTCCCCGTCTTCGGTGATCGTCATCGGCTCCGTATTGTCGGGCTCTTCGGGAACCGTAGGTCCGAGTACTACCGGTTCTTCCGGCGCCGTCGGCTCACGAAAATACGCCACGTACATCATCGTAGATTCGATGATGCTCCGTCCCCAGAGGATCACGGTCAAGGCTTGTACATCGAACCATCGCAGAGTTCCCGTTTTTCTGCGACTCCTCCAACTCTCTATCACGACTTTGGCTCTCCTTCACCTCGTCTGATCGTCACGCGGCGCGGCTACGTACTGAAGAATCAACACGCCGCACATTAGCAGAGATAGCGGGAATGGCGCCATAAGACGCGAGCACATGCTGACGCAGACGGTGACGATCGGACAATCCCTTGCCATCGCACCACCTTCGTATCACGGCATAGCGATTCTATTCTCAACGAAAGAGGAGCTCGACCGGCGGTCTACGAGGAGTACACAGTCCACTGGCAGCGCGGTAAGGTCGGTGGCGAGCACCGCTGCACACCACCAACCGCCTGCAGTGACCCCCTTGCATAATTCGCCAGCGCACGAAAGCAAGACCGGTCCAGGACTACAAACCTGCGCGCTTCAACTCGGCTGCGATGGCCTCGCCGGATGCGTGTGCTCTGAACCAGATACCACGATGCCACTCTCCGGCTCCCGCCAGCGACGACAACGTTGATACGGACCGTGTGATTGAGCTACCGCCCGACGTACAAAACGGCACGACGGTCTTGCCTGCCCAGTTGACACTCTCAACAAACGTGCGCAGTGGTGCAGCTGCGTCGCCCCACCATATCGGGTATCCGAGGAACACGATGTCGTAGCCGCTCACATTCGGAATGTCGGCTGCCAACGCGGGCCTTGCCTGCGGGTCGAATGACTCGCGATTGGCGCGGCAATCGTCCACCGTGTAGTTCAGATCGGCGTCCGAGTAGTGCTCGGCCGGTTCGATTTCCTCCGCCTCTACGCCGAACTCACCGGCCAGCCGCTGGGCAATTTCGCGTGTGTGCCCCTTGCCGGAGAAGAAAACGACAGCTGTTTTCGCGGACGAGTTCTGGATGGTCATGCTTTATTTGTCCTTTTCATAGTGGGCCTGGTTTGTCCTTTTCATAGTGGGCCTGCGGCCGAGATTCTTTCCGTCGTCGACAACCGCTACTCTCTTCACAGCGTGACGGGAATATGCCCGCAACGCGCATCTCCGCTGACTGCTCCGAAGCCGTTCGTGCAACCGTGTGGTTGGGAAAGCGTGCGGACACAGGATCCGTGTCTGCCTCCTGCAGTCCTGTCCACGCATGGCGCGAAAGCCCTTGCTGCGCGAAGCTGATGCAAAGTGCAATGCAGTCCTGTCCACGCATGGCGCGAAAGCCCACAACCTGTGAGGCGGCCAACGGCCCTTGGCCGGACAACAATCTCTCGGATCACACCCCTCAGATAGAGTTGTCTCGCCAGGTTATTCACTGCCCGTGCGCCTATCGCCCTTTGCGGCCAATCAGCACGCTCGGCCAGTAGCCACTGGGCACTCCTCTAGCCACCGGGCATTCACTCACTCTCCTGCGGCCAGACACTTTACCGACGAGGTTCAGCACGATGCGCTTATCAGCCTTTTCGCCGTCAATCACCTCGCTTGGCCAATTGCCCTCGGACCGCGCGCAGCCCTGCGGGCCGTTGCAGGACCATCGAAATCACTAGCCATGCGAAGAGGCATCACGAGTCACTCTAGGGCGATTTCGCCTCAATTGCCAAGGAGTCCACCCCATCACACGCGGCAGGACAGAGGCAGGCACCCAATCAGGTCGGCGTAGTTGTGCCCCGTCGTCACATACGGCGAGGCAGCTTACATGGCCTGCCGTCATCCCCGTACCTTGCATTCGTGTCGGCCGCAGACGCGAGCGCTACAAGTAGCCTCCCCACACTTCGTTAATGGTGAGAGATGAACTCGCATCAGTGGCAGTCGTGGGACTAAAGGTGCCCACTGTCCCAGAACGGGCCCCGTCGATGCCCAGCGGAGGGCCTCAGCGGTCGATGATGTCCAAATCCCGTCCAAACGAGGAAAATATTGAATGGTTCAGTTTAAGGACTGGCGGAATGACGCGGATCTCGCGGGCTGCTTGGACCGAACACCTTTCGTTTGGACGGGATTTGGACACATCCGCGGCCGACTGCCACCGACTCCGTGAACTGGACGCTGCCCCACTACACATTTCCGCAGCACACTCCCGCATACGCTACCCAATCCCGTGTTTACGCCAGGACGGCGACGCCAAGCCGAACCACCACCTACGCAGCCATGTGATCGACCCAGGCGAGTGTTGACCCGCACATCGGACCACGCCCGCGAGTGCCGCATTTCCCGAGCTAGCGAGTGCCGCATTTCCCGAGCTAGACTGCTACAAAGTCATAGCCACTCACCGAGAAGGTCACCATGCGCCTATTCCGGAAAAATACGCCTCAGACGCCCGAGAACACCGCCATACCCACTACACCTGTGCCGCCTCCTTCGGCCACCTCCGCCTCAACTTCCGGGGTTAGCCTCGTTCCGTCATCCACCCCCTTGTCACTCTCCGGACTCGACCCATACGCCGACGTTACCTTGGCCGACATTACTCACGTTCGAGTCGCGGACCTACAAGTGGGCGATGCCCTCCTTTCCTTCGGAAATCCAGAAGGCCCTGCCACAGAGTTCCCCTGGACGATGTTCAGCTTCAACGCCGCCGTCACCCGCGTCTGCCGCACACGGCAAGAAGCTCTTCATTTCTTCTTCGACGACGGACGGCATCTCACTACCGCGGCCGCCCAACACTTTGTCAGCGGCGGCAAATGGGTGCAAGCACAGGACCTCGCCGTGGGCAGCGAGATACCCGTCGCCATGTTCGCCGCGGGCCCCGAGGGCAACGCGGTCGCTTGGGGTGGCACCTGTGAAGTCACCGCGATTGAGCCGCTGGGCGCCATTGACCTCGTCGACGTCGAGACGTCCACAGGAACTTTCTTCGCCATCGGCTTGGCCATGGGCTGCTGGTCCGATCCGACCAAGGGCCGCTAGTTTGCTCTGGCCGTTGGCTCCTACTTTGCTCAGACTGTATACATGCCCGCACCGCCGTGCGCTTCCCCGCCCGGTGCGGCATTCAACGTGCCGATCATTGCATGGACAGATCACTATCTGAACCGATCCACTCTATGGACGGCCTACACCGGGGCCAGCACCGGCACTTCGGAGGGGAACGACCGCACTTTCGCCTACCGTGCGATTGTCTGCTGCAACTCCTGGACGGTCATCGGCAGGGAATGTCCAGACAATAGCGTCGTGTGACCGGGAAGTGTTAACAACTTGCCGACCAGGCTCCTCGCCAGCTTCTGCTCATCGCCCGTGGGGAAGATTGTCAGGCCAGGCCCTCCCTCGTAGACCGTGTCACCCACAATCGCCGCCCCGGCCTCCTCGCAGTAATACGTCACCGAGTCGTCCGTATGACCAGGGGTATGTAGCACCGTCATGGGCTGCACAAACGGAAGTTCCTCCCCCTCGGCCAAAAACTCGACGCAGTCGAGCGTACGGGGCCGACCGTGGCGAGCCGACAAATTCAGATCCGGGTCGCCCAGGTAAGCCACACTGGCACTGTGCGCCAGAATGGGTACCTGGAATCGCTCCCGCATCGCGGCTGCGGCACTGAAATGGTCAAAATGGCCGTGCGTGAGCACGACGGCGTCGATTGTCCACTCATGTGCGGTTACCGTCTCCGCGATCCGTTCTGCCTGCGCACCCGGATCAATGATCACAGCGTGACGCGTCGGCTCATGCACGACGAAGTAGACGCGTGTGCGAAAAACTTCCGTAACTGTGATCGAGTAGATGGCGGTCAACATCAGATGGCGCACTGGTCCGGGCCGCACACCATACCCTGCGGCTCGTTCTCGGATTTCTCAGCGGCGATTGCTATCGCCTCCTACAACACGGTTACCATCTGACTGGTCGGCTGGCACCCTTCGATGGCATAGGTCCCGTCGACGACGAAGAACGGCACTGCGTGCACACCCAAGGCAGCTGCTTGATCTTCATCAGCACGAACCTCATCTGCGAATTCATTGGAGTTGAGCACCCGCTCAATATCCTGCGCCGGAAGTCCCGCCTCCGCCGCCAATTCGCGCAAAGTGGCATGATCTGCCAACACGCGATTATCCACGAAATAGGCGCGGAAGAGGATCTCTTCCAGGGCGGTGTTCCCCAGACTATGCGCCAACTTGGTCAGGCGGTGCGCGTCCAGCATATTCGTGTTCAATGTGGTTGCATATTTGAAGTCAATGCCCTCTGCGCGCCCGAGTGCCGAGATGCCGTCGATCCGCTGCTCTGCCTGCTCCATGGTAAGGCCGTATTTGCGTGCGAACCGGGCCAGCGTCGTCGTCGTGACCTTCTGCGGCGCGTCCGGATACAGTTCGAATGACTTCATCTCCAATTCCACAACTTCCGGTGGCACAACGCGCTCCACAGCCTTCTTCAGGCGCGTTATTGCGATATAGCAGTACGGGCAGGCGTAGTCGGACCAGTAGGTGATCTTCATGTCATTTCCTTTGGAATCGGTTCTGATCCTGATCCTATGCTCGCGCTCGGCAAATCGGTAGTACTGTCTTTTTCTGGAGTATTATTCGCGCTATGATCGGATGGCGAGCCGTTGATCGCGGTGCACAATCGGGCTTGTCAAACAGTGACATATGCCCGCGGCTCGGACGCCCAGACTGCCGCAGACAATAGCTGGCGTGGCACCGGCATGTGCCCTCAGAGCGCCAGGGCGCCCAAGACCTATATCAACGGGATTTTCTTCCAAGCAGGACGAAGCGAAGGAGGCCACACATGGCAAGGAAGGCGGCTACCCCAGCAGATACCGAAACCACTTGGTGCCCGGCCATCGTTGCATTGCAACGAGTCATTGGCGGGAAGTGGAAGATTGAGATCCTCTTTTATATCTGCCTCGAAGGCATCCACCGTTTTGGTCAACTCAAACGTCGATTGGGCGATATTTCGGAGTCGACTTTGTCAAAGCAGCTGCGCGAACTGGTTGCTGACGGTTTCCTGGAACGCGTTGATTTTGGCGAGGTCCGCCGCGGGTGGAGTATCGCCTCACCGAGCGCGCCGAAGGGTTCACCCCAATCCTCCAAGCGATGTGGGACTGGAGTGAACGCTCCTTCGACTTCTCCACCTCCGAACGAGAACAAATGCGTGCCTATCGCGAAAGGCTAAGCACTCGCGGATAAGACGACGGCGCACTCGTTTGCCGTGGCGAGAGCAGCCCGGCCGTGCTTCACGCCCTGTCGCTAGTCCAGACGCTTGACGAATACGGCGCCGCCGTTCCTCGCTTCGCAACCTGGCGCTTGGATATATCCCCGCTTCCGGTAGAAGTCCGGCACGGTGTCCGTCGTCAGAATGCTGGTGTGCATCCCCTGTTCGACGAAGTGAGCTTCCGCCAAGCCGAGCAGGGCCGCGCCGTGCCCGCCGCTACGGAAGTCCTCGGCGACCCAGAATTCTCGTATGAAGCCGCAGGTCTCCCGGAAGAACCAGCTCGTGAACTCGATGGGTTGGAATTGAATGAATCCGATGGCCCGCCCGTCAGCGGTGGTCCTTAGGAGAGCAGTGTTCGAGCCTTCGTCGTTCATTTGCCGGAACAGGCGGCCCCAATCCGGCACCTCGATGCCCAACTCGGCGAAGTAACACTGAAAGGCAGCCGCGAAAATCGGCTCTGTGAAATCGGTGATCAGCCTATCGGTATGACCGGTGGCGTAGGGAACTGTGCTATTGCCACTTTCTGGCAATGTCATGATGATTTAATCCTCCGTCATTGAGTGGAGGGTCAAATCCCGTGGACCCTCCTGACACGCATGCTCTTCATGCCAATCACCCCTTCGTTCACATGGGTATTCTTCGTCGGCTTGAGTAGCAAGCCGTGAGTATGTTCTACCGGAATTCGCCTACCGGCTGCAACGTATTGCCCGGGGCAACGGACTACCGGGGCAACGGACTACCGGGGCAACGGACTACCCGGCGAAACGGACCACCGAGACAACGGACCACCGGGTCAACGCGGCCACCGGGTCAACGCGGCCATGTGCTCCTCTCTGATGTCAATAGAGAGAAACTGACTACGGAGTCTCGGTGACTGCGGCTAGCAGCGCGTCCCACGGCCAGTAATGCAATCGCCAGTAATGCAACCGCAGTAATGCGCCCACCTTCTCCAGCTCACCGACTTCAACCAGGCCCTAGTCGGTGTTGTAGGTCGAATCCGTGAAGGTGCTGACAACGCTCCTCGCAAGTCTCGTTGATATAACTCCATCGAGACTCCGACCAAGGAGAACGCGGGTTTCTCAACTCGTAAAGTCTGCCAGCCGCCGTCGCGCCGAAACCGACCCCACGGAGTGGATTGTGTAGCGCATACCAACGAAAGTTCATCGTTGGTCTTTCCGACGAAACAGAATTCATCGTGGAGCGCACCAGGCGGCAGCTCGTCAGCCCTACGCGCCGAAAAGCTTGTAGAGAGCACACGCAGTTTCAGCTCTTGTTCCTTCTGTCTCCTGCTCGTTCACCGCGGCGCCTGCTAGGGGGACCGTCGGCTTCACCATGGAAGTCTGCCTTGAGGCGGTTTGGTTGCAGCCAGATGGCGCTGGGTGGAGTTGGACTCCGTGAAAGCCTGCCTCATGGTGGCCCGGTATCCGCACTACGGCAGGAGGCCTTCTTCTACTGCCGGAGCCGGGGCATCAGCCCGCCGAGGCAGCATTCTCGAGGCACATCAGCACGAATTCGGTATACGAATCGGCGAAGTTTCCCCGCACGGCGGGCAGACCGGCGGCACTAATAGCGGCGCGCGTCATCGGCGAAGAATGGAAGTGGTTATACAGTCCGGGGGCCTGGTACAACAGGCGCAAGTAGAGTTCAAGAGCAGCTTGCGCCGAAATGCCACACTGGCGGGAGAGGATCTCGGTGATTGGCACCGTCATCTCGGCGAAGCCGCCTTTAAAGTCGGTCAGTCGCTCTGGGGTCACATTCGACTCGATAATCGATGTGAGAATCTCCTGGTAGCGCAAGAAGCCTGCATGCTCCTCGGTCACATGTGCCCATATGCGCGCAAACTGTTCGGTCGCCAGCGGCGCAGCAGACAGTTCCTGTTCCAAATGTGCCAACCAGTCGCGGTTCTTCTGCGAGTGGAGCGCCAGGAAGATCTCCTCCTGTGTGGCGGCGTACTTGTAGAGATTCGAACGTGACCATCCGAGTTCGGCGGCTATGCTTCCCATCGTGATCTGATGGTATGGCCGCTGGTTGAACAATCCGTCAGCAGCATCCATGATCGCCTGCATGCGCTCGCTCTTCTGTTCGGCTGAGCGGGCCCGGAGGTAGTCGGCCATACAGTTCTCCTTCGTCACTGAGAATCCTAACAATCCCCTTGCACGGTGGCGTAGCATCTCCTACCATAAATTAGCGACAGACTGTCACCTACATTGGTGTTGGTCTCGGCGTAAGCGCAAGTCCTCTCGGTCTGACCGGCGAGGCGCGCTGGGTGGCATGAGCCATACGGTTGAGAGGCATCGGCGGTTAGGGACATCGGTGAAGAACATCGAGCAGCCGAGGCACCAGAAGAAGCCATCAGAACTAGAGAAGGGTGCATATGATGCCGGATAAAGAAGTCGTACTACTGTGCGGAGCCGGGCAGATCGGCACGGCAATCGCCCGCCGCGTCGGCTTTGGAAAGGCAATTCTCGTGGCGGATAAGTCTCTGGACAACGCCGAGGCGATTGCCTCGACCATGCGCAACGCCGGCTTCGACGTCGAATCCTATGAAATGGATCTTGCAGACCGCGCCTCCATCGTGAACGCCATCTCTCGCGCACAGGAACTCGGATCCATCACTACCCTTATCAATGCCGCAGGGGTCTCCCCCAGCCAGGCACCGATCGAAACCATTTTGAAAGTGGACCTGTACGGCACAGCCGTGTTGCTGGAAGAGGTCGGCAGGGTTATCGCCCCGGGCGGCGTGGGAGTAACGATCTCCAGCCAATCGGGCAAGCGCATGCCGCAGTTGACCGCCGAGGAGGATCGCCAATTGGCGACGACGCCCACGGAGGATTTACTCTCACTGCCGCTGCTGCAGCCGGAAAACGTCCGCGATACTCTGCACGCCTATCAACTGGCCAAACGGTGCAATGAGAAACGCGTCATGTACGAAGCCGTGCGCTGGGGTGAGCGCGGAGCTCGCATTAACTCCATCTCCCCCGGAATCATCGTCACTCCGCTGGCCATTGATGAGTTCAACGGACCGCGGGGCGACTTCTACAAGAACATGTTCGCCAAGTGCCCAGCGCAGCGCCCCGGTACCGCCGACGAAGTCGGCGCACTGGCCGAGTTCATTATGGGACCGCAGGGTGCATTCATCACCGGCAGCGACTTCCTGATCGACGGCGGCGCGACCGCCAGTTACTACTACGGACCACTCCAACCCCAAGAGGCGTAAACGCATGTCGAAAGGTGATGAACAGCGACACCGCGATGAGGCCGAATGCGCCCAGCTCTATCGCGACCTGTGGGAGACATCAATAAGAAAGGATGCCAAGGCCATTTCGGAGCTGTTGGCAGAGGACTACAGCTTGGTGCATATGACGGGCATGCGCCAGCTGAAAGCCGCCTACGTTGCGGCCGTCCTCGACGGAACGCTCAACTACTACAGTGCCGAACATGAATCCATCGATGTAACAATCGCCCCTGACGGTCGGTCTGCGTTCATCCGTGGCAGGTCACGCGTGAACGCCGCAGTGTTCGGAGGCGGAAGGAACACATGGAGACTGCAGCAGGACCTCACGGCCCGCAAAGAGGGCGAGCGCTGGCTGCTGACGGAGTCTCGCGCGTCAACGTACTGAGGTATTGACGCCTCATGAGGTATCGGAGCACCGTGAGATATTGACCTGCCTGAGGTGTCGACGCGCTTTAGGGCATCGACGCGCTGTAGGGCATCTACGCGCTGTCGCCAGCAAGCCGCCCCTCGCCGATTCTCCGGGTCTTCCGCAAAACTCCGCGATATACCCGGAAAATGGAGGAAAACCCGATGATTCGAGAGGAATGGGCCGTAGCATAGGGGACTTGCGTAGCCATGGGAGCCAGGATGCAGGAAGCAGACGAAACACGCGCATATGTCGCGGTCACGATGGACGATTTCGTTCAGTGTGCTTATCTGCTGGAGAAAATCCACCGCATCGTGCACCGTGCGCAGCGGCGCAGGGATCCAGATAACCGGGCATATGCGCTGGCTATTACCTTTGCCGAGGAAGGCATTGAAGAGATGCTCAATGCTCAGCGCATGAAGCTGTACTCGTACCTCACCGACGCCGAGAACGAAGCCTTCGAAGAACTTTGCGCTTCAATGGACCGCCCACTGCCCGACGACGAACCGCATGCAGCGCTGCGAGAGAAACTGCGCCCCTACCTCTGGCACCAGGTTGACCCGGAGAAACCCGGGGCGTGACAGTTGCACTTCCGGGCACCCGTGCTGGGATCACAACCCGAGCTCGCATCAACGGGAAGTCGGCGGCCTCCACGAACGCAGTTTCTCCGCTCGCTGGTCCAGATAGGCGACGAAATTGACCAACTGACTTACTCGATCAGGCGGCCATGAACTTCCCACTTTCGCAGGCACGCTTCGCAAAAACTCATGTTCTCTACGGCAAGCTTCCTCAGTTTTCTCGATAAGCCACGAGGGGATTTCTTGCCCCTTGCTGTATGGCTGCCACTTCTTTTGCAACAGCGCCAGTGCCTCTCGACTGGTCGTTGGCCGCGCGGGGTTATCAAAGTGTTGCAAGAACCATCCCTCGATCGCAGGCGATTGAATCGCACAGCGGTGCGTATCGGACTCCGCCAGCCATTTTTCAAGTTCGTGTAAATGGACGGCATTCTCATCTGCATCGCACAGAATCCAGATTGCCCGGTGACGATCTGAACGTCTCCATTTGCGCTCTTCTAGTCGAGCACTGTTAATGAGATTGACGAGAGAAGTCTTCAGTCCGGAGCGACCAATAGGTTGCGCGACGAAAAGATCCTTATACCGATACTGCAGCAATGCTTTGACATACTGTACCTCCGTTAATCCCTCAGCACAGAAGAAGACTGGCTCGCGCGGGAGACGTGAACCCGGCGTTACACCCTTTCGGACGCTTCGCGGTCGACTCTTGTTCTTCCTTGCCATCGCGTATCACACCCTGGGTACTCCGCCGATGCGTCCAGACATATAAAACGACAGCAGGTCAGCATCCTTGCGCACTCCAACGTCGGCAAAATCGGAAAGCCTGGTCAAACGGGACTCTCCATCAGCTTTGTCGGCCAGCCAAATCTCGTCGCGACGCAAGAGCCCCGAGCGCATGAGCTGGATCTCATGCGTTGTGAAGATAAGCTGACGGCGGTCGTCATTATCCAGAGATCCAAGGAAAGACGCGATGAACTCTTCCGTCAGTTTGGGGTGCATGGA
Organism: Actinobaculum sp. 313; assembly: GCF_003073475.1. GTDB lineage: Bacteria > Actinomycetota > Actinomycetes > Actinomycetales > Actinomycetaceae > Asp313. The sequence goes on along the minus strand of NZ_CP029033.1, from coordinate 988,748 downwards.
GTTTTCAAGTTCGTCCACCACAAAGATGTTCCGTGCATCCTCGTCACGCAATTGGAAGAGAATCGGCAGTAGATTCATGAAGCGCTGCGTGCCGTCGGACTCTTCCCGTAGCGGAAGTTGAAAACCCTCGTCATACTGATCGGGCCCTGTTTCCACTTCGTGAACAGCAACAAGCCTTCTAACAATCGGCATGCCGTCATCGGCCACAGAAAGCAGCGACCAATCCCGATTGTCCGTGCCGATGACGAAAGAGCCGCCCTTGTTTCGCAGCGCTTCGACAAGCTTCTTCACGTCCGCTGCTTCAAGGGGAAGGGCGCCGACTTTCATGTCTTCAAATCCCAGCCGTGAGATACCGGTATCTGCCCGAGTCAATCCTTTGTTCATCGCTTGGGCGAAAACTTCATCTGCGTCAATGCGCGCCGGAAGGTACACATACTCGGAACCCGGATGGATGATATTGAGCTGCTGCGCGAACCAAGAATACGCAGCAGCCACGATACCTTCGCCGACGGCGCCAAGAGCTCCAAGGAAAGTGGCATTGGGAGCGATTATGGCCGCGAAGGCATTTGCGTCGCGATTCCCATCGAGTTCCCCGTAGAGGGTCACATCGTCACCCGTGCGTTCAAACAAGTACTGCTCATTCTGAGATTTAACCAGCACCAGCGATTCATCATGAATCCGGCGCTGATCAAATAACACCTCATAGAGGAAGACCTGCTCTCGTTCACGCCCGTTCGCGCTTTTGACCGGGGCAACGAACTCGATTGCGAAGCCTGTCGGTTCCGTTTTCCCTTTCGGAAGGAACGGAGTCACGTCTAGAAGCGCCTCACGCTCACGCGCTTCGACCACTAAGTTCCGCAGCGCCTCCAAGGCATCGACAAAAGTTGACTTGCCAGCGGCATTGGCACCATAGATGGCGGTAACAGGAAGCACACGAGAGCGCCCCATCGCGGCGACTCGTTCCCCATGACGCCGCTCTCGGGTCGCCACCATGGAGAACTCAACGGGCTCGTAGTAAGACTTCCAATTCTGAAGACGGAAGAACCGCAACATTGCATCCTCCTATCGGTCACGACAGCCACAAAAGCGGTTGTGGCAAATTTTCTGCATCAAATGTACAAAATCGGCGCCGCGTTGTCCAGCGGTTTCATGTGATCTCTGCTGCAGCATTCTTTCCGCACATCACGCCTTTCGATGTAATTCTTGCGTCCACGTTGGCGAGTTTCCTTCACTCGGACCGTTAGGAATGCTCACGTGCCGCAAAGACCCGTCGTACCACCGCGACTGCGTTGAGCACTCGTGGAAATCCGGTATAAGGAACGCACTGGATAAAGCAGCCGATGATCTCTTGCCGCGAAAGACCCACGTTCAGCGCGGCGTTGATATGAACCTCCAGTTGCGGCGCCGTATCGCCCTGAGTGCACAGACTGGCGAGTGTGACAAGCTCACGATCACGTAATGAGAGGTCAGGCCTGGAGTAGACATCGCCGAATGCGAACTCGACGATGTATCGGCCAAGGTCGGGAGCTACGTCCTCAAGGGCCTCCACAACCTCCTGCCCGGTATTTCCATCCACCTCCCGCAAAGTCTCCATTCCTCTTTCAAATCGATTCTTCTCCTCCATGTGGTAACTCCTTTGCTGGTGTCGGACGAACGCTCTCTGCGTAATCGACACTGCTATGCTCTTACCTGAACCACGGTTGAGGTCAAGAGAACCTTCGCAGAATTGGTACCGTGTGGCGGTCACCTCTGTTCGAGCGTCAGCGCTACACCGCGACCAACGCTGAGCCATGGCGTAGCAGACTCAGCGTCAAGGTAATTCGAACGGCCACCTCGGATATCAATAAGACGAAGGATCCCATGGAAATCGGCGAGTTCTCTACACAGGTCGGGCTGCCCACCAGCACGTTGCACTACTACGAGCGCTGTGGCCTTCTCTCCCCCGCCCGCAACAAGTCAGGTCACCGCGACTACTCCTCGCAAGACGTCGCCTGGGTGCAATTCATCTGCCGCCTCAAAGCAACCGGCATGCCACTTGCCGACATTAAGCGCTACGCAGATCTCCGTGCGCGTGGCGATGAAACGCTGGCGGAACGAATGGCAATGCTGCATGAGAATCGCAAGAATGTTGAGCAGGAAATAGCCCGCTGGCAGGAAAACCTCGGCAGGCTCGAGCACAAGATAGACCACTACCAGAAACTGCTCAAAGCCAGGCCGAGCGGAGACCACACGGAGGGGAGTTAGGCCAGGCCATGCGAGGTGCAGATCGGGCTGAGCGAAGTACGGACCGCGCCAGGGCGGGGCCAGGTCGAAGAGGAATGTCGAGGTGACGCCGTAGCGTCTAGCCGCGCGCCCACGGGCTGCGTGTACGGCGGCGCCACACTGACAATTCGTGCGAAACTAGTGCGCAAGCACAATGGAGGAGCAAAGTGATGCGACGACGGAACTGCTCGGTACAGCTCTGAGGCAACACGCTGTATCGAGGAACAGAATGAGCGGTGAGCTGCGATAGGCACCGGCGCGGCGGAATGATCCCCCGACACGGGTACTCACCCGCTGCCCGCACGCCACCCACTTCGCAGACAGTATGCGCCCACGGGGTAGCGCGCCCCACACGGGTGGCATGCCCCACCGAGACGTTGCCCGAGCTGTACCGATCAAAGGAACAGTCAGACTTCTTTTGAAAGGGCAGACATGAACATTGATGAATTGCGCGTATCCTGGAAACGCGAAGAGGACGCCGCCCACATCCACGGTTGGGATTTCTCGCATATTCATGACCGGTACACGGAGGAACACGATCTTCCATGGGATTACGAGGCGATCGTCCGAAGCTATTTGCGCGACGACACCGAGTTGCTGGATATCGATACCGGCGGCGGCGAGTTCTTACTCTCGCTGAATCACCCGCATACGAGAACCAGCGCCACCGAGGGTTACCCACCGAATGTCATCCTGTGCCGGGAGACCTTAGTGCCTCTGGGGATCCACTTCGCGGAGTGCGACAATGCCGCCAACATTCCGTTTCGCGACGGCGCCTTCGACTTGGTAATTAATCGCCATGGCGACTATGACGCGGCAGAGACCTGGCGGCTTTTGCGACCCGGCGGGCTGTTCGTCACCGAACAAGTGGGCGGCGCCAACGATGCCGACCTCGTGGAGATGGTCCTGCCGGGCACGCCCCAGCCGTATCCGCATCTGTATCTGGATAAGCAGCGGCGGGAATTTGAAGCGGCGGGCTTTGAAATCATCCAAGCCGAGGAGGCCTATCGGCCGATCGTCTTCTACGACGTCGGCGCCTTCGTCTGGTTCGCCCGCATTATGGAGTGGGAGTTCCCCGGTTTCTCGGTGGACCGTTGCTTCGATCAACTGCTCACCATGCAGCAGATGATCGAGCGCGACGGCGAGGTGGCGGGCACCATCCACCGTTTCCTGATTGTGGCGAAGAAGTAACCGGAAGCGGTAAGCAAGAAACGGTAAGCAAGAGGCACTAGGGAAACAAGGCCCGCAGGGAGGCAAGGCACGGAGCCGGAATCGGGAACAGGGCAAGCACTCGCATCCGCGATTCCCGGTTTTGGCGGGACTTGGCCTCACACTACCCAGCGGATAGCTGCTGTGGTCCGAAACTTCCGTCATGCAACCGCAGCTGCGCGGCGCCGATCATGCCCTAACCAAGTCAGATCGACGCCGCGCAGCACCCATTTATCCTTTTACGGTTGGCCCTCCCGCCTCGCGGTTACACCTTCCATTTCACGGTTGAGCTTCCCGTTTCCTGGTCGGCCCTCTCGCTTCGCGGTTGCTCCTCCCGCCTTGCGGTTATCCCTTCCGCTTCACGGCTGGTCCTTGCGGAACTCGCGGATCATGCGCGCGAGGAATCCGAAGTCCAGATGCACATGCTCCTTGTCGTTGTCCACATGGATACCGTCCCAGCCCACATGCACCTCTTCACCGCTCTTGGAGTCACGGACGTGCACACCCCGCGTGAAGCTGACATCAACATAATCCTCGTCCGGGTTGTCCGGACGCTGCCAGGTGCCGCCGCTCGCATAGTCCTCGGAACCGTCGAAACCATCCGTCCCATTACCCTCTGCACGGGATTCAAATGCCGCGTGGGCATTAACGTCGACATACGCCGCTTCACCGTCTGCCGCCTCGGAGGTGCCGGGGTCGACGTCGTCGGAAACTCCTGCCTGCCCAGGGACGCGACCGCCAGCAGCTGCGGCCGAGAATCCCGCCGAGTCTTCGGCGGAGCTCCGGCCGAGTCCACTTTCCTTCGTGCGGGATGCCCCGAAGGTCATGTTCTCCGGGTCGGCGAATAGGAGTTCGTCAACGGTCACGCCATAGAGCACCGCGAGGGCGATGAGGTTGTCCGTGTCGGGAGACGATTCCGCGCACTCCCATTTCGAGACAGCCTGCCGCGAGACACCAATTCTCGCTGCCACCTGTTCCTGCGAGAGGCCGGAAGCCTTCCGGTACTCGTAGAGTCGTTTCGCGGTTTCAAGTTTCATGAACTAAGCCTTTCATTGTCGAGCTTTCCGATGTGCTCGTTGGTCATCAGTTGAGCAGCTGCACACCAATACTCGCCTTACCACCCCGGTTGCGGCTACCAACTTCAGCTTGCACTTTTGCCTGCAACCGGTTGCATTTTCCGCCGCAACCGGCAGTTGCGCGGGAGGGCTCAACCATATCGCAAGACAGCTGTAAGCACCTCGCATCAACTCCGCACACGCCGAACCAGCAGCGACGCCTCATAGGCTCGGCCCCATTCACTCCATCGACGCCGCACACACGGGACAGTCGCCGCGCTGATTGCGGACTGCAGACGGGCCGATCGAAGCTACACATGCGGAAGCAGCACCTGCTGACGAACGGCCCACCCACGACGCACACCTCAAGCAGCAATGATCACGCCAAGCCGCAGTGAATTGCGCCCAGCTGCAATGAATGCCCGGCCACGGCAAACGCGCCCGAATATGACGAGGGCACCGACGCCACCTGCGCCGGTGCCCCGTCAGCGCCCCCAAAGAAGGAGCCACCCGTCAGATTTGCAGCATGTACCAGTTGGTCACGCCGATCTTCTCGATCAGTTCGAGCTGCTGCTCGCCCCAGTACATGTCTTCTTCTTCGTCCTTGTAGTAATCCTTGAGAAGGTCGTAGGTTGTGTAGTCATCCTTCGCCAGTTCGACGATGTCCTTCAGCCAGGCCAGGCCGTCACGCGAAACCTGCAGGTCATACTTGACCCATTCGAGCGCATCGGTGTAGGTCGGTGTTGCGGTCTTCGCCTCGTTGTTCACTTCGCCGCCGAGATCTAGAATGCGGTCAATGCACTTCGTGGCGTACTCACGCTCTTCTTCTGCGTGCTCCGCGTACTTTTCCTCCAGCTTGGTCAGCCCTTGGCTGGCGAAAATCCTCGACTGCAGCGCGTGCCCATCGGCCTGCTGGAATACGGCCGTTACGATCTCTTGCAGCTTGGCAATGAGCTGTTCTTTGTCTGCCATGTGCTTCCTCCTGCCACTGTTGGCCAGATGTCTACCTGCGCCGTGCCATGCTACCTGCGTCAAGGCTCTCTCACTGTGTTTCAGGCCATCTTCCGGCCGAAATGAGAAGAATAGCTCGAAGTCTCTCATCCGTGCCCGCCGCTAGCCCACCACAACCTCCGCGGTACCAGTCGTGATCACCCGGGAAGGCACCGCACTCACTCCCGGAACCCACCACCATCAAGAAGCACCCGACGAAGCGGCTCTGGCAAGGCCACTTCCATCGCATGTGCCAGCTGCTCGGGAGTGCAGTGAATCGACTCCATGATCCAGTCGCACACCAGTTGCACGGTGCCATAGCAGTAGATTCTGATGCATATGAGCGTCTCAGGATCTAACTGGTCAGGTTTAACCACATCTGCCACGCAGTCGCGTAGCAGCGCCACATTCGTCGCCATCATGTGGCGCATAAAGGAGTCGCGGCCGTTGGTGTGGGTCAGCAGATTGCGCAGGTACGCCCTGTGCCGTTGGAAGTAGGCGGCGCCGTCGAGCAGCGTTCGCGGCCACGGATAGTCGTCGTCGCCGACGTGCGCCATAATCGCGCCGCCATCGCGCGCGTAATCCCAGGCAGCAAGATCGTATTTGTCACGGAAGTGACGGTAGAAGGTGGCCGGTGACCGCCCCGCTCCCGCAGCTATCTCGCCCACGGTGATCTTGTCGACGTCGCGGCGCACGGCCAGCGCCCGAAAAGACGCGGCGAAGGCCAGCTTGGTGTCGAGGTTAGCCACGGGTGCGATTATCCCACACGGCGCGACGACGTCGGGCATCGGCGGACTCTTCGCAGGCGCCATTTGCTGCCCCGCAAGCGACTCATATTCCCTCCGTGCACCGCGCCCTGCTGGCTCCACCCGGCGAGCCCGCGCCAGCACGCACCGCGATTGATACGGGCGTCGCTCGGCCTGCGCGCTCCACACCCCACCCCACGGCGCTCAGTCGTCAGCCACGATTGCCTTGTACAACTGGCGCCGCAACACCGGCTCTGCCCCTTCGAAGTTCTGCATCATAAAGACTGCAGCCACTCCAAGCGACGGGTCTACCAGGCAGAAGTTCCCGCCTGCCCCATCCCAGCCGTACTCTCCAACGTGGCCATTGACTCCAAGCGCGCGTGCCTGCGCCGGATCGACGAGGATGCGCAGCAGGTTTGAATAGCTGTACCCGGGCACTCCCGCGCCCACACCCTCGGCCGCTTTCGCGTCTAATTGGGTGTGGTCCAGCTGCGGGGTCCGCATGAAACGAATTGTTTCGGGACGCAGGATGCGCACGCCGTCGAGCTCACCTTCGTTGAGCAGCATGTGGAGGAACCGCGCGTAGTCGCGCGCGGTGGAATAGCAGCCCCCACCTGCGGCGAGAAAAGCGGGTGGTGCCGTGTCGATCTTTTCCACAGCCGCCATGAATGTGAGCACGTCTTCACTGCGCGCGTCCCGGATCGGTGTTTCGACCTGTGTAACGCGTGTGAATTGCGGGTCGCGGTGCCATGCCGTTGCGACTCGATCAATCTTGCTAGGCGGCACATAGAAGCCAGTGTCGATCATCTCGAGGGGTCCGAAAAGGCGCTCCTCGTATAAGGCGTCGAGGCTCTTTCCGCTGACTACCTCAAGTACACCGCCGAGCAGGTCGGCACCGGCACCGTATTCCCAGCCCGCACCGGGATGAAAGCCTCCGGGCACCGCCGCCATTGCCCGGCAAGCGGACTGCGTGGTGAAGGGAATGCCCGCCGCAGCGCGCGCGATCTGGTCGGCTTCCAATAGTTCCATGCGTCTTTGCGCCGGGGACCCCGGGAAGGGATAGGGGATGCCCGATGTCATGTTGAGCAGGTGTTGGATGGTCAGCGGTGTTTTCTCAACCTCGACTCCTCCCCGGCGTTATAGGCGAGGTGGTTGGCGAATTCTGGAAAGAACTCCGCCACTGCATCTTGTAAGTGAAGAACGCCTTCCTCCACGAGCTGGAAGGTGATAACCGAAGTGAAGAGCTTCGTCATTGAGTAGACCTTGTAGATGCTGTCGACCGTATCGGCACCGTAGCCCGTGAGGAGTTTCACCTGCCCTTCTTTGATCACGCAGATGGATGCGCCACCAAGGCTTTCGGCGTCGATGGCGGCCTCGATAAGGGAACTGATCCCGTGATAGTCATTCATGGTATTCCTTCTTCGCCGTGGGCCTGAACAAGCACGTCAGGCCGGGCGGACTTATAGATAAACGATAATGCGCCGGTTCGAGCACAGAAATGCTCATGGGTATTGACTCGGTGACGCGAACAGAGCAGCAGCGGCAGCACACTAGGCCGCAGCGGCAACAGTGTTGCGTCGCCTGGACGATGTAACGGCCACAATGCTCATAATCACCGTGAAAATGAGGAATGCGACCGTGGAGATGAGCATGACGAGGTGCGCACTGCCATCACCCACCGCCGCCGCGATTCTGGGCAGTACCAGCGGCGAACAGAAAACACCGAGATTAAGGCTCAGCATGGCGACCGTGGTTGACGTGCTGACGACTTCCGGCGGGCTCACCTCTGCGACACGCGTATAGGCGTAGGGAACGACGAGGGCAAACGCAACACCGGAGAACAGCCCACCGGCGAATAGCAATGTCGTGTTCGAGCCGTAGGCCAGCGCGGCGAAGCCAATAATGTTGCAGGCAAGTGCAAAGGGCAATGTCCATGCGCCAATGCGCTTGCGTATGGCACCGAAGAAGATCGATACCGGGATGCCAATAATCGTGAAGCAGCTGTAGATGGTGGAGGCGATTGTCGACGCCGTCGTCTGGCTGTCCCCTGCTACTCCGGATTCAAAGACTCGGTTCCCCAAGGCGTAGGCCATGGGAAGTTGGAAGATGAAGAAGCAGAAGAGGAACGCACCCAGTCCCCATACTGCTGCTGGTACACGGGGCCTGCCCGCAGCCGCGGAACTATCTGTAGATGGTTGCTCGGTTGCGTCGCTGTTTCTTGCGGCGACGACGCCGTCAGCCTGCCCGGTGGCTTGTTCGTCGCCTGTTTCTGCGGCGGGGTAGCTACGGTCGGCGGTGTCGGCCTGGCTATCGCCAACCGCGTTGGCGCCCTGTTCATTAGAGTCGTCGGCTTGTCTGTCGTCGAGACGCACGAACAATGTGAAGAGCACCAGCGGTACAGCAGAAAGCAAGTAGATGGCGAAACCCGCCTGCCATCCCATCACCACCAGGAAACCGGCCACGAGCGCGCAGAGAGAACTGCCGATGCTGCCAATAGCATTTTCATAGCCGATCATCCGCGCCAGCTGATCACCCCTGTAGAAGCGGGACAGCAGGACGACGATCAGCGGCGTGTACATGCCGAAGAAGAAGCCGAGCAGCAGTCGACTCACGTAAATGGGCACGAAAGTGCCGAGGACCATGGGCGCACATCCGGCGAGGATGCTGCCAAGTAGGCCGACGATGGTGACTCGGCGTTCGCCAAACACCTTGCACAGTATGGGGCTGAGGAAGAGTCCCACCAGGCAACCGAGATTTGGGACTGTGGATAGGGAAGAAATCGACGTGGCATCGACGTGCGGCATGGCTTCCGCCATGGTGTTGAGAATGCCGCTGATCGATTGCGCCGTCGCCTGCATGACGGCGATGGACAGGATCGAGACCTTGAAGATCAATCTATCCTGTTTCTGTTGTGCCATGGGATGCACCTCCGTTGTTCGAACGTCGTTGTTGGATGAACGTTGTTCGTAACGGTAGGCGGGTTGGCGGCGCGATAGGCGCCTGGCTGTCACCAGTTTTAGGCGCCTAGTCACCTGCAGGCGACGGCATGGGCGCCCGGACCGTACCATAAAAAGCAGTGAGCGAAGGGAGGTCACCGTGGAGGAGACCGCGACGCATGAGGTAGTCATTCCCACCGACCGGCTCAGCGTTCGCCTTGTTCTCCATACCGGAATCACACCGGAGAGCTTCCAGCCGCACTGGCACAGTTCCTTCGAGATCAACTGCATGCTCAGATGGCCGGAGTCGGAAGTTCTGGTGGGCGGGAGAACGTGGCGCATGCACACCGGCAGGATCTGGCTCGCGAATTCTCAACAGATCCATGGTGAACGCACGTTGCACAACGACCCGCTGCGACGCGCGGTCACAATCCTGTACCCCTACCCCTATCTGCGGCGAGTATTTCCCGCAATCGACGCGGGCCGCTTCGAGCTTAACGACGTCGAGGAGCTCACGGCTGAGCAACTGTCCGCCTATCACCAGCAGCTGTATCCACGTTTCGCCAAGCTGGCCGAACTGCTGGCGAGGGACGCCGAGCCCGCACCGACGCATTACCTTCAGTTATCGTTGCTGCCGCTTGAGATACTCAATATCCTCGCGCAGTCTTTCTTCATTGCCGACGTCGAAAGGCCCCGCACCCTCGCCGCAGAGCCGATAGTCCGCACTCATCGGATCGTCGACTATGTGGAGGAACATTACGCCACGAAGATCCGGCTTGAAGACCTTGCGGATTACTGCCATCTTTCGCGGGGATATATGGCGCGTTTCATCAAGGAGCACCTGGGGTACACGCTCTCCGAGTACGTCGCCATGGTCCGCGCTGAGCACGCTCGCCAAGATCTGCTGGTACGGCGGGGGACGCAGTCGGAGGTGGCTGCGCTCAATGGATACTCCGGGCTTCGGACCATGAACCGGCAGCTGCAGAAGATCTTCGGCCGCACGGCGAAGGAGATTCTTGCCGATGCGGGAAACGGCACACCTGGGGAAGCAGCCGCGCGTGGAGCAAGGGAGAGCACGGCTGGGCAAGCACCCGGGCGTAAAGCATGGGAGAGCACGGCTGAGCCATCAGCCGCGGATGGAGTGAGCGAGGCACGGCTGGACCCCCGGATGGAGTGAGCGAGAGCCGCAGCCATACACTGGCGCGGGGATATCGTGACGAAGTGGCGGCTTAGCCCGCATGGATTACAGACCATCAACGTGAAAGGAATGAGTCAGAATGAACCAAACGCCTTCAGTACCGTCGGCAGGTTCGTAGGCGGTGGGGAGCACACAGGTGCCGAGTTACTCAGGAGCATCCGCAACGTCACAAGCAGACCTTGGTTCCGCAGCATCGGATGCGAACTCTGATTCTATAGCAGCGGCAGGCCGGCCGAAGTTCGGAACCATCGAGGTAAACGGTCTGGACGTGTTCTATCGCGAGGCAGGCACAGCGGATAAACCGACATTCCTGCTGTTGCACGGCTTCCCCACCGCAAGCCATCTGTTCCGCAATCTCATACCGCTACTGGAGCAAGACTTTCATGTGCTGGCGCCGGACTTCATTGGCTTCGGGCGTTCCGCCGCACCGAAGCACACGGACTTCGCCTACACGTTTGAGCACCTCACCGATTATGTGGACGGCTTCCTGACGGCGATGGGCGTGGAGTCTTTCTACCTGTACGTGTTCGACTACGGTGCACCGATTGGGTTCAATCTCTGCCTGCGGTACCCGGAGCGCATCCTCGGCATTGTGAGCCAGAACGGGAATGTGTATGAGGAGGGGCTCGGCAAGAAATGGGTGGCGCGCGCCGAGTACTGGAAGAATCCGACTCCCGAGTTGCGCGAGCAGTTCAAGAGCGCCTTCGCGCCGGAGACCATCAAGGGCCAATACGAGGGCGGGGAGGCTAAGGGGTCGGTGCCGCCGGATGGGTACACGCTCGATATCTTCTACACGCAGTCGCCGGATTATGCGGAGCGCCAGTCGGACCTCATATTTGACTACCAGAACAACGTGGCCAACTATCCCCGGTACCAGGAGTATCTACGCACATATCAGCCCGAGCTGATCGCCGCGTGGGGTAAGAACGACCCGAGTTTCATCTATCCGGGGGCGGAGGCTTTTCGCCGAGATGATCCGAATGCCGAGGTGCATCTGCTCGACGGCGGCCACTTCGTACTGGAGACGCATTGGCGCGAGATCGCCGCTCTCATCCTGCAGCGGTGGGGGTAGGTCGTATTAGGGCGTTGAGATCGAGGCGATCCCACGGCGGTGGGCAGAGCGGCAATCTCGCGGCGATGGGCAGCGCGGCGGTCCCACGGCGGTGGGGATAGAGGCGATCTCACGGTGACGGGCAGAGCGATGGGAGGCTGCGTGGTGGTGACGAGCGCGTGACCTCCCCTCGAATCTCTCCGGTATAAAGAGGGCTTCATACAGAAAGTCCGCGAGCAGCGGCCACTCCTCCGACCGCATGCGCCTGACCTCGTTGTCCATGAAGTGGATTGTGGCGGTGAAGGTGGCAATAGGGCTTTTGTTTGTATCAATGCGGAGGCGCCAGGACGGTTTGAACGCATGCCCACGCCAGCTGTTGACACAGCCAAATGATTATTTGGCTGACATGATCGTTGCGTTGCAAGAGAATGCTGCCGCGCGAGGATCAACGACAGAACGTCGCGCCGACGAGTTCTTTTCTATACACATTGGCAAGACACCGCCACGCAAACAAAATGAGTGGTTCTCCCTTAAGAATGCGAGCAACGTCATTTGGATGTCGATCAAGGACATGGGGCAAGCGGACGCCTACCTGATCACAAGCTCGGAGTACCTGACTAATGAGGCGGTTGAGAGGTTCAATATCCGCCGGTGTCCACCGGGATCCATCCTCTTGAGTTTCAAACTCACAGTGGGAAGAGTCGGTATCGCCGCCGACGAAATGGTCACCAATGAGGCGATCGCATGCTTTACATCGGACGATCCGCGAAGGCTGGCCTACCTGTACCCCTTGCTGTTAGCGTACGATTACGGGTCGTTGGGGAATACCTCGTCGATCGCCAACGCCGTGAATTCGAAGGTGATCAAGGCTATGCCCTTGCAGCTTCCCGATGACGGCGTACTTGATGAGTTCTACAACAACGCAAAGCCTATCTATGACCTGATGCTGAGCAACACAAAGGAAAAATCTGCGCTCGAGCAAACACGCGATGCGCTGTTGCCGAAACTCATGTCCGGCGAGATTGACGTCTCGGAAGTCCAGCTACCTACGCGGCCAAATAATCATTTGGCGTGCTGTTCTGCATCGCAGCCAACAGAATGTTTCCATCGCCTCTCGTCGAAAGGAATCGTGATGGAAACCGCTATCAACCTCGTTCTCGCCCAGATGCAGCCAATTCTTGACAGCAGCCAATTCAAACGGCTCGGAGAAGCACTTCGCTTCGCCTTTGCGCCCACACATGAGAGCACCACCGACCTTCTACACCTGTTTCTAACCGCTAAAGAGGTAGAGGGGTGTTCGATCAGAACCATCGCATACTACGAGAGCACCATTCGGCGCATGGTCGAGACCGTTGCCAAGCCCTATACCCAGATAGAAAGCGACGACCTACGAAGATATCTCAGCGACTACGAGAACACACGAGATGCCGGAAAGGTCACCATCGACAACATTCGCCGTATCCTGTCGAGTTTCTTCTCCTGGCTTGAAGACGAGGACTACATCGTGAAGAGCCCGATGAGGCGCATTCATAAGGTGAAGACCGCAACGCTGGCCAAGGAAGTACTAAGCGACGAGGAACTCGAAGCGCTGCGCGACGGTTGCGATAACGTCCGGGACCTCGCCATCGTCGACATGCTGGCGACAACCGGCATGCGTGTAGGCGAACTCGTCAGACTTGACATTGCCGACATCAATCTACAAGAACGCGAGTGCATCGTCACTGGGAAGGGCAGCAAGCAGCGACCCGTCTACTTCGACGCGCGCGCGAAGCTCCACTTGCAGGCATACCTTAACACCCGCGACGACGACTGCGCGGCTCTGTTCGTGTCGCTTGACTCGTCGGCAACCCGTCTGAGTATTGGAGGGATTGAATCGCGACTGCGACATATTGGGCGCTCGGCTGGAGTCGGACGGGTGCATCCGCATAAGTTCCGCAGAACTCTCGCGACCCGTGCAATCGACAAGGGGATGCCTGTCGAGCAAGTGCAGAAGCTCCTCGGGCATGCGAGAATAGACAGCACCATGCACTACGCGATGGTGAACCAAAGCAACGTGAAGGCTTCGCACAGGAAGTATTTGGAATGAGACTCGGCGACGTTTGCGCCAAGATCGGCAGCGGTGCCACCCCAAAAGGCGGCAAAGAGTCATATAAGGCATCTGGCATCCCCATCATTCGCAGCCAGAACGTCCTCGATTGGTCATTCAGTAGTAACGGCCTTGCCTTCATTGACGACGTTCAAGCAGCAGCGCTAAATAGTGCGGAAGTCAAGCCCGGCGATATCCTCCTCAACATCACCGGCGATTCCGTAGCACGCGCATGCCTGGTTCCAACCTGGTGTACTCCCGCACGAGTCAACCAACACGTGGCCATTGTCAGGCCGAGCAGCAAACTCAACTCAACCTTCCTCCTGTGCTACTTGCAGTCAAACAAGGCGTTATTACTCAAACTCGCCTCGTCGGGTGCAACACGCAACGCTTTGACAAAACGAATGATTGAGGATTTGGAGATTCACCTCCCGTCTGCTGACACACAGCGGGCCATCGCATCGCTCATCGAAGACATCCAGCAAAAGCTGGCACTCAATCGGCGGACAAATGATTATTTGGCCGCGTAGGTAGCTGGACTTCCGAGACGTCGATTTCACCAGACATGAGCTTGGGCAGCAGTGTATCTCTGATCTCCTCGAGCCTTGTTGACTCCTGCTCATTGCTTTGGCACCTAGCAATGATTGGATCCACAAACTCGCAGAATTCATCGATACTCTCGACGCGGGGATTCGGCATTGGATAGCTCAAGGTAGCTTTGACCTGTACCCTCTGACGGCTGCCAGTCGAACCTGTTATGTGAGCCAGCAGGTACTCCAAGAACCTTGGGCTATCAATCGCCGCGTAGTAGAAACTCTTGTGCTCGGGTCTGCGGGGTTTGTACACGATGAACTCGGTGGAACACACCGATCTCGTGGAAGTGCAGAAAGGAAGCCAAAGTCGTTTCGTCGACGGGTTGAGTTTAGAGATCAGGATGCAGTCATTGTCTATGACATATTTGTTGCTCTTGATTTCATCAGCTCGTTCAAAGACTGGCCTGCGCTTCTCGTCGAAAGCCGGGATGCTAAAAAGCTCCCATGTTTCACCAAGGTGTTCCATGGGCGCAATCGACATGGTCGATATAGTCAAAACATCGCTCAGATCAGTTGTGGGCGTTCCTTCTCCGAAGCGATGATCAAATTCAGCGCGAACGAGCTCGGCCAAATAATCATTTGTGCGTCTCGCGAGCATCTGCAGTTCGAATATAGCGTCCAGCAGCGAGACAATCTTTCCCTGCACGTCCAGAGTAGGGAGAGGGATCTCGATTCTTGATAAGTCATCGGGATGAACACGAAAGACCTTCATACCCTTTACGTACTGCCTGAGCCGCAGCTTGAAACGTGGTGAGTGCATGAGGTAGTTGAGGTATGCAGGGTTCAGAAGGTCGCTTCGTTCAACGTGGACGATAGTGGTCTCAGTGCCAGCAACAGCGGGCACGCCCCTTGGGTTGTTAAAGAGAAACGAGTGCCCAAGATCGTCAACGGTCTCAGATGTCAAGACGTATACAATGTCCTGGTCACGGAGCCGTTGCTCTGCCTTGAGGCGCTCACCAGCCCGAATGCAAGGAATAGGCACTTGTGGCCGATCAACATCGATGTGCAGGTCAAATCCCTTGTAGAGTTCACCGTAATGAATGTATAGGTAATCTCCCTTGTCATACATTCGCGCGCGCGGCACGCTGGCGCCGCGACTGAACGAGCAAAGCTCACCGAGCGTCTTAGAATCCATACCCAATCGCCCCCAAGTTCTTGCGGATCTGCTCCTGCAGGCGGTTCGACTCCTCGAAGCACTTTGCGAGTTCGCCAGTCAAGCGCGCCATCTTCTCCTCGAAAGGCTCGCCGTCGTCTTCCTCATCCTTTATGCCCACGTAACGGCCAGGTGTCAGGATGTAGTCCTGCTTCGCTACATCCTCGATGTCCACCGCTGCGCAGAAGCCCTTCTCGTCCTCCAAGTCACCCCTGCGGAAGGCATCGAATGCGCCCGACACCTTGGCGATGTCCTCGTCAGTAAGCTCACGCAGTCTCCGGCTCACCATCGTGCCCATCTCGCGGGCGTCTACGAAGAGCGTCTTGCGTTGGCGGTTCGGCTCCTTGCTTATGATCCACAGGCTCACGGGAATGCCCGTGCTATAGAACAGGCGGTCCGGCATGGCAACGATACCTTCGATGAGGCCAGCTTCCACAATAGCCTGACGAATCTTGCCTTCATTGTTTTGCTGCGATGAGAGAGATCCGTTCGCAAGTACCATGCCCATATGACCACCTTCTGCCAGGTGATGGATCATGTGTTGCATCCAGGCGAAGTTTGCATTGCCAGCTGGAGGAACACCGAAGTCCCAGCGCGGGTCTTCCCTCAACTGCTCCCCACCCCAGTCCGAAGCGTTAAACGGAGGGTTGGCCAACACGAAATCGAACCGCTCATTCTTGTGCACATCGTTGAAGAAAGTGTCAGCGTTGTGGGTGCCAAGATCGGCATCGATGCCCCGGATGGCTAAGTTCATCATTGCCATCTTCCAAGTGGTCGGGTTGCTCTCCTGCCCGTAAATGGCAAGATCACCAATACGCCCCCGATGCCGTTGTACAAAGTCAGCCGACTGAACAAACATGCCGCCACTGCCACAGCACGGGTCATACACACGCCCATGGTAAGGCTGGATAATCTCCACCAGCGTGCGCACTACGCTAGCAGGCGTGTAGAACTCCCCGGCATTCTTTCCTTCGGCCTCTGCGAACTTGGAGAGGCAATATTCGTAGGTACGGCCCAGGATATCGCGCGTGTCGCCCTTCTCGGCCATCCGCACGTTGGTGAAAAGATCGACAACCTCGCCCAGGCGGCGCTTATCCAGTTCTTGGCGAGCGAAGTTCTTGGGCAGGATACCTTTGAGCTTATCGTTCTCCGCTTCGATCAAGCGCATAGCATTGTCAATAACCTTGCCAACTTCCGGCGTGTGTGCACGAGCGGCGATAACACCCCATCTAGCTTCAGGAGGAACGAAGAAGATGCTCTTGTAGGTGTACTCGTCACGGTCTTCCTCGAAGCCTTCGCCTTCGTCGACCAACTCCTGGTAGCGATCCTCGAACTTGTCGGAGATGTACTTCAGGAAGATAAGGCCCAACACCACATTCTTATACTCGGAGGCATCCATGTTGCCACGCAGCTTGTCTGCGGCGCTCCAAATCTGTTGCTCAAACCCTATCTCAGCAGTGTTGTCAGCTTTCTTTCGTGCCACAGGTGGCCTCCTATGCGTAGATCTTCGTGTCCGCCCAGACCTCACATTGTGCCATGACAGTGGCCATGGCTTCCTCAGCACCCTCCGGCGGGTACTTGTACTTTCGTAACAGCCGCTTGACTGCCCGGCGCATACCTGCCCGCGCAGACTCCTTCCGTTGCCAATCAATGGTCGCATTGTTGCGCATCGCCTCGGTTAGCTCACGGGTTATCGCGACGAGCTGGTCATTGTCGTAGAAGTCTTTTACGGCCTGCGGTTTGGTTAGCGCGTCGTAAAAGGCCTTCTCCTCCTCGGTGAGACCGAGCTGCTCCGCGTCGTCACGGTCCTTCATCATCTCTTTTGCCAAGTTCACAAGCTCTTCGATCACTTGCGCA
Organism: Actinobaculum sp. 313; assembly: GCF_003073475.1. Classification (GTDB taxonomy): domain Bacteria; phylum Actinomycetota; class Actinomycetes; order Actinomycetales; family Actinomycetaceae; genus Asp313. The sequence continues at coordinate 971,612 of NZ_CP029033.1, read as the reverse complement.
TTGGTCAGCATACCGTTCAGGTAGCCGTTGAGCGCCTTCTGTAACATGTCGCTGAACTTCTGCCCTTGACAACACTCGTCTTTTGGTAGGCCTTGATCTGCTCTTTGAGAAGGCGTCTCAAGCTTTCTACCGCGATATTCTTCTGTTTCATCTCGGCGAGTTCCTGAAGGAACGCTTCGTCAAAAAGCGAAATCTCTACACTGTCCTTTTCGAACAGGTCAATGACGCCATCCGCGTGTACCGCCTGTTCAAGAAGCGCAGTCACGCGCTTGTTGAATTCTGCGTACGTCATTCCCTTACCGCCGGAGGAGCGGCGTCCCGTTTTCCCCAGTACCTGAACACGGAGCACAGAGAGGTAGGCCGCCTCGTGCTGATCCTTATCATCAACCAAGCTCTTACACAAGGAAAGCGCCTGATTCATAAGTTGACACTGCTTGATGAAATCCTCCCTGTCCTCCTCACGAGACGGGTCAAGAAGCCAGTCAGTTCCTTCGATGATGGCAGATGCCAACTGTGCCGTGTTCCTAGTAAAGATTGTCTTCTGGTAGTTGAAGCCATACATAAGATCACGGCATACGTCCAGCTTCTCTAGGAACTTCGGATAGGCCGTAGAAGCAATATCCAAGTCGCCGTAGTTGTGCCGATCCCGGCTCGTATAGTCCTTCATAGCCTGCTTGAGTTTGCTCGCGATGCCCACGTAGTCGACAACCAGGCCGCCCTCTTTTCCCTTGCAGACGCGGTTCACGCGCGCAATAGCCTGCATCAGGTTGTGGCCCTCCATAGGTTTGAAAACGTACATGGTCGCGAGGCTCGGCACGTCGAAGCCCGTAAGCCACATGTCCACGACGATGGCTATCTTCAAGGAATCGTCATCATTCTTGAACTTGCGCTCCATCTCCGCTTTGTGCGCCTTTCCGCCGCAGACATCAAACCATTCCTCGGGGTCCTGGTTGTTGATCGTCATGACGACGCCCAGCTTGTCCTTCCACCCAGGACGCAACTCCATCATGCGGTAATAGATCTTCATCGCCACGGGCCTGCTGTAGGCCACGATGAGTGCCTTACCCGCAAGGATGTCTTCCCGGTTGTTTTCGTAATGCTCGATGATGTCAGTGCAAAGTGCGTCGATCGTCTCTGGAGCTCCAAAGATCGCGTCCAAGCCTCCAGTGTCGCGTTGGGCCTTCTTGACGCTGGTCTCGTTGGCTTCTTCAGCGAACTCGGTGTATGCAGCATCTAGCTGGGCGAGCTTATCTCTGTCAAGCTTGAGCGACACAACGCGACTCTCGTAATACACAGGCCGGGTGGCGTTATCCTCAACGGATTGGGTCATGTCATAGACGTCGATATAGTCCCCGAAGATCTCGCGAGTGTTCTTGTCTTCGGTTGAGATAGGGGTACCCGTGAAGCCTATGAATGACGCATTCGGCAAAGCCTTTCGCACGACGCGTGCCGCTCCGACTGAAACATTACCTTCAGCATCCATACGCTCGGTGAGGCCATACTGCCCACGGTGTGCCTCATCAACCATCACCACCACATTACTGCGGTCGCACAGCGGTTCATCACCGTCCGTAAATTTTTGCATGGTAGTGAAGATGATGCCGTTCGATTCACGCCCAACAAGAAGTGACTTGAGATGCTCCCGGCTTTCCGCCTGTACCGCTTCCTGGCGAAGGAACGCGGAGCAGCGGCTGAACTGGCCGAATAGTTGGTTGTCTAGGTCATTTCGGTCAGTGATTACCACTACGGTCGGGCTTTCAAGCCGCTCTTGAAGCAAATGCGCAAGGAATACCATTGAAAGCGACTTACCGGAGCCCTGAGTATGCCAAAACACACCAATCTTGCCATTGCCGTCCACAGCTTCTACAGCGCGCGCAACCGCCTTCTTCACGGCAAAGTACTGGTGATAACCCGTGAGAATCTTTGTGGTCTTGGATGAGTCGTCATTGAAGCATACGAAGTTCTTGATGATATCCAGAAGCCGGTCCTTTGGCATCATGCCGTCAATCATCGTTTCCCAACTCGCAGACCTGGTGTTTGAGTAGTCCCCGTCAACGGACTTCCACGAGAGGTAGCGATCCTCGTCTGCGGTTATCGTGCCTACCCGCGTTTCACTCATGTCGCTCATCACGCAGAACACATTCGGCACGAACAGACTGGGAATCTGTTTCATGTACTGTCGGAGCTGTAGATAGGCGTGCGAAGCGTCGGTTTCTTCTCGCGAAGGCGACTTCAGCTCGAAGAGCACGAGAGGCATACCGTTCACGAAGATGATCACATCTGGTCGCTTCTCCGAATACTCCACGAATGTCCACTGGTTCACGGCGATGAAACTGTTGTTGCCCGGGTCGTCAAAATCGAGAAGATGCACGATGTCATCGCGTTCCTCCTTACCGTCGAAGAAACGCACCTCAACACCGTTTTGCAGATAGTCCATGAAGAGTTCGTTGCGCTGGGCCAGCGATCCTCCCCCAATGTCATGGAGCTTAAGAATCGCTTCGTCAACTGCCTGTATGGGGAGCAACGGGTTGATGCGAGCCAAGGCAGTATGCAGCTCACCCTCAATAAAGACGTCGTCGTACTTCTCGCTGGTACGAGCAACGTCCGGGCCATAGCGATGCTCATAATGATGCTTGCTCTGTAGTCGCTCGATCAGAGCATTCTCGTAGAAGGACTCATCTATCCTTATGCCCCACACATAGTCGATTCTGGCAGCCAAAGCTATGCCCTCCGCTCTTTCCCAGGTTTCTCAGCCAAGCACACGGACATCAATGTCGAAACGATCCCGCAGTGCTCCGGTCCCCCTTCCGGAGATTTCACTCGGGTTAAGGCAAGTATGCAAAGTCATGGCACTCACTCCACCTTTGGTCGGGTCTTCCCCGAGCTCTCGCACCTCCCGTTTTTCAGGTACATCCGAGTTGCTCGTTGGATAACCTTCCACATGCTTCATGGCTGCAATGCAGTATATTACGCTTCACGCGTACGATGTAGAACGCAGTTCCGGAAGACGCCGATCCTGACCCGACAACGCCTCGACGTTGTTGAGGCAAGCAGCCAACGTACTCGTCTGAGCACACCTCTACAGCACTCCACAGTATCTGGCCACCTACCCGCGGAGATCCTCCCCCAGCAGGAACTTGTACGTGGGAACGACGTCGATCCTCACCCCGTTCTCTTCGATCGTCCGTTCGTCGTCATGCGTGACGATCACGAAACGATCCACTCCATCGAAACTCTTCGCCAGCTTCACAAGGTTGTGAACCTCCCGCTCATACGAGTCGCCATTCAGAGCGTAGGCAACCTGGATGGCAACGCGGTTATCCGGCAGGAAGTCGGCGTCGACCCCTGTAGCCGCAGACTTGAGAAAACAGAACCCACCAGGACGCAGGCGATGCAAATGCGTCGCCACAACATCTCCAGCAGCGCCCCGTCACTTTGTAGCAGGAAGAGATTCAACAGCCCATTATCGGCGAAGTAATACTTCGGGTTGCTCTCCCGCCCGGCAGACTTCGCGAACTGGTTGGCGACGGAGAATACGAGGAAGGCATCCGCGATGAGAGAGACGTAATCAATCACGGTGTCCTTGCTGATAGAAGCACCCACGGATTTCAGCACATGGTGCAGTTTCGTGTAGGAAATATCGCTACAGACCGACTCCGCAATCTTCTTCACCAGCAGTCTCAGTGCGTTCGGATTGCGTATCTGGTTGCGAGCCACGATATCACCCAAAAGGACTTTCTGGTAGACACTCGAAACATACTCCCGCTTGCCCTCATACGCGACACTTTCCGGGAAGCCGCAAGCCTTCTGGCGAACTTCTCCCATCCGTCAACGTTTTGAATCTCGTCGAAGAAGAAGTATCCATGGCCGCCACACATCTCACTTTGCACTGCCACGATCTCATCGAAATCGGCAGCCGTGAATTGCGCGAGACGCTCATCCTCGAAGTTGATGTAGGTGATCTCATCCCAGCTAGCTCCCTCTTCGAAGAGGCGATACACAATCGAATACAACATCGCGGACTTGCCGGCACGCCGCATACCCGTCAGAACATAGTTGGCGTTCTACTCCATGACGTAGTCACGGGGAACGATCCGTGCACGGGCGATCACCTCATGCGGATCGTAGATAACCCTCTTGAGCAACTCATGATTCATCCTCGACACTCCTCCTGTTGAACATATTCGACATCGGGGCTCTACATCCGTCGAATACAGTCGACGACGCGGGAAGTCGCAGACACTCCAGCCTCTAAAACCCCACCGACATGGCCTCTATTTTCCCGGCCACATTCCCTCTAAAATCCCGCTATAAAATCCTCTATTTTCCCGACAGAATATCCTCTGACATACCGATCGGAGAGGTCTCATTGCAGCACGAATCACCGATACCAGCCGGCTATCGCGCAGAGTCATCCATACCGCACTTGCGCGAATACTCGATCTGTTCGGAGCCGTAGAAGTTGCGGGCACCATGTGGTGTGGGAAAACGTGGACATCACTCTCATTCGCCGAGAGCGTCACGCGGACTGGATTATCCGGACCACAGGCAGCGGCAAAGCCAGATCCTGCAACGGCACTCATCGGGACGCGCCCTCATGTGATTGATGAATGGCAAGACGTCCCCGCAATCTGGGACGAGGTCCGATCAACGGTTGACAGTCCGCGAACTCCGCCCGGCTCGTTTATTCTCACGGGCTCGGCAGAACCAAACAAGGCCAAGGGACACCACAGTGGCGCGGGGAGAATCGCCAAACTGCGCATGAGCACCATGTCACTCCAGGAAACGGGCACATCATCCGGTCTCGTCTCCCTGGCAGGCTTGTTCGAGGGAAAGTTTGAACCACAGCTCGTTCAGCAGCACCTCGATCCACTTGCTGAATCCATCTGCAAAGGCGGCTGGCCCGCACTCATCGACCGAGAGTCATTCGAACCCGAGTATCTTGACTCCTACTTTGCCGCCCTTTTCGACGTGAGTATCCCCCGCAAGGGACTGCCAGGTACAGAGTCCCGCAATGTCGCCCTCTCCCTCGCACGCAATCTGGGCGCAGCGGCGAAACTCTCGACCATCGCTGCTGACGCACGAATCACCGCATCCAGCACCAGAGCCACAATCGAACGAACAGCCGCACATATCCAAGCTCTCGAGTCTCTCTATCTCATCGAGCCGATTACCGGATGGGATGCGCCGATCAGGTCCAAGAGTCGTCTTCGCACCAAGCCCAAACGCTACTTTGCGGATCCATCCCTAGCAGCCAGTCTTCTGCAGATTACCCCACAGCGGCTGCTCGACAACGGCCAGCTATTCGGCCTGCTTTTCGAATCGCTTGCGATCCATGACCTTGGCATCTACGCAAGGGCGCTCCCCGGTGCATCCGCCGAACCACTTCACTACTACCGTGATTCAGACGGACTCGAAGTCGATGCGGTGATCGGACTGCGCGACGGCAGGTGGGCACCGATCGAGATCAAACTCGGCGAGAACAAGGTCCCCGAAGCACTGGCAAGCCTCAGCCGTCTGCGTAGAAAGGTGGCCGCTAACCCGGCTGCGCGAAACTCGCGTCCCGCATTCTCTGCCGTCGTCGTCGGTGCGGGAGAATACGCCCGTTACGACGCGCAGGCCGACGCCTACATCCTGCCGCTTACAGCACTCGGCGCCTAAGAACTCACGTCTTATGCTGTTCCAGCAGCACCGCACACCACCACAGGCCCCGCAGCGGCTCGTTATCAGGTAGTTAAGGGTAGCACTTCCGTCTCTTTTACGACTTTGCCGCCCTTAAACCACACTTTTTGAAAGCGACAGATCCATGACACGGCGACTATTCGATCAGGCTAGAAGTTAGGAACTCTTCGGCGATGCTTACCAGCGCCTCGCATCAGAATTACGCTGGAACAGACCCGCACCCACTCAAACCCCTACTCCCACTCGATCGTGCCCGGTGGTTTGCTGGTGCAGTCCAGCACCACCCGGTTGATCTCCGGCACGCTGTTCGTGATCCGGTTGGAGATCCGCGCGACGACGTCGTAGGGCACACGCGTCCAATCCGCCGTCATCGCGTCCTCGCTGGAGACCGGACGCAACACAATCGGATGCCCGTAAGTGCGCTGGTCACCCTGCACGCCAACCGACTGTACATCGGCCAGCAACACCACCGGACACTGCCAGATCTCTTCATCCAATCCAGCCGCCGTCAGCTCTTCCCGCACGATTAGGTCGGCCGCCCGCAATATCTCCAACCGCTCCCGCGTCACCTCGCCAACAATGCGGATACCGAGCCCCGGCCCCGGGAAAGGCTGCCGGGCCACGATCTTCTCCGGCACGCCGAGCTCGCGACCGATAGCCCGCACCTCATCCTTGAACAAAGCTCGCAGTGGCTCCACCAACTCGAAGGTCATATCGTCTGGCAGGCCACCCACATTGTGATGGCTCTTGATGTTGGCAGCACCTTCGCCCCCACCGGATTCCACCACATCCGGGTAGAGCGTGCCCTGCACCAGGAAACGCACACCCGGCACACCCGCGCCGCGCTGCGGATCCTTACCACCCGGCCCGCCAACGCCACCTTGCGGATCCTTGCCGCCCGTCGCGGCCACGCTGCCCTGCATATCCTTACCGTCGGACCTGCTAGCACTGCCTTCCGTATCTTCATCGCCCGGCCCGCCCGCGCCGCCCTGCGGACCCTTGCCGCTCTCCGCGCCCGAGCCGCTCTGCCCTGCTTCTATCTGTTCCACCAGCATGCGCTGCGCGGCCTCGAAGGACCGAATGAACTCCCGCCCGATAATCTTGCGTTTCTCCTCCGGGTCGGTCACCCCCAGCAGCGCGTCCAAGAATCGCTCCGACTCGTCGACCGTGATAACCCGGATGCCCATGCCGACGGCATAGTCCTGTTCCACCTGCTCACGCTCGCCCGCACGCAGCAGGCCATGATCAATGAAGAAACAGGTCAGCTGATCTCCAACCGCTCGATGCACCAGCGCCGCGGCCACCGAGGAATCCACGCCTCCCGACAGCGCGCAAATCACCTGTGCGCCACCCACCTGGGCGCGGATCGCCGCCACCTGCTCATCAACAATCGAGCCCGGCGTCCACGTCGCCTTCAACCCGGCGCCCTCATACAGGAAATTCTCCAATGCACGCTGCCCAAACTCGGAATGCTGAACCTCCGGGTGCCACTGCAAACCGAACAGTTGCCTGGCCTTGTCTTCAAATGCGGCCACCGACGTTTGCGACGTCGTCGCCGTCACCGTAAAGCCCTCCGGAGCGTCATGTACGGCGTCGCCGTGGCTCATCCACACCGTCTGTTGCGGCGGAGTTCCCGCGAACAGAATAGAATCCGGGTCGGTCCTGGCTTCCGTATGCCCGTACTCGCGCGTGCCGGTTCGCCCCACGCTCCCACCCAGCGCCTGGGCCATCACCTGGAAGCCATAGCAGATTCCCAGTATCGGAATACCGGCATCAAAGACCTGCGGATCCAGGCTCGGCGCCCCCTCGGCATATACGGAAGACGGCCCGCCGGACAGGATGATAGCCGCGGGGTTTTTCGCAAGCATCTCCTGCGCGCTCATGGAATGAGGGACGATCTCGGAGTACACATGTGCCTCGCGTACCCGGCGAGCAATGAGTTGCGAGTACTGCGCTCCAAAGTCGACGACGAGGACCGGATGAATCGCCGCTCCGCTGGCCACACCATGTTCAGGGACGGCATGGGGGCGCGAAGTCGCGGCAGTAACGAGATCATCAGTGCCCACGGGCAGAGAATCGGTGCTCACAGGGCGAGTATAAGTGCCACTCGCGCCGCGATCACAAGCTGCCCGCAAGATGGTTGCAACTAACGGCCACGTTCACGAGCCGTTGGCACAACTCACCGAGAAGCGCTGAGACGGCGTTCGCAAGATACCGACACGCCCTAATCACCAGATCTTGAACAACGCCATGCTCCTGCAAGGTTATAGGCGCCATCCTCCCGCCGGGTTATGGACGCGATCTGGCTTTCGTCTCCGTCTTTTCGGCGTGCTGCATGCCCCGCCGGATTATGGACGCGATCTGGCTTTCGTCTCCGTCTTTTCGGCGTGCTGCATGCCCCACCGGATTATAGGTGCCATGCCCACCGGATGATGGACGCGATTGCCGTCACCTATCCGGCCCACCTGCACTGGCGTGATCGCCACACACCAGCATCCAAGTCAGCCACGCCACCCGGCCTCACCCGCACTGATGTGCCGCGCGAGCATCGGTTCGGCAGGTTCCAGCGCCACCCGGCTCCACCCACACCTATGTACCCCATGCGAAGGTTCAGAGGGCGGGAAGTCGGACGGGAGGTGTCAAAATCCCGTCCAAACAACGGAAAACTTGATTGAGTCAATGGAAGAACTGGCGGAATCATGCGGATTTTGGCGCCGTTCCGAATCAGGCGCTCTTCGTTTGGACGGGATTTGGACACCGGCCGCCCCGGATACCCGTAGCCAAACGCCACCCACACCCCACGAGACGCTCAATCGCCACACCACTCTACACCCCGCCGAGCTACGATGCCGCTGCCACCTCGCACTTACTCTCGCATCTCTCCGCTCGAACAAATGGGTGGCCGGGCTAGGTTCCCCATAGCCCGGCCACCCGGTTCACACGAATCGAGTGCTGCCAAACCCCTTCCACCTCACGGCTCGCGAGTACGCTCCCGGTAGATAGGCGGGCGTTCCGGTTCCTTTCCACCGCACGGCTCGCATGCCTCGTCTTCTTCCCGGCATATACCTAGTGTTCGACCCCTGATACGCCTAGCGCTCAACCTGGTACGTACCTAGTGCTCGACCCGGTGGAAGAGACAAACAGTCACGTTGTAACGCCGCAGTTACCCCTTGCAGACCTTCCCATTCTCTGGCATGACGCCACGCAACAGATAACCATCAACTGCTGAAGTCACACACTCGCCTGCGCGACCATATGCCGTATGCCCGTTGCCTTCCCAGGTCAACAGGGTGGCGGATTCCATCTGTTTCGTAAGGCTTTCTGCCCACTCGTACGGAGTAGCCGGATCACCGGTTGTTCCAACCACCAGGATCGGAGGAGCTCCCTTCGCATGAATCTCGGTGCGCTTATCGGTCCCATGATGTCCCCAAGCCTGGCAGTAGAGGTCCGTATAGGCCTGACCGAAAACCGGCGCGGCTTCCTCAAGCTCATCAGCCTGTCTATCCCATTCGGCCTGATCTCCCTCAATCGGATAGTCCAAACAATCGATAGCGCTCGTGACCTCACTCCCTTCAACTCCTCCTGCCTCTTCGAAGATTCTCAGAAGCTCATAGGCGGCGGTTCCGTCGCCCTGAAACGCCGCAGCGAGTGCCTGAGTAAGCGTAGGCCACACGGCATCCTCATAGAATGCATTGGTGAGCAGTCTTGTGGCATCTTCTCGGGTCAGCATCACGCCATCTCTGCCGTCAACGGGCAGCGGCTTGTTCTCCAATTGGTCCAGGAAGTCGCGAATCTGTTGAGCGCCTTGAGCCGCAGATCCCTCGAATGGGCAGTCCCTCCCTTTTTGACACTCAGACACAAAGGTCTCTAAAGCCTTCTCAAAGGCCACACTTTGTTCCCTCGCGAGCTCCGCTGAAGACAATGCCGGGTCAACCGCACCATCAAGGACCAGACGCCCCACATTGCCCGGGAAGTGCTCCGCGTAGGTTGCTCCCAGCGAGGTACCGTAGGAGAAACCAATGTAGTACAGGCGCGGATCTCCGGCCAAAGCCCGCAGCATATCGAGATCCTTGGCCACAGACACGGTATCTATGTGATCCAGTAGCTCCACGGGCTTGGTGTGCGCTTCACACATAGCCGCGGTTTCTTCGGCGACCTTCTTATTCACATCGGCTGCAGAAAGCTCCTCAGCATCTGCTACCTCTTCCATCATCTCGGACTCGCCATCGGCCTCGCATTGCACGCTCGTCGATTGCCCCACACCTCGCGGATCGAAGCCGACGATGTCAAATGCAGAGACTAAGTCTGCGGAGAAAGTATCCCGTACGTCGTCGACGTATTCGACTCCGCTACCGCCAGGCCCACCCGGATTCAGGAAAAGAGTTCCGATCGGCTTACCCGACGACGCGGGGAGCTTCTTGAGCGCAATATCAATCTTGGCGCCATCCGGATTGTCATAATCCAACGGAGCCTTCGCCGTCGCACACTCGTACTCTTTATCACACTCCTCCCACTTAAGGTCTTGGTTATAAAACGCCTCCAGCCCCTTCGGAATCTCAGGCGGTTCCGATGCCTCTACCGGCGTCGCCCCGTCGGGGCCGACGCCGCCGACTGCTCGGCACCTCTATTGCTTGCCCCGCATGCAACGAGGCCACCCGCTAACGAGATCGCTACCGCGAGCGTTCCGAACCTGGAAAGTACACGTACTGGTTTTGCCATGAGAGTATCGTATACCTAGTAACCTTAAGCTTAGCTGGATGCCGTGCTCCGCTTGTGCGACGATCACCTTCTACCCGATCAAATGCCCCACAGTCATCTCACTTTCCCTACCTTATGCGGTTACGCCATCCACAGCCGAAGGGTACACGCCAGGCAAGACACGGCGCGTCAGACAAACGAAACGCACCATCCAACACTTTTCGCGCCGCCAGCCGTGTTGTACTCGACGAAGTGGGGCACTATGCCATCAAAAGATAGCGGAGACCAATTATTCACACATGTGAACAGCACGCGGATTGCACCCTCAACAAATGGCGGCGTTGTCTCGTCCACTCGCGGCCGTAGTCGCGCTTGACTAGCCTTACCTTGCCGGAGGTCACCGGAACCGAGCCCACGAGTCGCCGTCAACAGCGAAACGAACGGCCGGGCCAGGTTCCCCCAGCCCGGCCACCCAGATCACACATATCGACCGAGAATAGTATCGCAGTAACTCGCAACTCAACACATCAAGTCAGCGAGCCTAAACGATTGGCAGGTCAGCCAGTACAGACCTTCCCATCCTCCGGCATGACGCCCCGCAGCAGATAGCCATCAACCGCAGATGTCACACACTCACCGGCGCGACCATATGCCGTGTGCCCGTTACCCTCCCAGGTAAGCAGGCTCCCCGATTCCAACTGCTTGGCCAGGGCCTCCGACCAGTGGTGTGGAGTCGCGGGATCGCCGGTTGTTCCAACCACCAGAATCGGTGCAGCTCCCTTCGCTTTAATCTCGGCGCGTTTCTCGGTTCCGTGGTGTCCCCAAGTCTGGCAGTACAGATCTATGTACCCATCACCGAAGACAGGAGCCTTCTGCTTGAGTTCTGCAGCCTGCTGATCCCACTGGGCACGATCACCCTCTACCGGATAATCCATGCAGTCAATCGCATTCTGGACTGCGTCTCCCTTACCGCCACCCTGATCCGCCAATAGCTCTGCTAGCTCGCGCATACTGGTTCCGTCGCCTTCCTTCGCCTTGGCGAAAGCATCAAAGACATTCGGCCATAGCTGGTCCTCATAGAAGGCATTCAGCAGCACGCTCTTCGCCTCGGCACCGGTTACTGGCGCGTTATCCTTGCCGTCAACGGGAATCGGGTTGTTGTCCAGTTCATCCAACAGACCCCGCAACTCCTGCACGCCTTGCTTTGTGTCTCCCGCAAACGGGCACGCCTTTTGCTGCTGGCAAGTGTTTACAAAGGTTTCCAAGGCCTTCTCAAAACCAACAGCCTGTTCTTCTGAGCGTTTAGCCAAGGAGATAGACGGATCTACTCCACCGTCAAGAACCAAACGCCCCACATTGCCCGGGAAGTGCTCCGCGTAGGTTGCTCCCAGCAAGGTACCGTAGGAGAAGCCCATGTAATACAAGCGTGGATCCCCGGCCAACGCCCGCAACATATCGAGATCCTTGGCCACAGACACGGTATCTACATGATCCAACAGTTCGGCAGGCTTCGTATGTTCTTCACACCGAGCGGCGAGATCCGCCGCCCCTCTTTCCGTCTCCTCGGCGGAAGACATATTGCTTCCCGCGGCATCTGCCGTTCCCGCCTTTGCATCTGAGCCATCGGATTCGCCATCGGCTTGACACTTGATGCCGGTCGAATCACCCACACCTCGTGGATCGAACCCGACGACATCAAAAGCCGATAGCAGATCGGGTGAGAATGTCAGTTTTGCGGCGGCGACGAATTCGACTCCGCTACCGCCAGGCCCACCCGGATTGAGGAATAGGGTTCCGATCGGCTTACCCGACGACGCAGGAAGCTTCTTGAGCGCAATATCAATCTCCTTGCCGTCCGGATTGTCATAGTCCAACGGTGCCTTTGCCGTGGCACACTGATACTCCTTATCGCATTCCTCCCACTTGAGATCTTGGTTGTAAAAGGCCTCCAACCCTGCGGGCGTCTCCGGCATCTGAGTTGCTTCTACCGGCGTCGCTTCCGCTCGCGCCGACGCCGTCGTTGATTGATCGGCGCCCTTATTACTTGTGCCGCATGCGACGAGGCCACCTGCAAGGGCCATCGCTACCGCAACGGTTCCGAACCTGGAAAGTTTTCTTACTGGTTTTGCCATAGGAGAAGCATATACTCAACAACCTTAACGTAGGCTGGGAGGGGTAGCCCCCGTACACAGTCGATTGCGCCACCGCCACGGCATGCCACGCTAGATACCAACCACGGCCCGTCGCGAAATACTGACGTCGGCCGACTCAACATCCGGTACTTCATCCCAGCAACACGCCAGGTTGCAACCGATGTGAAAGATCGAGTCGGTTGTTATCCAGTACTTCATCCCAACAGAACGCCAGGTTGCGGCAGTAGTGTTCCAGCCGCCTTGCCAGGTCGCGGCACCGGTGTTCCAACTACGTCACCCGGAGGCCACGCCGACGCTCCGAATACCTCTGCGGGTTGGTGAGTCGGCGCTCCGTCCACCTCGCCAACTGATAGAATCTCTCCACCCCATCCATTCCCTTCAAACCGTCGTTACTTCCCGAAGTTCGAGCGGATGGCTGACTCAGGGTTTAGCATGGCGGCAGCACCCTTCTGCACACCGTAGGCTCAGCCGAACATAGTCGGCACACCGCCCGAGAACCTCCCGCACGCACCTGCCGCGTGGCCACACGAAAGGAGATAGGCCGTGCTCGACCCGATCCGCTATAGGGCGATCACCTACACCTCCCCTATCGGCGACCTCTTGCTCGCCAGCAACAACGGGTGCATTTGCAAGCTCCTGCCATGCCACCAGCACGACGCCACCAAAGCCAACATGTTCTTTACACCCCCGACCCTCAGCCCAACGGTCAGGAAGGAAGACTCCGGTCCCGCCACACAGTTGGCTTCTCCCGGTAGCAACCCACTACCTTCCACCGACGAAACTGTTCGCACACCGCCCGTACTCCATGATGCGGTGGCATGGTTGGACGAATACTTTGCCGGCCGTGACCCCGGCCCGTGCCCTCCTCTTCGCGCCGAAGGTACCGCCTTCCAAAAGGAGGTATGGACTCACCTCACGGCCATTCCCTACGGTCAACTAACCACCTACGGGCAGATAGCGCGACGTATTGCGGCGGATCGTGCTGCATCCGGGCACCCCGATACCCGAGTCTCCGCGCGAGCAGTCGGCGCCGCCGTCGGCCGCAATCCGGTCTCCATCATCGTGCCGTGTCACCGTGTGGTCGCGGCGGACGGTCGCCTCACCGGATATTCGGGCGGCGTAGAGCGGAAGGCATACCTCCTCGCACTTGAGGGAGTGAGAATCACCGACGGCGTCCCAAGCGCCGCATCCAGAGCATTTTCCTCTTCTTAGAACTCCAAGGCCGTTGCAGCACAACACCAAGCCGTTACAGCACAGCTCGTCGCCCGCACTTGCCGTGTGCCGCTGCCGTGTGTCAGGCGGCCCGAGCACACCACCACAGCCGCCGACCTGACGCACCGTAGCTGCCGCCTCGCAACGTGCGGCCCCAAGCCCGGGGCGTTTGCGCACGGTAGCGCCCGACTCGCCGCTGCCATGTGCCGCGCCGCCTCGCGCCTTCGCGTCCGCTTAACGTATTAGCACGCGTAAACCGCCCCACACAGGGCGGCCCTAGAGCACCGACCTCATTCCTCCACTAAGCTGATTTCAACGGTGACGTCGCCAGTGCCCAGAATCTCTTTCAGTTCCTCTTGTGTGACATCATCGATCTTCGCCAAGCGAACGGCATTAGCCCAGTTATACCTGTAGTAGATACCGAGTTCACCAATCCTGTCGCAGATGATGTCACCAGGCCCAGGGTTGATTGGCTTCCAGTCGTCTGTCGGTAGCTCCTGCTCCAATTTCGCACCCTTGTACTTCTCAATCTGATCTTTCAACTCGAGCGTGAGGGGACCATCGGCGAGGATGTCGCGCAATGCGTCTACGGCGCTGTTCTCCTGTAACGTAGCAGTCATTTCATGCCCGTTGGCCACGATCTTGATCTGCGTGGCGACCGGCTCGTCCTCGCCGGTGTCGTCCGGCGTCGTATCCGAATCAGACGGTCCAACAGTAGGCGAATCCAAACCGCCGCCCGGATGTAGACCATCAGTGCGCACGCTCGTGCACCCCGCCATCCCGGCCGTCAGCATCAACATTCCTACAAGGGCCGCGAAGGCTCGCTTCCAACGTGTGAACACCATAGTGGTAGCCTACTGTCCCTTCCCTTGCCTCACAATGTTTTTCCACTCCGGGTTGGCATGGTCGATTCAGGCTGAGATTCTCAGCTAGGCTGGCGTGGCCGCATTCAGGCTGGGATTCTTGACCAGGCTGGCAAAACCACACCCAGACTGCTAATCCTCCGGCAAGCTGTAAGCCCGGCATCGGGTCGGGAAGCGGTAGTCAGGTCAGAAGAGCGATTCCACCGAACGCCGCTTTTAGGCGCGTTTTAGGCGCGTCAGCCTTCTGCGCAGATCATCTCCTCCTCGCACGCTCGGACCACATAGCGACCGGCGGAGTTCCTCGTTGCAGCACGCCGCCTCCTCCTCGCAGGCGCTAACCACATCGCGTGAGGATTACCCCCTGCCCCGCCAGGAGATCACCTGAGCAGTGTTACCCCTGCGCCAGACTCAACTCCACGGTCACTGCGCCCGTACCGAGGATCCTTTGCAGCTCCTGCGTAGATACGTCGTCGATCGTGCCTAAACGGGTGAGGCTCCACGAATTGGTGCCGTAATAGATGACGAAGTTGCTGCCTTGGTACAAGATGAGGTCTCCCGGCTCCGTGCTGATCTGTGTGTCGTTACGCGGAAGGGTGACTCCCAGATCACCAACTTTCTCAAAGCCAGAATAGTCTTCCATCTCCACGGTGATCGGGCCATCTGCGAGCAGCTCTGCCAGCGCCTGCGCCGAACTATTATCCGCCAGCGTGGCGCTGAGTTCCTCCCCGTTCACCACGATTTTGATCTGCCTCATATCGGCTACTCCTTCATGAGTTTCGTCCGGGCCTCCATCGGTCGACGTCGTTCCTGCCCCGGATTGCTCTGTACCCGAAGTAGCGGCGAGCGTACCATCTGCCGAGGCGCTCGACTCAACCGCACCACCAGACTGGCGCTCCGCGCCCGGGCGTTCATCAGAACATCCCGACAGTCCACAACTCAGCATCAACGCTCCCAATATCGCCCCAATACGCCGCCTGGCTTGTAGCCGCGTCGTCGCGTGCATCTGTGCGTGTACCGGCACCATGGCTGCTAGCCTACTACGCACACTTCCTATAGACACGCCACCTCCAGCCACCGACTTACGAGACACATCACTACTTGAAGGCAGCTTGGACAACGTCCACTTGGTCGGTTAGCGAGACATGGACGCAGCGCATACTTGCGGGCCGCTACTTCTGGGCCGTTACCTGTGGACTACACCACCGACAAAGTGCTTTTGCTCACGCACCCCGGGAAAAATGTACTAGGACGTACATCCTAGGCGCGGAATATGCGAAAATCGGACCGGCGAGAAACTCCCGCCAACTGAGGGTCCCCAACCAGAGGGACCGGAAGGATTGCATCGTGGCAAACAGCGTCTATTTCACGGCGATCGAAGGCAATTGCGGCACGCAAACCGTTCTGCGTGCATATCTCGACTCGCTCCTCCAGCAGTACAACAACGTTGGCGTATTCCGCGCCTTCGCCAATGGCCCCATCCACGACGACGCGGTGTTCCTCGAACTGCTGCAGCGGGTCGGCAAGGCCGCCGACGTCGACCGTGCGTGGGGCACAACTCGGCAAGCCTACGTCGCTGACGAAGAGGCCGCCATGAACGCCCTAGTCAAGCGGTACACAGACTACGCCGAGGGGCTGGATGCCGTCGTCGTACTCGGTGTGCTTGATGGTGATCCTTTCAATCCCGGCATGCTCGCGCGCACCGGACGCGCAGCTGCCAATCTCGGCACCTCCGTCATCATGGTGCTCACCGGAGCCGAGCGTACTGCCGTAGAAACAGCCGCCATCGCCTCGCTCTCCGCCGCCGAGATCTCCGGAGAAAACGGGCCCATCTCAGCCACCATCGTGGTCGATGCGGCCGATGGGTTCGAGCAGGAACTGCCCGCTGCCGGACTCACCGGTCCCCTGGTCCTGCTGCCGGATGGACAGCCACGCACCATTGAAGGTACGGACGAGCAGACGCTGCGGGCCGCTATGGAACAAGGCTCAGAGGTAATCACCCCTCTCAGTTTCACCGCCGCGCTCATCGCCCGCGCCCGCGCAGACCGCAAACGCATCGTTATGCCGGAATCGGAAGATGACAGGATCCTCCAGGCCGCTGCCGAACTACTCGCCCGTGGAGTCGCCGATATCACCCTGGTGGGCGAAGAAGACGCTGTTACCGCCCACGCCGCAGAGCTCGGCCTCGACCTGACGGGCGCCGAAATCGTCTCGATTAATGATCCGGAACGCATCGAGAAGTACGCCACCGAGTTCGCCCACCTGCGCGCCAAGAAGGGCGTCACCTACGAGCAGGCGGTGGAGAAGGTGAAGGATGTCTCCTACTTCGGCACCATGATGGTCCATATGGGCGATGCCGACGGCATGGTCTCTGGCGCTGCCCACACAACCGCACACACCATCGTTCCTGCCTTCCAGATCATTAAGACCAGGCCGGGAGCATCCATTGTGTCCTCCGTCTTCCTCATGCTGATGGAAGATCGCGTATACGTGTACGGCGACTGCGCGGTCAACACCAATCCCACACCGCAGGAGTTGGCGGGAATCGCCATTTCCTCCGCAGAAACTGCTCGACAGTTCGGTGTGGAGCCACGGGTTGCCATGCTCTCTTACTCCACCGGAACATCCGGCAAGGGCCCCGACGTCGACGCCGTCGCCGAGGCCACTAAGCTTGCACAAGAGGCGCGTCCGGAACTGTTGGTAGAAGGTCCAATCCAGTACGATGCCGCCGTCGATAAGACAGTCGCTGCCAAGAAGATGCCCGGGTCCCCCGTCGCCGGGCGCGCCACGGTGTTCGTCTTCCCCAGTCTGAATGCGGGCAATATCGGTTATAAGGCAGTGCAACGTTCCTCCGGAGCCGTCGCTGTCGGTCCGGTCCTGCAAGGTCTAAACAAACCGGTCAACGATCTCTCGCGCGGCGCACTGGTGGAGGACATAGTCAACACCGTCGCCATTACCGCCGTACAGGCACAACAGGACTGAATGAAGGTTGCCGACTCTTCGGCACATACGCGGTCGTGAGTCCGCGCCGTACAAACATCGGCGCCGACATCAGCCCGGCGCAAACAACGCCATCGCCGGGATCGGCCAGATACAAGTTTGAACCGCCGGAATCCCGGCACAGCACTACACGAGGAGCACAATGTCTGTTCTTGTCATCAATTCAGGGTCGTCCTCGATCAAATACCAGCTCGTCAACCCTGAAAGCGGTGAGGCCATCGCCCACGGACTCGTCGAGCGCATCGGCGAGGAGACCGGCCATATCGAGCACGTTTACCGCGATATCACCCGCGAAATCGACGGCCCGGTCCCCGATCATGGCAAGGGCTTGGAAGAGGTCTTACGCCTGTGCGACGAAGTTGGCCCCTCACTGACCGACAGTTCCATCAAAGCTGTCGGCCACCGGATCGTGCAAGGCGGCAAGTATTTCGATGGTCCGGCAATTGTCACCGACGACGTGCAGGCAACCATTGAGAAGCTGTGCCCACTCGGCCCATTGCACAATCCGGCGCATCTCAAGGGCATCATTGTCGCCCGGCGCCTCCTGCCCGACGTGCCCCACGTGGCCGTATTCGATACGGCGTTCTTCCAGGGGCTGCCGGGAGAGGCCGCCACCTACGCCATTGACCGCGCACTGGCGGAGAAATACGAGATTCGCCGCTACGGCGCCCACGGCACATCACACCAGTTCGTTTCCAGCGAGGTCTCGAAACTTCTTGGCCGCGACGATCTCAAGCAGATCGTCCTCCACCTGGGCAACGGCGCATCCGCGTCCGCCGTGGTCAATAACAAAGCCGTGGAAACCTCCATGGGCTTAACCCCGCTGGAGGGGTTGGTGATGGGCGGACGCACCGGCGATATCGATCCGGCGGTGGTCTTCCACCTGGCACGGGTGGCCGACATGTCAATCGACGAGTTGGACGACCTGTTCAACCGCCAGTCCGGCCTCAAGGGCCTGGCGGGCGATAACGACATGCGTGCAGTGCGTGAGCTCGCCGAATCCGGAGACGCCAACGCGATCGAGGCCCTGGCCGTCTATGCGCACCGGATCGTCAAGTACATTGGCTCCTACTCAGCGATTATGGGTGGTCTGGATGCGATCACCTTCACCGCAGGCGTTGGTGAGAACGACGCCGAACTGCGCCGCGAGGTCATTGAGCGCCTCAATCCCTTCGGCATCTTCCTTGATGAAGAGAAGAACAAGGTTCGCTCCAAGGAGCCGCGCATCATCTCAACACCCGAGTCAAAGGTCGCGGTGCTCGTGTTCCCGACCAATGAGGAGCTTGCCATCGCACGCCAGGCAATGACCCTGGTGTAGGAAGGCGTTTCCCGCTACTTACCCGACGACGAGGAAGAGTACCTCCACTGGGAACCCCGTGGGCGAACGCGGACCATCGTGGAAGGGACGCTCATCCCCGCGGGCGATCCCCGTGGACGATCAGTAGTCCTTGTGGGTGATCTCCAGAGAATCCGAGCAGGCGTCCTCACACGGGGTCCCTTCCTCAGGTCTGCGGGTCGCCTTGTCGCTAGCCTTGACGACTTCCAGTGCTTCTGGCCCCCACCGGGCCGCGTGTCGCCTTGTCGCCGGGGATGGGCGTCGCCTTCCACCGGGGCCGCCCACGGGTAGGCTCCTAGGCTCTCCTGGTTTTCGCCAGTTTTCCACGAATAACCCGGAGAAACTACCGAAAACCCGGAATGTCGACCAAGCTAGACCCGGCATCGCTCACCCAGGCGGCCGATACCAACAGGGCCCAGCACCTTATCCCTGTGAGCCCCGCCGCGACCAGAGCACGCTGGCCAACCCGCTATCCCCTACTGCACAACAACGAGGGCGGGGGCTCCATTCGGAGCCCCCGCCCTCGCGTTACCCGTAGTCATGGAGAGGGAGACGAAACCATTCCCACGGGTGGTCGGTGGTCAACCGATAGCTAGACGCAACCTAACACAGCCGGACGGCCACCTGCGCGTCAGCCCTCGCGGAACACGACGCCCATCGAACTGGCCGGGTAGTGCCACTTCAGCGCACCGGGTGCTGCAACAGCCAAACAGGTGCCGCATTCCAGGCAAGCCGCATACTCAACCGAAATGGTCCCGTCGGGCTCTTCGGAATACACATGAGCCGGGCACACACGCACCAGCACCTTGCCGGTGCCCGTCGCCTTGGCGATCTCCTGGTTCACCTCGATATGCGGATTGCCCTCGTCCACCTCGTAGACGTTCCTGGCCAGCCGCTCGGGAACACTTCCTTCAAAGAAATCAGCCATGTCACATCGCCCTTACTGCTTGCATGCCGATCTTGGCAAGTCTGCGAATCTTTAGACCCGACTGCTTCAGCGCGTCCTTGGCCAGCGGCACCAGGTGCCGCCGCGGAGTCAAATCCAAGTTGTACACGCCAAAGAGTACCTCGGCAACCAACTCGCCGACCTGACCATACATCTCCTCGTTCTCCAGGAAGTCCGGAGCCTTGGCGTAGGTCGCCATGTCTTTGCCCACATAGGTCGAGTTATACTCGTCGATGTACCGTTCCAGGTACTCCTGCGAATAGTCGCCCGCCTCGATCGCGTCGTTGATAACCTTGGCCGCCGCACGTGCAGAGCCGGCGGCCAGATCCATGCCACGCACCGTGAATCCGGTGTTCAGCGTGAACCCGGCGGCATCACCGATCACCACAAGGCCCGACCGCACCAGGTCATGCTGCATGCGCTGCCCGCCCTCGGCCACCAGATGGCAGCCGTACTCCAGCAGTTCGCCGCCTTCGATGAAGGGAGCGATCGCCGGATGGGAGAGGAAATGATCGTGCAGGTCCGAGGAAGACTTCCCCTTCGCCGCCAGATCGTCCAAGCGTACAACGACTCCGATAGAAACCGAGTCCTTGTTGGTGTACATGAAGCCACCGCCGCCGACACCTTCGGTACAGTCGCCGACGATGGCGTATGCCGCGCCTTCATCGCCGGTCAGGTTGAAGCGGTCACGTATCTTCTCCTCGCCCAACTGGATCACGGATTTCACACCAACGGCCAGATTATTCGTCGGTTCCTTGGCGCGAATGCCAGCGTAGCGAGAAATGAACGAGTTCACGCCATCGGCCGCAACAACCACGCGAGCGCGCAGTTCGTCGTCGCCGGCGCGCACACCCACGAAACGACCGTCCTCGTTGATCAGCTCGTCGACCTTAATGCCGGGCATAACCGCGACACCGGCCTCCTCACACTTCTCGGCAAGCCACGCGTCGAACTTGGCCCGCAACACGGTGACGGCATTAACTGGCTCAGCCAGGCGTGAATCCCAGTAGTCCACGTTTACAAAGGATCCAGGATTCATGAAACTCAGACAGTTGCGTGTGATGCGCCGCTCCACCGGCGCCTCCTCGACGAAGTTCGGGAAGATCTCCTCCATCACCCGGCAGTAGAACACACCGCCGGATAGATTCTTGGAACCAGGCTCTACTCCCCGTTCGATGAGCAGGACCTCGCGGCCTTCCTGCGCGAGCAGGTAGGCGCATACCATTCCCGCGATACCGCCGCCGACGACGATAACGTCGAAGTCGTAGCTCTCTTCCTCCGCCATCATCGCCTACTTGGCCGCTGCCGTGAGTGCGGGCAGCAGCGTGTACAGGTCACCAACAATTCCATAGTCAGACAACGCGAAGATCGGAGCATTCGCATCATTGTTAATGGCGACGACGGTCTTCGAATCAGCCATACCCGCAGTGTGCTGGATCTGCCCAGAGATACCGACAGCAATGTACAGATCCGGAGAAACCTGCTGACCGGAAATGCCGATGTAGCGATCACGCGCCATCCAGCCATTGCCCTCGGAGAGTGGACGGGAGCAGGCGACTTCTCCACCCACGGCCGCCGCAAGATCTTCGGCAAGTTTGAGGTCCTCCTGCGCCTTGAAGCCGCGCCCCACGGCCACGATCACCTTAGCTGCACCGAGATTGGCCTGCGTAACATCCGCCGCCTCGGTCGCTGTGACTGTCGCGTTGAACATCTCCTCGGAAGCCGCAACTTCCGCTGCTGGAGCAGCGTCTTCCCCTTCGGCTCCGCCGTCGGCAATCACCACAATTGGACTGGAGAAGGAAACACTCTCTGCGGTAATCCCGCCGTAACGGTTCACTTCTGCAGCCCCGTCGGCGAGGCTCTTCACCCCGGTGATAACCGGCGCACCCAATGCCGCTGCCACGGCACCGGCAAGCACACGCTCCGCCGACTTATTCGCCGCAAAGATAACGTCACCGGGTGCCGCTGCCACCGCTGCGACCACGGCCGGAGCGGCGGCCTCTGCCGGCAGATCATCGGTCACTGACACCGAGAACAGCCTGTCAACACCGCTGAGCGGCACATTGCCAACCGTTACACCCGTGACTTCTCCGCCCAGGGCGCGTCCGAGCTCAACGAGAGCAGAAACCTGCGGGTCAACCGCAATAATCCACGCATTTGCCATTTCGTCTACTTTCCTTTCTTACTCTCAGAGCGCACCGGCGGAACGGAGAGCTGCAACCAGTTGGGCAGCCGCGTCGTCACCCGAGAAGAGTTCATTCTTGCGTGCCTTCGCAGCCGGCTTGGAACGCCCGGTTACGGTGAGTGACACGTCGGCCGGGCCACATCGGCGACGGCGACCGTTTCCACCGGCTTCTTGCCGGCGGCGAGGATGTCCTTCATAGAGGGAACCTTGGGCGTGACGGCGTCGGCCGAGACAGCTACCACGACGGGACCGGACACGCTAACCGTCCGTGTGCCACCGGCGACGGCCTGAGTCACGGTGTACCCGTCACCCGTCTTCTCTACCTCGGTTACCTCCTGGAAGCACGGCCACCCGAGGAAACCGGCAAGCAGGGCGGACATCATCTTGGCACCCTCATCAATCGAGGAATCGCCGGTGAGAACGATATCTACACCGTCCACCTTCTTGACCAAGCCTGCCAGCGCGGATGCCACCTTGGTGGAGTTCCATTCGACAGTCTCGTCATCGGCCACCGCGACTCCGCGGTCCAGCCCCTTCGACATGGCATTCTTCTTGGCCATAGAGCTGGCAACCTGCGCGCCGCCGACGCTGACACCAACAAGCTCCGCCCCTTCTGCGTCGGCCAGGTTACGGCCGATTTGAATGGCAACGGGGTCGTATTCACTCACGGACGCCTTGGCGCGTGACCAGTCAACAACGCCATCCGCACCAACGGATGCGTCCTGGGGATTAGCCGCGTACTTGTACGCAACGACTACGGTCATTGGAGCCTCTTTCTGTATCGTATAGTGCAAGGTCAACACCTTGCGGGCCAGATCGGAACTTGCCCGACCTCTATTCACTTGTTCGTGCACCAGCCTACGGTGGCTGGCGGCAGCCGCGTCCGTTGCAGGACGGGCCCGGGATTGATGCCCGCGGACACCACAATGTTCCGGATGGTTAATATCCTACACAAGTCAGGGCCGCAGGGCTACGGATCACGCAGGAAAAGCCGCGATCACATCATTCACACGGCAGGAAAGTAGACTCTCCGCCTTCGGCGCCGTATTGGCCGTTCCAGCAGAACCAGCATCGACCTTCCACCAGAACCGGTGTGGATCTTCCAACCGGAACCGCTTAGGGCCGTTCCACCCGAACGAACGCGCGCTTTTCAAGCAACATCCGTGTGAACCCAACATTGCTCGCGTCGGACATCCGCCCCACCGCACTCGGTGGATCCCGGCCTCGGCACCCACAGCATGCGCATACGACCCGGCGCCGAGAACAGTCGGCCGATACTACAGCCCTATCGAGGCCAAGCGGTGCTCTAGAATAGTTGTGCACGCAATGAAACTGATTGCTTTCTGAGGGGGAGCCATGCCTACTCCGCGCGAATGTCCTGGTCGCATCGGCCGCCCGCGCAACATCGAAGCAGATAGCCGGATCCTCAAGGCGGCACTTTGCTCCTACGGCGAAAGCGGTTGGCACGGTTTCAATCTGACGAAAGTCGCCACGCAGGCAGGCGTTGGTAAATCGTCGATGTACTCGCGCTGGGCCGACCGTGAGTCCCTGCTGCTGGACGCGTTCCGCATCCTCGTGCCCTGCCCGGGTCCTATCGGCGAAACCGTGCATGACATTCTGGTCAACGAGGCCGAGTTCCGCATGCGACTCTACCTGGGATGCCACGCACAGGCCGTGCGCCGCGTCTTCGTCGAAACAGGTTCCACCAATCAGCCGGTGATCCGCCGTGTTTACGAGCATCTGTACCTCGATCCCATCGGGCAGATCCGGAGCAGACTCTGGGAATTCAAAAGCACAGGCGCTCTGCCGCGCACCATGTCCATGACGCGTCTGCTTGATGCCATTGAAGGATCGGTACTCATGCGCGCCTTTTGTTTGTCTATAGAAGACATCGACTGTTTTCTTACCGAGATACCCGAGTATGCGGAGCATCTGGTGACCGACCAACTTCAGATTCCACACGACCGCGGCAGTGGAGGCCTGCGCGTGGCGTCGTAGGCAGCTGAATGGCTGGTCCGCGATGATTCGACGAAACAACTGACTTTCCGGCTCCTTCGTGGTCAACCGGATGGGCCAAAGTAGTCCCCCCATCTCTACCTGCCTGTGAACTCCGGCGAACCCGTCTCCGCTAGGCTGCGCCCCTTTGTCTCGGGTGCCCAGAACACGGAGACGACGAATCCGAACAACGTGATTGCCGCGCCCGCCAGCATCGTCGGACCCGTGCCATGCTCGTTCATGAAGCTGGGGAGAACATAAATGGAGACCACCGTGCCTATACGGGAGATCGCCATGGCCACGCCCATGGCCGAGGCCCGTATATCGGTGGGAAAGAGCTCGTTTGGATACAACCATTCCAAATTCCCCGGTCCACCTGAGAACAGTGCGTAGATACCGAAGCAGATCACAACCGTGGCCATGGCGGCATTCGGCACAAGGCCAAGAACTGCAAGAGCCACCGCCATGACAGCGAAGCATCCCAGAATAAGCGGTCTCCGCCCCAGGGACTCAGCGAGGAACATCGCCGGAATTGTACCGAGCATGAACAACGTGCCGATAATCAACTCGCCAATCAAGGAGGCCCGCCCTTCTCCCAGGCCGAAGGCACCGATAATACGCGGACCGTATGTGTAGATTGCGAACATCGGAATGGCCTGGCAGAGCCAGATGATTCCCACAAAAAGCACACGACGCAGATACGTTCCGTGGAAGATCTTGGAGAAGCGCGTCTTCGTGGCCGTCACCTCGTCGTCCATGGTGATCCCCTCCCCGTACACCTGAAGAACAACCGCTTCCGCCTCTTCGACGCGTCCCTTCGCCAGGAGCCAACGCGGCGACTCGGGGATGGACCAGCGTCCGACCAGGATCACCAGACAGGGAATCACCGAACTGCCGAGCATCCACCGCCAACCACCCGGCACGTCGAGTAGGAAGAAACCTGCCAGATACGCAGCATTCGCCCCTACGTACCACATGGCAGCAATCACGCCCATGGAAATTGATCGGTATCGCCGCGGAGTGAACTCGGTGATCATTGAGGTAGCAATTGGATAGTCCGCTCCGATGGTAATGCCAATGAGGAAGCGGAGGATGAAGAGTTGGACGGGCGAGGCGATGAACATGCACAGCACCGACAGCACCACGATTGTCACCACGTCAATCACGAACATCTTGCGACGTCCGATCAGATCGGTGACCCACCCGCCGACCGATGCACCAATGAAGAGGCCGACCAGCGCCGCAACGCCGATCATGCCACTCCAGTGATCGTCAATCCCCAGATCGGGAGTCATCTTTGTCAGGGCTACGCCGATAATGCCCAACACGTATCCCTCAAGAAAGGGACCGCCGGAGGAGAACAACGTGACTCGTTTCAGGAATGGCGTCATTCCGACGTCGTCAAGCCTGACTCTGGCCGGCACACCGCTTCCCTCCATGCCCTGCGCGCTACTCGCCTTCGACTCCGACGCGTCGTGTTCACTGCGCCCGGGTACACCATCACCGCCGGGTGCAGCGCTTCTGCTCGCTCTACTTGCACTGTCCATGGTTATTCACCCGTCCAACCCGCACTCACTCGAACTCGATGATTCCCCAGTTGAGATGTGGCTTGGCGCCACTGGTCTCAAAGTCCTCATCCACGAGGCGGAAGCGCAGTTCACCCTCCCCACCTTCCACAGTTGGGTCTTCAAGGTGGAGCCAGGATGCACCGGCGAGGTGATACGGGTTTTGAATCGGGTGATGCGCTCCGGCTCACCCGGCACGTAGGCGTTGATAGCATGGCGCATCACCACGCCCGCGTAAGAGATGGCGTGCAGGATCGGGCGTGGCTCGCCGTTTTCTGCGGCATAGTCCCAGTCGATGTGCTGCGGATGATAGTCACCCGAGAGGCGATAGATCAGCGCTTGATTCTCCGGGATCCGCTCGCTCACCTCCACATCGGGCTCGGTCTGCGGCATCTCGACGATGTCTTTCGGCGGTTTCGGCCCGCCCCAGCCGCCGTCGTAAATCAGGCAGTCCCAAGACTCATTGGTGAAGAGCAGGTTACCCTCGGAATCGTAGGTGTCGCCGATATGCTGCGCTAGTAGGCCGCGGCCCTCGCCGCGGTCGTAGAGCCCTTCGAGTTTCACCTTGGTCTCCAGGTGGTCCGCCATCTTGGTGATCGGCCGGTGGAACCGAATGTCGAAACCCCAGTGCAGGGAGCCCGCATAGTTGTAGCCGTAGTCGATGGTGCGCGTGACTTCCGAGTCTACGATCAGCATGGCCCCGAACATGGGAAGGACCTTGAGCTGCGGGTCACGTTCGTCGTGCTCATTGAGATACTCGAGGCCGTCTTTACCGTCGATTCCCGCGCCGCATCCAAGCGCGAAGAGCTCGAGATCGCGGAAGGTGTAGTCGCGTGTGAAGGGGCCGAAGGTCTGCCCCACCATCTCGGTTTTGATAGTCATCCTTGTGTCCTTTCGGTTGTGCCTACTCCAGCGTGCCTACAGCAGGTCTTTGAGAACTTTTCCGTATTCGCCCCGCGGCAGTTCGTCGCGGAACTCAATGATTGTGGGAACTTTGAAGCAGGCCAGGTGCTGACGGGCGTAAACGGCCACATCTTCTTCGCTCAGGTCGCTTCCACCGGGAACAATCACCGCTTTTACCGCTTCGTCGCGCACCTCGTCAGGCACTCCGACGACGGCGACGTCGGCCACGCCCGGGCAGCCTCGCAGCACCCCTTCAACCTCCGCGGCCGAGATATTCTCACCGGAGCGTTTAATGAGATCTGCCTTGCGGTCAACGAAGTAGAACCATCCATCCGCGTCACGCGTGCCGATATCACCCGTGTGGTACCAGCCCTCCGAGTCGATCACCCGGGCAGTTGCCTCGGGATCATTCCAGTACCCCGCCATAAGAGAACGCCCGGGCGTGCCGCGGATGACGATCTCGCCACGCTCACCCGGTAGTGCCTCGCTTCCATCGGCGGTGAGGATTCTGACCTGGTAGCCGATTCCAGCGCGCCCGATAGACGGCCAACGACGCGGCCATGACGACAGGTCCGTGATGACACCTACCAGCGACTCGGTGGAGCCGTAGTTGTTCAGGAGGTGTACGCCGAACCGTTCTTCGAATCGTTGCTTTTCGGTATCGGTCAACGGCAGAAAGTAGTGAACATCGCGCACCCAGTGTTCGCGCTCTTGCGGGTCCACCGGTTGAAGGAGCAGGGTACGGATAATCATGGCCATGCCTTGAACGAGCGTGGCGTGGTGCTTGCGTGCCTGCCGCCAGAAACGCCGCGCAGAATAGCGGCGTTGAAGGATGAGTGTCGCCCCCGCGGCGATCACCGGCATAAGAGCAGATAGCTGTAGGTTGACATGGGTGGCAGCCATGGTGCTCAGATATCTGTCATCCGGTCCCATTCCGAGTTCCCAACAAACATATGTACCGGAGAAAATGAAATTGGCATGCGTCAGCATCACGCCTTTGGGTCGGTCCGTCGTTCCAGAGGTATACATGATTTCCAACAAGTCCTGATCCGCCAGAGGGCGGCGTTCCCGCAGCCGGGTCGACTCACCGAGTTTGAGCACGCCGTATCGGCCCACCGGCCGGGCGCCGTGCCGTGTTTGCGATTCATCCGACTCCTCGGCGGGTCCGGCCGCGGGTCCGGCACTTGCGGCCGATAAGTCGGCAGTTGCGGCCGAGGGTCCGGCGTCGTCGCACGATGGAGCAGAGGTACCGGTCGACGGCGCATCACCACCCGCCGAAAGGCCGGGGCCGTCGGGCCGCGATGCGACTGCAGGCCGTGATCCGGCGACATCGGGCACTACTTGCAGCGAGTCGGCACCACACGAGGCATCCACAACCACGACGTCCACCTGCGGTGAGACGGCTGACTGCTCCCACCGCTCGGCCTGCGTAACCAGCAGCCGAACATTGCAGGCTTCCACTATGTACCTGCATTCATTTGGCGTGTAGCACTCGCTGAGGGGAACGAGGACGGCACCGATTTTCGCCAGCGCCAAAAGGCATTCGATGAACTCGGGCGAGTTGCCCAGTTGTACCGCCACGCGATCCCCGCCTGCACACCACGGCCGAGGAACATATTGGCTGCCCGGTTCACCTCGTCGTCGAAGGCACGGTAGGTGTAGCGGCGAATCTGCTCCGTGTCCGTATCTTCGAAAACAAGGAACTCGTGATTGGGAATACGGGCGCATTGTTCCTCCCATAACCAGCGCACGTTCAACCCGTCTGCAAGCTCAGTCATAATGCCTCCTCAAACGGACTGCTACCTCTTCAACTTGGCCTTTGCCGGATAAGTCGGCGGCACCAGGCGGAACTGACTCCGCGCGGCCGCCGACTATCCCTCGCGACCGTCGGTTATCCCTCTCGGCCGCCGGTTATCCCTCTCGGCCGCCGTCCGCTTCCGACCCGTCACCGAAGCGGACGTTACCGGACGCGCGGAATCGCTCGACATCCTCGGGTGAAAAGCCTGCACGCGAGAGAAGATCCGCCGTGTCATAACCGAGCGGCGGCATGGGGCGCCAGAACCCGCCCGGATTGTTAGTGAATTTCGGGAATGTGTTGAGCCCCTTGACGCTCCGTCCCTCCGCGTTCTCCCATTCGATGAAGCATTCACGCTGTTTGACGTGCTCCTCGGCGAGGATATCATCGAACTCGAATACAACCTGTGCGGCGATACGGTGAGCAACGAAGTCCTTCTGCACGTCGTACTTGCTCTGAGTGAGCAGGTACTCGTCCAACTTCTGCTCGATGAGTTGTGCCTTGGGTCCGTCAAGCCAGAGGGCGGACGTATCCTCTGGATACTCCTCGGTGCCCCACAGCTCACCTAGACCGATGGTCTCCAGCAGGTACTTGTTCTGCGGCACGCCGTACACGCACAGTTGAATGAAACCGTCCTTGCAGCGATACTGCCCGATGCCGCACAGGTTCTGGTGACGCGCGCCCGGACGCGGATAGAGCACTCCCGCGTTGAGGTAATCCATCATGTAGTAGACGCCGACTCGCAGCAACGTCTCGTACATGGCCAGATCAATACTCTCTCCCTGCCCGGTGCGGCCGACCTTGTGCAACGCGGCGAGCGCCGCCGAGATGATCATGAGAGAGTTGAAGTAATCCCCGGAGTAGGGAGCAATTCCCATCGGCTGTTCCGGCGTACCATTCTGCGCGGTGATTCCGGCGTATGCCGCCACCGTGGAATCATAGGCTGCGGCATTGGTACGTTCCGGGTCGCCCCACTGGCCGAAACCGGATACGTGGACAATCACCAGTTGCGGGTTACGTTCCCACAGCATCTCGTCGGTGATTCCTTTACGCGCATAGACCGGCCCCTTGGACGACTCAATGAAGATATCCGCCTGCTCGACTAGGCGCAGCAAAATCTCCTTTCCTTCCTCCGAGAACGGGTTCATAGATAGGGAACGCATGTTGCGCCGCTCCATCTCCTTCACCCAGGTGGTATCGCGCATGGAGTCACCGGTGCCGGTGTTCTCGATCCACGTCACGTCGGCTCCCCACTCAGCCATGATCTCTGCGGCTGTGGGCGCGGCGATCTCTACGGCGGAGTAGACGACCCGCACGTCATCCAGCACGCCGAAGGACGGCTTGTTC
This sequence comes from Actinobaculum sp. 313, assembly GCF_003073475.1. Taxonomy (GTDB): domain Bacteria; phylum Actinomycetota; class Actinomycetes; order Actinomycetales; family Actinomycetaceae; genus Asp313. Next base: position 941,935 of record NZ_CP029033.1, on the reverse strand, counting down.
ATTTCGATAGTCATAACTGTCTCCTCAATCGTGTTGCCGCAGGCATCTCTCGCCTAGCGGTACTCCTTGAGTGCGGCCCGTCCGGCGGTCAGGATCATCATTTCGTCCGTTCCCCGGACACCCGGTCCACACGAAGATCGCGGAAGAACCGCTGCACGCGGTGCTCTCCGGTGATGCCGATGCCGGCAAGGACCTGCAGTGCGTCGTCGACCACCTCGAAGGCTGCATGAGCGCAGTAGTACTTGGCCATGGAGCAGTCGCCTCGGCCAAGCAGTCCGTTATCCTTCTTCCAGGCGATTTCGTAGAGCATGTTGCGCATATTGGTCAGCTTGACCTTCATGTCCGCGAACTTCAGCTGGATCAGCTGATGGCGTGCGATGGCCTGTCCGCCTTGGATGCGCTGGTTGGCGTACTTCGCCGCGTCTTCAAAGGCACAGTAGGCCTGCCCGTAATTTGTTAGCGCAACGAGGAATCGCTCCAGGTCGAAGTCGGCGACTCCCCGCTTGAAGCCGTTTCCTTCGGTTCCGAAGAGGTCGCTCTCCTCCAGTTCGACGTCGTCGAAATAGAGTTCCGCACAAGAATCCATGCGCAGCCCCAGCTTGTGTAGAGGCTCCTTTGTGATGCCCTCTTTGCTCATATCGACGAACCATTCGGAGTAGACGTCCATATCATCGGCGTTGCGTGCCATCACTACCATGTACGGAACTTTCATGGAGGAGGTTTGGAAGGTCTTGTGGCCGTTCAGGTACACCTTGCCGTCGCGTCGGGTGTAGGTAGTGCGCATGTCATCCCAGGACGATCCGGCACTCGGTTCCGTCATGGCATAGTTGAGCATCTGCTTGCCCGAGCCGACGAAGGCGAGGATCTTCTTCTTCTGTTCCTCTGTTCCTTCCCGGATTACCGTGTCCCAGCAGGGAAGCTGGTAAAGCACATAGGTCGGACCGCCCAGGCGGCCCAGCTCCTCGTACGCGGCAGCGAGGGTCACCCAACCGAAACCGAAGCCGTCATATTCCTCGGGAAGCAGGATCCGGTCAAAGCCGATGTCACAGATGGCCTTGACCCATTCCTCCGGGTATTCCGAGTTCTCATCGCACTCGTGGAAGTAGGTCTCCCACGGGCGAGAGTTCATGAACTCCGTGAAGCCATCCACCATGAGCTGCTGGTCTTCATTGAGGGAAAAATCCATATGTCTGTAGTCTTTCTTATCTGTTGTGTTCGTAATGTGTCGTGTTCGTGCGTGAATCTGTGAGCACCGGCTAGACGGCATCCGGCGGGGCGGGGTCGCGCTGCTCACTCGGCCCGTCTGACGTCGCCGAAACACTCGATGTCGCCGAAGCACCCGGTGTCACCGGAGCAGCCGGACTTGCCGGAACACCCGACGTCGCCGGAACAGCCGACGTAACCGAAGCACCAGAGGCCCCCGGAGCACCTGATACAGCAGGACCACCCGGTGTAACCGGCGTGCCTTGCGTCGTCGACTCGGCAGCGTCGGCCCGTGTACTCGACCCGCCGCGCAGCCGAACCGTGCGGAAGAACCTCCCGCCGCTCTCTAAAACCTCGCGCGCGGCTGGCAGTATCTTGGAATGGTGGAGGAAGCCGTGCAGCACGCCCGATACCTCCTCGAAGGCGTGGACCACGCCGTAGTGCTCACATACTGCAGCCAGGGTGCGCGAATCATCACGCAGCGGGTCCAGTGCGGCAGCCACGATATAACAGGGCGGAATGCCGTCCAGGTCGTTGCCGAGAATGTCGAAATAAGGCGCCCGCACATCCTCCGGCCCGCGGAGGTACAAATTCTTGTACCAGGCAAAGTCCTCCTCCGTCAGACCATCCCACGGCCCACCGAACAGTCGGATTGACATGGAATCTCGCAGCCCGTAAGAACCGTAATAGAGCAGAAGACAGCGAATATCCGCGGCGTCCTTCTCTACATCCCGCAGGTGGAGGTAGGTTGCGAAAGCCATATTCGCGCCTCCGGAATCCCCAGCCAGAGAAATATCGCTGGCATCGATATTCCATTCGTCAGCTGCGGTGCGCAGATGTTGGACTACTGCCACGCATTCCTCGATCGCCTGCGGGTAGCGCGCCTCTGGAGAAAGAGTGTAGTCAACGGCAAGAACTGCGGCGCCAGTCTCTTCGGCAAGGATCCGGCAGATCCGCGAGTGGGTGTTTAGGTTTCCAACTACCCACCCTCCGCCATGGACGTAGACGATCACTGGCAGTGCAGGGGTCGACGTCGGCCGATACATGCGAACAGTTACCTGACCGTGCGGCGTCTTAACCCTGTTTTCGCGAATCGATGCCGGTTGTGGGCCGCCTTCGTTCCAGAAGGCACGTTCGGTGTCATATGCCATGCGCATCTCGTGGAAAGTCTGGTCGGTCGAGTATGCCCCGGCCGCAAGTTCGTTTTGTTTAGCGACGACGGCGCCCATCTCCGGGCTCCACATCGCGGGGACATTCAGCTTGTTAGGCATCACCACTCCTATTCGCGCCCGCGCTTGGCCTCAGCATCCACCGGGGATGATGCGGACGAAGCAGCGGAATTCTGGCTTGCCTGTTTGCCGTCGTGCTCGGACGCGTGCTCGGTGCCATGCTCCGAGGCATGCCCGGCGGCATGCTCTGCGGCAGCAACTTCGTCCGCCTCAAGCTTCGCTTTGTTCCTGCGCACGTAGAACAGCAGGGCCAGCGCGAATGCCGCAGCCAGAAGCGCCGCGACGGCCAAAATGATGAAGATGCTCCGGTACGCGTCGTTGCCCGACTTGTCGATCATGGCGCCAAACCATGTGGAAGAGAAGGTGTCCGGGAGGAAGCCCACCACGGAGAGGATTCCGGTTGCTGTTCCGAAAATGGTCAAGGGTACCTTCCCTTCGGTCAGCTGTGAGGAAACAATGCCGAACACGCCATTGCCGATGAAACCGAGCAAGATGATCAAAATGGCTGCCACGACCGTCATTGCGACAGTGGTCGGAAGGAAGGTGAAGACGACGAGGATCAGCGCCGCCACCACCGATCCGGTCACGATGACGCGCGAGGGCGAGCCGACGGCCTTCGCCATGAATCCGAACGCGGGGCCGGACAGGAGTGTGATGCCGTAGGTACGGACAATTGATACAACAGAGACAATGGTGAGCGAGGCTCCCATCACCGTTTGCAGGTACGGGGTCGTGTAGGCAACTCCGGTGTAGTAGAAGTAAACGAAGAACAGGCAGCAAGCTGAAAGCCACACAACAGGGCTGCGTAGGGCAGCGGTCAGCTCGTGGAGGTTGAAACCACCGCCATCACGATTGATCTCGCCTTCGAACTTCGGGATGAAGAGGAAGGAGAGAACGCCGAGGATCAGGATGATGCATCCGAGGAAGATCAGCAGTGTGCGTACACCCGCCGCCAGGTGGTTTACGAAACGTCCGATAATCCACAGATTAATGAGGTTGACGACAAGCCCAGCAGCACCGTAGATACCGTAGGAGATGCCAATATTACGGGAGTATTCATCCTCTTCCGAGATCAGACGCACCAGTTTGTAGCGAATTCCCCACCAGATCAGAATAGTTGTGATGCCCATGCCGACGAAGACGAGCATCAGTGTATTGAAGGACGGAAGGAGCGCGTATACGAAGGTCAGAGCCGCCGTCGTTGAGAATCCGACCCAACCGAGTGTGCGCACCCGAACCTTGTCTGCGACGATACCGGACGGGAGGTAGCAGATTGTGGCTGTGATCGCGTAAGCCGACAGCAGTTTTCCAAGATCAGCGTTGGTGGCATTCAGCGCCTGCATCAGTGGATCGTAGAAGACCGTCTTCAGGTAGGCGGGCGTGTAAATGATAGAACTGCCCATCGAGACTAGGACAAGGAGGAAGATGCGATGGCCAGGGGTCAGATCCCTGGCATGCACCTCACGGCGCAGAGAACTCAGCATGAGTGTCCCTTTCTTCTTATGTTGGATAACTAGCCGGGATCGCGTCCCAAAATCGGCATTGCGGTAGGCCTCTAGCGGGCGGTGTGACACGAGCGCGCCAAGCAAACATCAATTCACTACCTGACACGCGGCGAGTCCATGCTTCTGCGCCAATGCCCAGCGGGAAAGGAGCCCGCACGGACGCGAAGCGAGACCATAACCCGGCGCAAACGCCCAGCGTGAAAATAACCCACACAGACGCAAGGCAAGACCACACCCCAGCACAAATACCTAGCGTGAAAAGAACGCGAACAGTGGAAGGGCGGAAGTAAGCAAATGGACGGAGCCCGTCCAAAACACACTTTCGATCTTGTGGCCCCCCGCCTCGTGGGCGGTAATCGATCCTTCCGTCCCGTCCCACCCATTGGGAGGCAACGAGGATCCGCGTACCACACCGGACCACGTGTCCACCATAGCAGCCTCAGTCAACTACTTCACTCTCAGACTGCCCCAATTCTCAGCAAGTGCAACTCCGGGGCAAATCGCACGGCAAAAAGGGGACGTTAGTCCTCGGAGAAATGGACGACTACCGTCCAAAAATGGCGATATTTCAAGCATAAATGTCCAGCTGAGAATTTGTGCAGGAAGCGTATTTCGACGTATTAGGCGCAGTGGATCGCGCAGATCCATCCACAGGATCAGCGCGACTAGAACCCCGTCATCATATCATTGATGACGACTCTCCCCTCGCGCATACATGTTGCGTTCCTAGCGGAATTAGCCAAGGCTCGCATACACCGCGTCAAAGGCTCATGCCCACAAAGCCGTATTCGAGCAGGATCAACCATGGTGTGCGTACACCGCATCGAAGGTCCGTCCCCACCAAGCTGTATTCGAGCAGGATCAACCAAGCCCGCATAGTCTCGTTATCGTCGCATCACACTAATCGTCGCGTCTTGGTTGGAAAGAAGCTTCACATCCCGGCTGTTTCGAGCCGCACACCCACTCTGTCCGACAGAACGCGGCTAGAGCCGACGCCAAGTGCGCTTGTACCTCACGCCAAGTGCGCCTATCTCTCACGCCAAGTGCGCTTATACCTCACGCAAGTGTGCCTATCCCTCACGCCAAGTGCGCTTATACCTCACGCAAGTGTGCCTATCCCTCACGCCAAGTGTCAAAATCCCGTCCAAACGATTCGAGCGGGACGCGGTAGCCTTCTCGAATCCGCATAATTCCGCCATTCTTTAGATGGAGCCATTCCACTTCGCTTCCGTTTGGACGGGATTTTGACACATCGTCGGGCGGAGGTGGCTCGCACACGCTACTCGCGGCCCGGGAGCGGCTTGCGCTCACGGGCGGATGGCAGTCGTATACGCTCTCGCCCGATCTTGCCGTAAAATGCGACGGACGCGGATGACAATCACTCCCGTGCATTACTCTGCCACCAGGGGCGCACGCGCCCTGGGCGCATCACCGAACACAGGCTTTAGTTCTCGGCCGTCCGGATGCCCAGCGGAGCACCTTGGTTTGCTAGCCGCCTGCGCACGAGCCAGCACCACTACCCACGCACGCCAAAGGCGTGCGGCCTGCGCCGATAGATGCGAGGACACCGAAGGCCGCTACCCACGCACGCCAAAGGCGTGCACTGCATGCGTCCCATTCCTCGATACAGCCTTTCGACTGCCCATAAGCGCCTAGCGGAGTCCACACAGCCAGCAGGACCCCACGCGCCTAGTACAGTCCCATGCACCCGGCAGGGTGCCTCACGATTGTCGTCAATATAGGACAGGGCGCCACTATCGCTCTTATGTGCCCGATACGGGCGCATACAAACAACGTCGGTGAAAACACCGCCACCGGTCACGCATCCTTTGAAGCCGACAATAGCGCCGAGGAGCCTTCCGAATCACCGGCCGCGATCTTTGACGGACTCGTGCGGGCGGAGCCACAGCCAGAGGAAGAACAGTGCGGCCACACCGATCATCCCCAATCCGCACCACAGGTCAAGGTTCAGACCTGCTGCCTTGGCAAGGTCTTCATCGCTAACGAAAAAGGCCCCGTAGAAGGCGAGCATTCCGCCCATCACGAGGAACAAAGCGACGATCCAGGTTCGCAGGTCGAGAACGGACATATGCGGCCTGCGAACGCTGACCGCACGTTGCGAGGTAGTTGCACCCGCCTCCATACCAGCCGCAGTCGCCCCTGTACCAGCCATGCTCGTCTCCTTGACAGCCACTCTTTCCTCGTTGCCGGCCGCGCCAGCCGCAGTCGCCCCCAAACCAGTCACACTCGCCCCCGTACCAGTAACGCCTGTCTCCGTGTCAGCCACGTTCACCCCCGTGCCAGCCGCTCTCACCTCCCCAGCTACACGCACCTGCGTGCCCGTCACACCATCAACGGCGACCCCGTCACCAGAGCTCACATCATGTTGTTGCCGCGCACGCGGGCTAGAGGTCTCGTCCTGCGCTTCGGCGGAGCCGCGCGCTTCGGCAGAGCCGCGCATCTGGGCGGAGCCATGCGCTTGGGCGGAACCGCGCGCTTGAGCGGAGCCGCGCGTTTGAACCGAGCCGCGCGTTTGAGCCGAGCCGTGTGCTTGTTCGCTCTTGCGCCCTGTCGCATCCGGCCAACTATCCGCCCGGCTTGCTCCGCTCGATTGCTTAGAGGACGACATTTCCATCTCAGCCCACCACCACATTCAGAATAACCAGGCAGATCAGAACCGCGATGCCCAGCGGCCACGGGTTCTCCCACCACTTGAGTTTCTCACCTTCGGCTACCCGCTCCCGCTCGGCCTTAACCGCCACCCTGTGTAGGTCAGGCGCCGGCTGCGCACCGCGGATCGGCATTTTTGTGCGTCCCCACACTAGACCGTCCAGTTCTTCGTCCGCCTTCGGCCGCCCGCGCAGCGTGATAATCACCGAGACGGTGATATCGAAAATGAAAGCCATGCCGCTGCCCGTAAAGGAGGCGGCCTGCTGCGAATTGAACTCGAGAATGCCCGCCATGTACCCGGCTTGCACGCCCGCTGCTCCCAATGCGCCGGCTACCAGCCCCCACAGCCCCGCCCAGGGCGACATCCGTTTCCAGAACATGCCAAGAATGAACGTGGCGAAAAGCGGCGCGTTGAAAATCGATTGCAGGAGTTGGATGTAGTCCTGAATATTGTTGAAACCGGCGGCAATGAAGGCCGCCCCCACCGCAACTAGCACCCCGGCAACAGTGAGCTTGCGGCCGACCCGCAGATAATACGTATCCTTGCGGCCAGGGCGCACATAGGTCTGCCAGATGTCATAGGTGACAACCGTGTTGAAGGAGGAGACGTTGGCGGCCATGCCGGCCATGAAGGCAGCGATCAGCGCGGCCAGCGCCAACCCCACCAGACCGGTGGGCAGTATCTCGCCGATAAGTGCGGGAAGCGCTTCATTATGTGAAAGGGTGCCATCACTCAACTCCGGGATCAGCACCGCCGCCACCAGCCCGGGCATGATGATAATCGCCGGAAGAAGCATCTTCGGGATCGCGGCAATAATAGGAGTGCGCTGGGCCGCAGACATGTCCTTGGCCGAAAGCGCGCGTTGTACCTCGGTGAAGTTAGTGGTCCAGTAGCCGAAGGAGTTGACGAATCCCATACCCAGCAGCAGCGCGATCCAGTTGCCATACGGGTTGGTCGTGTTACCGAGACCGGTGCCACCCCACACCGAGAGGCCATTCTCCCCCAGCACCTGCGTACTGTTGATGGTGTCGATCAGGCCAGAAACCCCGCCGACCCGTGCCAGCCCACCCACGGTCAGCGGCGCGAGGAAGGCCACAATAATGAGGAACTGCAACACCTCGTTGTACATGGTGGCAGTAAGTCCGCCCATAGTGGTGTACAACAGTACAACCCCGGCCGCAGCGATGATTGACGCCCAGAGCGGCCATCCGATCAGAACGTTGATCAGAAGCGCAAGCGCAAAGAGGTTGATACCTGCCACGAGGATGGTGGCGACGGCGAAGACGATGGACTGGTACAGATGCGTGGGGCGGTTGAAACGCAAACGCAAATATTCGGGCACCGACCGCACGCGTGATCCGTAATAGAACGGCATCATGATCAGGCCCAAGAACACCATGGCCGGCACCGCGCCAATCCAGTAGTAGTGCACTGTTGCCAAACCGTATTGAGAGCCGTTGGCCGCCATGCCAATCAGCTCGGTGGCCCCGATATTGGCACTGAGGAAGGCCAGTGCACAGATCCACGCCGGAAGGGAACGTCCAGAGAGGAAGTAATCCTCGGAGGTGAGAACCTTGCGCTTGGTGACCACGCCGATGGCGATGACGAAGAAGAGGTAGACGGCGACGAATGAGTAATCGAAAAGCGTTGCGTTGAGCCGTAAATCCATCAGGCGTCCATCCCTCAACTTCGGCGATCCGTACCGGGCGGTGCTCTCGGCGCGATATGCCGCAGGCGGCGGCGATACGCAAGGCGGCGACGGCGTCGTCGATGGTTGAGGGAACGCCGGCGCCTTCGGTGATGATGGCGAGGAAGGCGTCCAGTTCGCGTTCGTAACAGTCTTTGAAGCGGGCGATGAAGTCGATCCACGGCTCACCGCTCGGATAGGTGGTGCCGGGTTCCAGCGAGTGCACGGGAAGGCGCTCGTCCATTCCGACGACGTCGGTGCCCGCCGTCCCGTGCAGTTCCATTCGCACGTCGTATCCGGCTCCGTTGAAGCGGGAGGAGTGGGCGGTCACGAGGATATCGTCTTCCATGCGCATGGTGACGGTTGTTTCGGCGACGTCGCCGAAGTCTGCGAAATCGGCCAGGCCGAGGTCTGTACCGAAGGCAAAGACTTCTTCCACTTCCCTACCGCTGACCCAGCGCAACACGTCGAAGTCGTGGATGAGGCAGTCGGTGTAGATGCCGCCAGAGGCAGCGAGGAATTCGCGGGCGGCAGGCACCTGGTCGAGTGTTCCCATGTGAATGCGGCGTAGGTCTCCAATTGTGCCAGCGGCCACACGGTGGCGTGCAGTGGTGTACGCCGGGTCGAAGCGGCGTTGGAATCCGACATGAACCGGCACATTCGCCTGCCTTGCGGCGTCCCCGGCCCGGCGCGTAGAGAGGATGTCCAGGGCAATGGGTTTTTCGCAGAAGATCGGGATACCAAGGCGGACGGCACGGCAGATGAGGTCCGCATGGGTGTCCGTGGAAGTGGCGATGACGAGGCCGTCCAGGTCGGTGGCGGCCAGTAGGCCATCGGGGCTGCGAACCTCGGCGCCGTAGAGGCTCGCGGCGTGTTCCGCCCGCTCCGCACGCCTATCGGCGACGACGAGGCCGCCCACGCGCGGTGCCAGCAACCCGGCGTGCATCACGCCGATGCGACCAGCACCCAACAGTCCAATGCGCGGCTGCGACATATCCATGCTCCTCACGGCCGGTCAGCCCCGTCCGACCTTCGCCTATCAACGATGGGACGGGGCCATCATACCCGTTTGCGGCGAAAGGTGAGGGGTTGTGGGGCGGTACGGTGGCCTCTCTCCTCGTTTCATGTAGCGCGTCCGAAGGTTCATGTAGCGCGTCCGTGGGTTCTCTGCCCCCGTTTCGCCGAAGAGGAAGGTCACTCGCCAAAGCAAGGAGAAGATTCTCAAGTAGGCCGCGCGCCTTGCTGAATGCTTCGGAGGAAAAGTAGACTTTCGCGGATACCGCTCAGGCCGACAGCCAACAGAATCGAACACTTCTGCTTGCTTAACGCCCGCAGAAGCAGACACCGGTTTAAACTCAGCTTGTTCTGCTCTGGGCATGCTGCGTAATTCAGTCTCAGCAACCTTTGGCTTGACGCCTCCGCCGACTGGGATTTTGATCGCGTACTCGAAGAAAGGGAACATGACCCGTTCAAGCCAATCGCGACGTACCTGCCGGGCAATTGGAAGCCCGTCTCGAGAGCGTCAGACGGCCATGACTACCTCTCCGAGTACTTCGGCACTTTCGACTCGGAAACAAAGGATGCCTGGCACGACACCGAAACCGCGCGCACTGCGCGTTTTCCTCGGGTTCATCATTTGCTGCTTGCTGGCAGTTCCCGCTACAGCCGTTTTTACCGGCGGCCTCAAGGCACCGCAGGATATCGGCTGGGTACTATCGTGCGGACTCGCGGCCATCCTCTTGTCTATTTTGATGTGGCTCTACGAGAAGGCAAGAAGCCAAAAACTACGATGGCAGCAACCAACGGCATTGTTCGGAGTGTTCAGTGCCCTATATATCGCACTGAGTGCATATAACTTGGCACATTGGTCAGAGATCGTAGATGCGGCGCGGCAGCAAGATCCCACGCAGTCTTTTCGAAGCATCCTTGGGACGCTTCTCACCCCGTTTTTCCTTGCGTTCCTATGCTTTACCGCGCTGGCGTGCGTGGTCTACGAGCGGTTCCATCACGGCGATCAGTCGAACACCGATATGGAGACGTTTTCGGACCACCCGGATTCATCCGATTCCGTCCATTCGTGAAGTAACGGATATCGACTCGACGTCGTGGAACCATGTGGATCGCCGCTATCTCATGAAGGCTCATGCCGTTGGCATCGCCTGGCAGGAAGATGCCGATGTACTCCGGCTTCTGTCATTCGACATCGGAGATTCACGAGTTGTGAATATCGATCAGCAGTGGACCAAGGACTAGGACTCGACCACGCTGCTACCCGATATCCGGAGAATCCGAGGCAGATGATGTCGGTTGAGGCACCGCTCATCCCCTCACCCCGCCTTCAAGCTGCGGCGTCGGAAAATGAACAGCGAACAGCCCAGCAACACCGTGGCAGCCGCCAACTGCCCGACGATCACGCGCGGGTCTGGAGTGTCCACGGGAAGCACGCCCACCATATGCGCGGGCGAGATATCGCGCGCCCACTCCGGTAGTTGCAACGCCTCGGCGAGGAATCCGACCACCACCGTCCACGCGATAGCCACCCACCCCACCACCGGCCAGCGCGGGCCGATCGCGGCGAGCACCGCCGATAGCGCACCGATGAGGAGCACCGAGGCAAGGTATGAACTGCCGACCTCCACTGCCGTGCGGATCGACTCGGACTGCCCGGAGGATGCGGCCGTGCCAATGCCGAGTATCAAGGCGGAGGCAGCAACCACGAGGAGGGAGGAAAGCAACGTCGCCGCCCACCACCCTGCCCACAGTCTGGCCCGCGGGCAGCGGGTGGACGCGAGCAAACCTATTCGCCCTGCCGCTTCTTCCGCACCGAAATGCGAAGCACCTTGCACGCTGATTGCCCCGGCGGCCGCGACGATGATAATCGAGGCCATCATCGTCATGAGGTCGGTGCTTCGTTCCAGGCCCATCGCTTCGAGCAGCGATGGATTGTCGTTGATGATCTTCGTCATCTCCGTACTGAAGCCTCCGATAAGAAGCGCCCACAGGCAGGCGACGAAGGCCCAGGTAACGGTTGCGGTCCGCTCGCTGCGCAACGCCAGCTTCCATGCGGAAATATGCCCACTGCCGCGAATCGGCCCGGGCTTGGGCGCGATGAGCCCCGCACCCAAATCGCGCCGCACGGCGGCCATGCCACTGGCTAGCAGCAAAAGCAGCGCGCTGGCGCCGTACGCCACCAGGGGCCAAGCGCGTGGAGCATCGAAGGAACGGACTTCCGGAAGCCACCCGAGCGGGCTCAGCCACACGACGCCGAGTTCCAGCCCATCCACGAGAAAACGGACCAGGTATGCAATGCTGAAGATGACGATCCCGAGTTGCTGCGCACTGCGGGCCTGTTGGCACAGTTGAGCCAGCAGCAGGCCGACGGCACCGAAGAACAGGATGCAAGCGCCCGCCGCAGCCGCATACCACGCCGAACCAGCAGCGGGCAGGCCGACTGCGACCATCCCGGCGGTCATCACCGCTCCTGTTGCGAGAGCGGTCAGGATCATCAGGCCGGCGGCCGATACCAACGGTGTCAAACGCCCCACCCGCGACGCGGTGAGCAATTCGGTCCGTCCGCTCTCCTCCTCGCGGCGAGTAAGGCGCACGGCAACCACAATTCCCAGCAGGGGGAAGAGAATCTGCCCGAGGAAACCAACCTCGGCCGCCGTGATCCCACCCAGTGTGGTCAGGCCATAGCCCCGGCCGTTGAACGCGGCGGATGACACGGATTCCCCCGCGCTCGCCGCGTAGGCCACGCGCTCGGATAACGTCGGATACAACCCTTTGATGCCGGAGGCAACCGCGGCAACCAGTAGGGCGCAGATAAGCACGGTCAGGGTGAGAGTCGGCCGTGCCGTGCGGGCGCCGAGCATGAGCGCACGCGGCAAGCTCGCGAAGGGCCGCGCCACGCCACGTCCGGTGGCGGAGTGATCGCCCGCTGAGCGGGCGACTGGGTGGCGTGCCGAGCCGACGGATACGGCGCGATCTACTGCGGGAGTGACCTCGGAGCGTCCTGTTGAGAGGGCGGTGTTCATCGCGTCCAGCCTTCGATTCCGCCCGACTCGGGCTTGCCACCGTGCACCCCGCTCAACTCGGCCCCGGCACCGCTTACACTCTCCGGCTCGCGCTCAGCGCTGTCAGGTCCGCATTCTTCCCGGTTTACGCCGTCCGAACCGTCCGCCTGGCAGTTGACGCCGTTGATTCCGCCCCGCTCCAATTGAACGCCGCTTGCACTTCCTGCTTCCCGATCGTCGCCGTCGTCGGCGTACCGTTCCAGGAAGAGCTGTTCTAGACTCGGCGGGCGTACGGCCACCTGCGAAACCGACACGGACCCGAGTAACGCCAGCACTGCGGGCAAAGCGTCCGCCTCGGCCAACAGTGTGCTTCGTACACCGCGTGGCACTTCTCGCACCTGTACATTGCTGACACCTGCTAGTCGTCCCACACCCGGCAGCGGGGCGTCGCTCACGACGTCGACGGTGGTCGCTGCCGTGGCTCGCAGGTCGGCCAGCGAACCCGTGAACACCTGCCTCCCTGCCCGCACCACGGTCACGGTGTCGCACAGCGATTCAACTTCGGCAAGGATGTGGCTGGAGAGCAGCACGCTCGTGCCTTCCGCGTTGCGTTCAGCAACGACCTGCTGGAAGACGGCTTCCATCAGCGGGTCGAGTCCCGATGTGGGCTCGTCCAGCACCAACAGGTCGACGTCGCAGGCCAGCGCGGCTACTAGAGCTACTTTCTGGCGGTTTCCCTTGGAGTAGGTTCGGAAGCGGCGGCTCGGGTCGAGCTCGAAACGTTCGATGAGTTCGTCGCGGCGGTGCCGATTCATCCCGCCATGGAATCCGCCTAGAACGTCAATACACTGTCCGCCGGTCAAGCCGGGCCAGAGCATGGTATCGCCGGGAACGTAGGCGAGCCGGGCGTGGATATCCACGGCACGATCCCAGGCATCCAGACCGAACACCGTCATATGGCCGCCGTCCAGCCGCAGCTGCCCGAGTGCAGCGCGGATTGTTGTGGATTTACCCGCACCGTTGGGACCGAGGAATCCGTGCACTTCTCCGCGAGCAACGGCGAGGTCCAGACCGGCAAGGGCGGTGATACTGCCGAAGGACTTATGTAAGTCACGCCCTTCCAACATTAAATCTGATAGTGACTGTCTCATAATAGTCACTCTACTCTTTGTTCTCGGCGTGTCAAGGGTCTGCCGCAGCGCAGATTCGCGTAACACGCCGACTGTGCATTAGTGGCCGGGTGCTGGGAGGCCGTAGGAGCAAGACTCCCGTCGGGTCGGTATCCTTGACATAGTCGCGAATGCGAGGACCCGCCGAAACTAAGGCCTGCGGAGGTTCCCGGTCCCTTTCAGCGGGTTCACATCCCGGGCATCAAGGGGTTTGTATCCCGGGCATCAACGGGTTCGCGTCGTGAGTCATCAGCGGGTTCACGTCCGGAGAGGGGAAGCCATGCCGAGATCATCTGCAGCCGACAGTGGCAAACGTGCCGCCACCCCGCGTGACCGCGTTTCCGCTGGCACGGTCGGCAAAGGCGCGGCGAGGCGCGGCGAGAGGGCAACTAGCGCCCAGCCCGGCGAGAGGGCAACCAGCGCTCAGGCTGGCAAGAGGGCAACCGGCGCCCAGCCCGGCGATACGCAGTTCACCGGCACTCCACTTGAGAGTGGTGCGCCGCGTCTCGGCCTGCGAGCGCGCAAGAAAGCTGCGACGATGCGGCATGTGCAGAGTGTTGCCCTAGAGATGTTCAAGAAACATGGCTTCGATGCGGTCAGCATTGAGCAAGTGGCCGACGCGGCGCTGGTCTCCCCCAGCACGCTCTACCGGTATTTCGGCACGAAGGAAGGGCTTGTACTGCACGACGAGTACGACGACCGCATCCGCGACTCGTTGAGTTCTTGCCTCGCAGATGGCCTCAGCCTGGCCGAGAGCGTGAACCGCGCACTGGAGGAAGTCTGGGGCGGTCACTTCGTCCAGGACATGGACGTGACTGTTCTCCGCACGCGGCTGTGCTTGGAGGTTCCGTCTATCCAAGGCGCGATGGCGCGCATCGTAAATGAAGAGGTCGACGCCATCGCCCGGGCGGCGGCGGAGTCTGGCCGCTGGGACTTTCCGACCGCCCGGGTACTTGCCTCGGGAGTGATCTGGGCAATTATTGCCGTATTGCGCAACTGGTACGACGGCGGCTTCACCACCAACCTACGTGAGGACATTGACCGATTCGTCACCATGTTGTCTGCAATGGAGGCAACGAGCGATCTTGGCGGTGGCAGCCTTGGAGCCGTGGATCTCGGGGCCTCTTCTTAGCCGTCGTCGATTCACTCGACGCCAGCGGGAACACGGTCTGACTGCCGGTTGACCATCCGTAACGCACGCAGACGCGGATGCCGCTACGATACAGGAGTCATATGCCCGCCTTAGAGCGGACGGCCACACTCGCCGGAATGGCGCGTTCATCGGAAAGGACAGCAGCACTCATGCGTACATGGATACAAGAGCACCGCTTGATGGCGGGTATTGGAATCGCGGTACTTGTGCCGGCTCTGGCTTTGACCATCGGCCTCTTCGTTCTATGGCTTCGTTCTCCCGGGCCCGACCCTGCGGTACTGGTTGACGGCGAGACGCGCACGTCGCCGTCGGGTAACTACACGGTGGAGTTCTACGACGAAGACATTGATGGGAAGCGCAACCTCTACCCGGCGATCAAGGATTCCGACGGCGAGGTGGTGTGGAGCGATGACGAACGCTACCAGATGAGTGCGCACCCGGTCCGAGTACTCTGGCAGGATGACGACGACGTCCTCTGGCTGATGTCCCGGGATATCGGCAACGCGCGGGTCATGCTGACCGACGGCCAGTGGGCGAAGGACCGGACGTGGACGACCTACCCCGCCAATGTACAGAAGATCGAGGAGGAGCAGCGGTGAGGGAGGCATGACATCTTTCCGCATTCGGCGTGCGCTGTTTGTGGCTCTTCCGATCATCGCGCTCGTCGCCGTGTTGCTGTGGCGTCCGTGGGAAAAAGACACACGCGTTGACGCTTTCTTCACTAAGGTCACCGGCGGCGGCGCCTACACCTGTGCGCTGACCGATGGCGGAGAAGTTTACTGTTGGGGTGCCTCTGAATACCTCGGGACAGGCTACGAAGGCAGTTCGGCTACCACACCTCAAGCGGTAGACCTACCGGTTACTATCGTCGACCTTGATTCGAGTTGGGATCACACGTGCGCGCTTGGCGCTGAAGGCTCCGTCTATTGTTGGGGTGACAATCACTTCAACCAAGTCTCCCCTTCCGAAAATCGAAGGCACCTTGTCCCCGTCAAAATCCATCTCCACGGACCTGCCAACGAGGTCTACGTCGGCCCCGGCACATCGTGTGCGGCACTCGAGGATGGTCTGCGCTGCTGGGGCACGAATGGATACAAGACGCTCGGCGCCGATCGCGGTCGAACTCTCAAAGAACCCACACGTGTTTTAGAAGGCAGCAGGTACCGCGACGTCAAGTTGGGCGGCGACTACTTCTGTTTTATAGACAGTGACGGCGCTGTCCACTGCCGAGGAGTTCGCAACTACGGCTGGCTTGGCGACGGTATCAGCGATCAGTCCGTCACCGACCCGGGAACGTGGGTTGACGTGGAGCTTCCCGCACCAGCCGAAGCGCTCTACGCAAGCCGAGCCCCATGCATCTGGATCGAATCCCAAGAAGGCATCTGCTGGGGAGGAACCACTAAAGACGACTACCTCCGTGGCGTCGTGCAAGAACCACTCCTTCCACGATCAATATCGCTCACCTCGCCGCTTGATGCACCTGCGACGACGTGGAGCGGACCGATGGATAACAGCGGACTCGATGCCTGCTCAATCAAACAGGGACGTGCACTCTGCCAAGCCGGGGATCCAGCATCAACAGCTGCACCCTCAACCCAGATAGACAGTGAGTTGACCAGCATGGTCCTCTCCTCCAACTCCGGCTGCGCCACCACCAAGCAGGGCGAGTTGTACTGCTGGCACACCAGCGGCAGAGTTCCACCACCGGAATTCGAACGTGATACTCCTCGAGCCGAGCCAATCCTCCTCGGCAAACCTCTATGATGCATACCACATTCCGCTTGCGGAGGTTTGGCTCAGCGCCTACACTCGGTGCCAGCAACACTCATCATGCATCGGTGCGGTTCTCACCAATCCGAGCACCGATAGTAAGGAGCGCAGATGTCAGAGCTTAAGTTCGACAGAGAAGCAGCGGGAATCCAACAGGCCAGCCATTGGAGCGACTCGCAGACCTTCGTAAACATTGCTGGCGGATACCGAGGATTGACATACGATTGCTACGAGGTCAAAGACAATGTTGTCAACAACTCTTCCACTCTTTCCGATGCTTGCGCATACTTCGTGAGCCTTATGAACACAGCCTGCCTAGAGTTCTCTGACGCGGCATCGATGCTGGGGTCCGGAATCAAACAAGGAGCCGACGACTACGACCAAACCGAAACCGAAATCACCGAGAACTTTGACTTTATGATGCTCGCGGAGGATGACGACTGATGCCTACCTTTTCTTCCACCGCCGCGAGCGAAGCACTCCCCCTACCCGAGAACAAGGTCGATTCCGTCGAACAACTGGGCAAAGCGATCACAAGTGCAGGCGAAGCCATGGGGGAAACACAGGTTGCCGTAAACGGATCAACAGTCACAACCTGGACGGGCGCGGCAGCCGATGCTCACGCCGCCTCCGCTACGAGCTTGCAGAATGCCATCAAGAAGGCCGTCAACCAGCATCCCACTGTTCAAAAGGCGCTAGACAACTACGCCGAGGCGCTTGGGACCGCAATCAGCGAAGTCAAGACCGCCCAAACAGACTGGGACAACGCAATCGACACCTATAACAAAGCGATACAGGGGATTGACGATTCGCTGCAAGCAGGAGAAATCAGCGACGACGAGGCAGCAACCAAGAAGGAAGTCGCGGAGACCACTGCAGCATTTGACCAAGCCGACGCAAAAGTCAAGTACACCCAAGCCCTTATGGCACTCGGCGCGGTTGCGCTCACTTCAGCAAACTGGGTGAACAGTGCTGCGGATAGCTTCATCCCGCGAGATCAGGCATCAACCACGGTCCCCGGAGCAACCACCACCACAACCGTCAATCGCAGCGGGGTGGAGTTTGCGCTCTTTGGCGATGACGATGGTATTCTCGGAGCGCAAGCCCAATGGAATCATGCTCAAACGGAAGCGGCAGAAGCCGCCGAGTTCTTTGACGATTCAGACCTGACCGAGCAAGAAGTCAAGGAATTTGTTGAGAAGTACGGCGACGAGTTTAACAACCCCTTCTTCGCGAACGCCCTCGCCGCGAAAGTAGATCCTGCGGACATGATTCGGATCTTAGAACAGACCGACGCGTCCTGGGAAGGCGCCTCAGAACTCAATGCCGGAGTCGGAACCATGGTCGTACTGGCCACTGGTGGCAACGATGCTTCTTCGGAGTACTGCAACATGTGGGAAATGAATAAGGGGGCCCTGCATTACTCGGACAGCCACAATTCAGTAGAAGAACAGCAGAAAGCTTTCGCAGAACAAGTCAGAGCAGCTGGCAATGCCACCTATGGTACCGACAGTCGGGACAATCCTATTTACGGCTACCAATGGCTTGGATCAGCACTAGCCGCAGCAGGCAGCGAGGCAGCAGGCAGCACAGGGCTTGTCATAGGCGATGGTTTCCTGAATGGCTATGACGACGGAAAACCGTCAATTGCCCAAGACATGCTCAAATGGGACAACGAGCATCTTCAAAGCGCATACGCTGGTGGCGTCTATTCCGCTCGCGGTTGTGATCCAGGAGGCTTCTTCGGCGATAGCCCCAAATCTGCGGATCCTGTCTACGCTCTTCTCACGCTTATGGACGGGCCTTCAGGAAGTGGGATCGATGCAGCGACTGCTGCAAGTATGAATGAGCAACGCATCTCAACTGTTCGAAAGTTCATGGCAGCGGATAGCCTCGTGACTGGTTCCGACGGAACACCTCTTAGTGTGACTGAATATATGACCGGGCACCGATTCGCACCGAACGATACCTTCACCGTCCGCAGGAACGGTTACGGAGAGGAAATCACGACTGACAATCCACAATACTGGGGTTACGCAGACCAAGGGATGGTGCTGGGTAAGATCATCGACGATGTGACCAGCGACACTTCCAACAGCGCTGCCCCGTATATTGTCTCCGAGTATCTCGATGGGTATTCCTACGGACTTGCCCATGAGGACTCCCAGTACAATGGACAGGATCGCTACGGGTATGAGAACCGCGGATTGCGGTCAGCATCCGCTGCGATCTTAGAAGAGTATGCTGGTGACCTAGCTATGAAACGGGCCACTGGTACATCAGGGGCTCACGAGGGAGTCTACGATCCTAACGACCAACGTTATCATTTAAAGCTCACAACGGAACAGACATCAAACCTCCGCAGTTCGGGATTCTATATTGACCTCGGCCACGATAAGGAAGCACTGAGCGGCTTGACGAACGCCACGATGGATCACTTTGCCGCCGACTATCACTCAGCAGCGCTAGCTGGTGACAGTACGGACCGCGTGCGTGATGGTTACAAAGGCCAGATGGACGACTATGTTCAAGGAGAGTACACCGCCAA